>JAEWSD010000050.1 GCA_023398615.1 Bacillota bacterium
GGTATCAGCAGCAGTACCGCAATACTGCGCATCCAGTCAATGTCATACCTCCTTGTTATACGTGATTTCACTTCCATTAAATATCCTCCTGATAGCTTATTTCACCTGATAAATTGATTTAACATAATTATACTATATTTTCCTGCCATCGGACAATTGCATTTTTTCAAAAGGACTTCTTCATTTTAACAAAAGAATTTTTTGGTGTCTTTAGCACCCCTTAGTAGAAGAAAACACATTGACATAACCTGCTTTTTCTGATATTTTATCAGCAACAGACTGCAGAGACCGCATAACCGCACTGGAACAACAGGCATAACTATAAATTTTGCAATTACCGGATTAACATTTACTGATAGGGGTGATAGCTTGAAACAGGACAAACTTAATAAAACATGGGTTATCACACTGATTCGCGAATGCTACGGCCAGTTTAACAGTTACCGCACAGGTAAGATCGGCATGCAGCTAATCACGGAAATCTATCAGTTTGTTAATGTCGGAAGGAAAACAGGTACGGTAAGCTCTTATTGATTTCACTTATGGGAGCAGTCTTTATGCAATATTACTGCTCAACTGTGCTGGTTAATGATTGAATCAAAAGGAGAGATTACCATGAAGGTCAAAATTACACATATTGCGATATTTGTAAGAGATTTAGAAATAACAAAGGACTACTACATAAATTATTTCGGCGGAAGGAGCAATGAGCTTTACGAGGAGCCGGAGCAAGGCTTTTCAAGCTATTTCATAACCTTTGACAGCGGAGCATCCCTGGAAATCATGAATCTTACCGAATTTAAAGACAGCCTGCCGGCAAACCTGGCTAACGGTTGGAATCATGTGGCCTTTTCCGTAGGAGACAGAGAAACGGTGACAGTGCTTACCGAAAAGCTTGTGTCGGCCGGATATGAACTATACAGCCCGCCGCGTGAGACCGGTGACGGATATTTCGAAAGCTGTGTTGCGGATCCGGACGGAAACAGGGTAGAGATCACAGAATAGGATTCATTTACAGCCATCAAACGGTTTAGCCTTCCGTGTTGATGGCTGTTTTTTAAAAGGTTCTTTCGCGCGGAATCTCTCCCCCGAGACCCTTCAGATAGTGGTCGAAGAATTCCAGCACGGTTTCATTAAGTTAAGATAAAATAAAACTGATACAGCTTTTGTATCAGTCAACAATTAAAAACATATGATTCTATTCCATGATTATGAATTTTTCAAATACCTTTATGTAGTCCATATCTTCACTTGCGTTGATGTTCATTTCAATTGGTTTGGTAAGATCAAGACTGAAAATACCCATCATGGATTTCCCGTCAATCACTCTTCTTCCGGAAATTAAGTCTAAATCACAATCCAATTCTGATACTACATTAATAAAATCTTTTACTTTATCTGCCGTATTTAAAAAAATTTTAGCCTTTTTCACTAAGCTGCCTCCTTATGTGTCATCAAGATTTCTTCGTGTGTTTAATTACACAACACTATATTATATGCAATTTTAGGAAATATATGATTTATTCTGAGTAAATAGTACTACAGCATGTCCGAATTTGACCTCAATTTCATTAATGGACCTTAATTTTTAAATGCACGGAAAAGTTGAATAATTCATTAGAAAATATTGACTTACAGCTTTGCAGCTGTTAAATTGTATTTAAATAAGGATAGAATTGGGAGTGTGTATTATGAATCGTTCACATGGCAAGGATCTTGTTCCTGTTATTACTCTTATCCGTATTTGCTACGGCCGTTTCAACAGTTTCCCTGGGCTGTATCCGCCGCCTTGCCGCGGCATAACCGGAGGTTGAAGGAAAATATTAGAAAGAAGGGAATGCCACATTTAAATTCTTTCAGCCCTTTCTATTCGTGGCACCAAATACATCCGAAGCAGATGTATTTAAAATGGATTCCTTATGAAAATAAGTATTACACATGTTGCGGTTTATGCAAAAGATCTGGAAAAATCCAAAGATTATTATATAACCTATTTTAATGGGAAATGTTCCGCCCTCTATCAGAATAAAAAGGGCTTCTCAAGCTATTTCATGGCCTTTGACAGCGGAGCCAGACTGGAAATCATGCATCACACCGGGCTTAAGGAACGGCTCGTAAAAGACAAGGTCAATGGATGGAGCCATGTTGCATTTTCCGTCGGCGACCGTACCAGTGTCATCTCACTTACCGAGGCAATTACAGCCGCAGGCTATGAGCTATACAGCCCTCCGAGACAAACCGGGGATGGTTATTTCGAAAGCTGTGTCGCAGATCCTGACGGAAACAGGGTTGAAATCACGGAATAGGTCTCCTAACCCTGAAAGGCGGAATTTATGAAGACTACAACAGATATGACGGAAGGCAAACCGGTCAGGCTAATCCTCTCCTTTGCCGTACCGATGATGTTCGCCAACATCTTCCAGCAATTTTATAATGTATTCGACAGCCTGGTCGTTGGCCGATTAATCGGTGTAAACGCGTTTGCTGCCGTCGGTGCCGCCGGTTTTTACAGTTGGATGATTATAAGCATAATTCTTGGTATGGTACAGGGTTACAGTGTGCTGTATGCACACCGTTTCGGAGCCGGAGATATACAGGGATTACGAAAGGCGATCGGAATGACTGTTATATTGTCACTGGTTATAGGAATTCTGCTTACCCTCATAAGTATCCTGTGTGCGAAGCCGATTTTGAATATGATTCATACTCCGGATGAGATCATGGAGGATACCCGGAAATACCTTTACTGGCTGCTGGCCGGTACTTTATTTACACTTGCATATAATGTGACAGCATCCATCCTGAGGGCATTGGGCAACAGCAAAGCCCCTTTACTGGCGGTGGTCCTGTCAAGTATAACGAATATTGTTTTAGATCTGATTTTAATCGGCAGGTTTCATATGGGTGTAGATGGGGCGGCCATTTCAACGGTATTTGCCACTTTATGCTCCTTCCTGTACTGTCTCCGGAAATTACATGATATCAAGCCCATACATCTCTGCCGGTCCGACTTTCGGATTGATAGCGATGTCATTAAGGAATTATTACGGTTAGGCTCCCCTCTGGCATTCCGCAATGCGGTCATTTCCTTCGGGGGATTAACGGTACAATATGCGGTTAACGGCTTCGGTACCCTTTTTGTTGCAGGTACTACCGCTGCCAAGAAGTATTTCGGAATCATGGAGCTGGTCGGAAGTTCGATTGACGGGGCATTTGCCACCTTTGTGGGTCAGAATTACGGAAAAGGCAGCCTCCTCCGAATAAAAGAGGGGCTGCATAGTGTCAGAAGGCTGGCATTGGCCGGCTCTGCCATCATGGCCCTGTTTATGATCGTATTCGGACGTATACTGATAGGCTTTCTGGTATCGGGAGATGCCGTTGAGGTAAATAACCTCATTGATATCGGTTATCGTAATATTACCGTTATTGCTCTTTGCCTCCCGGCCCTTTATCTGCTCTACCTGTACCGTTCCGCTTTACAGGGGATGGGGAATACTGTTATACCAATGCTGTCAGGCTTCATTGAACTGGCACTGCGCATATTCTCTGCGCTGCTCCTGTCAAAGGTTATCCGGGAATGGGGCGTCTATCTGGCGGACGGTATCGGCTGGATCGGTGCCGGAGCACTGCTCTTTACGGCCTATCAGCTAACCATGAAACATCTGAAAGATGCTTTGTATTAGCTTTTTCTCTATACCCCATTTATACTTTTACAAAATTCTTCGATTTTAATTACGTTTTCCTTTTTTTCATTTTTCCCCGGCTCTATAAGACTCAAGACCGAAGTGATATTGCAATCTGTAAGCTCCTTCCTCAGCTTATTGAAGCATTTCTCCGTCCCACCTCCGGAATGGCAGGCAAATAATGCGATATTCTTTCGCGACAGGTCATTTTCCGAAAGAAATGTCTTTACCGGAGGAGTAAAACTGCCGGCCCATATTGGTGTTCCGATAATGATAAAATCATAATCCTCCTTTGCAAAGCGATAGGGTGCAAGCTTGGGCTTTTCACCAAACACAACGCTTTTCCCGCCCCAGAAGAATTTGCTCATATTCCCCTTCGGATACTCTTTCGCGGGTTCGAGCCTTAAGATGTCGGCACCGGTGCCTTGAACTATTTTTTCAGCCACATATTTCGTACTACCTTCCAGTGAATAGTAGACAACAATCGCTTTCATATCATTTCTCCTTTTTAGATAAGATCTGTTTTTTATGTTAATGTCAGTTTGTCCTATTAGCGATTTAATTCATCACATGATTATCATATATTTTTGAATTTTTTGCAATTGCGACAATAGCCCCTGCATGTTTCCCCTTGCCGCCTGCTTTACTGATATCGACATTGCTCAGTGTGACATTATATATGTGAGCATCTTCGGCATATCCAAATAAACCGATAAATTCCGCATTAGGATCGGTATTTTTTAAATCCTTAATCTCAAAACCATTTCCGGTAAAAGTACCGGTAAACGGATGATCAAAATCTCCGATTGCTGTCCATTCTTCCGTCAAAGTAATGTCACTGTTGAGCATATAATTCATATCCAGAGAGTACTTACTGCCGCCTATAGATCTTAATTGTGCTTCCGTGTCCACCAAATAATATACTTCTGACATAACAGTAGCCGTTTTCATCTCATCGTTGTCCGCAGCTTCTTTCTCCTGCTTAATCAGTTTATCTTTCTCCTTGGATAATACAGCTGTCTTCGGACGTTCTAAAGATGAATTTTGCTTGCTCAAACTGCCGCCGGTCACAGCATAAGCTCCCGCGTATGTAGCGCCGCATAACAGAAACAGAGTAATCATTGCCGTCACTCCGATAATAGCTTTCGATTTCTTCTTATACTTCATAATTGCGTCCAACCTCTCTTTCATTAATTCCTTGCCGTCATTTAACGTTACCGAAGCAAAAATATTTTTACGGCTGCCTCTTGCACACATCGCATTCAATAGGGTATCTCCATAGGCACGTTTTCCTTCATAGTCAAGCTTTCCTATCACAGCCTCGTCACAGGAAAACTCACATGCACGATTAATTTCCCGCCCCATAAGGAAAACAAGCGGATTAAACCAATGCAGGCAGGTAACAAGCTGAACAAGCCATTTGTAAAACATATCACAGCGTTTGAAATGTATTAATTCATGCAGTATAGTGAACTGAAAATCGGAATCGGAAAGCTCCGTTGACGGCAAGACAATGCTTGGGCGAAAAAAGCCTATTAGCAACGGGGATGAAATGCTGCTGTTTGCATAAAGCTCAACCGGAGCTTTTACACCTGCCCGCTCCGCCGTCTTGCCCAACTGTTCCAAGAGTTTAATTTCGGCTATCTCAACACGTCCGGCTGCGATATACTTTACAAAACTTTGATAAATAGTAATTTTCCGAATAAGCAGCATGAGCGCCACTGTCATCCAAATTATTCCGATATACTTTGACATTCTATCAAAAATTTTTAACAAAGAAGCTCCGACATTCCCTTGCCGGTCGGCATTTTTTATCATGCTATAGTCGTCCGCTGCTTTCTTGGAATAATTTAATTTCACCGACCCGAATACGGAATCACTTTGTTGAGACTGCAGCGAAATATCGGACTGTAAAACACTGTGATCCATCGTCTTAAAAAAACTTCCTACCATATTTGTTTGCGGGGCAAAGGGTAACAGCAGCCGGGCGATTACAATAAGCCAGATATAAAATTGCCAGGTTTTACTGATCTTTTCACGAAACACCGGTTTGCAGAGGAGCAGTATGAGTATGAGCATTGATCCGGATAAGGATAATGATAATATTACCTTAATTACTCCGTTCATTTTGCGCTGCCACCGCCTTCCCAGAACTTCTTTAATTCCTCATAGTCATCCGGAGACAGCAGGTCGCTTTGTATCAGCATTGATACAAGATCTTTCGCATTTCCTTCATAGATTTTTTTAAGAAAGGTTTTTGTTTGCGACATCTGATAATCTTCTTCGGTTACCAGCGCCGTATACTGGTTTTTTCGCCCGATTTTGTTCGTTATCAACAGCCCTTTATTAATCAGACGGGACAATAAGGTAATAATCGTATTTTTCGTCCAGGGAGTTCCCTTAGCCTCTAATGCTTCCGCGATTTCCGCATATAGCGCAGTTCCGCCGTTTGCCCAAATAATCTTCATCAGTTCTATTTCATATTCCGATACCTTTTGCACGTTTGTCTCTCCTCTTTATGAGTACGTCTTGTAATCCAATCTCAAGATAACACGCTGTACTCAATTTGTCAAGCAAGACTTTTATAATTTGTTTGTATATCCGTATCAGATCTTTGTATAGTATAATAAATTAAACTTTAAAAACAGCAAGAAATGAGAAAGGTACCCGCTTTTTTCTGTTTATAATGATCCTGGGAGGTAAAAACATGAATAACAATCTGCAAAGTATATCACAAGTAATTGATTACATTGAAGTTCATCTGGGAGACAGGCTGGATCTGGACAAAATTGCATGGGAAGCCGGATATTCAAAATACCATTTACACAGAATGTTTACCGGTATTACGGGCTTTTCAATGCATTCCTACGTACAACGGCGCAGACTGACGGAAGCCGCGCGTTTACTTGCCTTTACCGACCAGCCCATCATGGAAATTGCTTTATTTGCAGGATATGAAACACGTCAGTCGTTCTCAACAGGGTTTAAGGCGTTATTTAAATGCAGCCCGCAAGCATTCCGAAATAAAAAAGAGTTCTATCCCCTGCAGCTTAAATTTACCGTCAACGGGAAGAAGGAATTGAGAGGAGATGTCATTATGGAGATTCGAACAGTCGAGTGTAATAAGATACTATTAGTCGGGTATAAAGCAAATACAAAAAAGGGATTTTTCATCATAGGAAAATGCTGGAGAAAGCTTCATTCACATAAACAGAAAATTCGAAATCGTACGGATGAAAACTATCTTATCGGTCTTAACGATTATTCGGCTTATTTCTCTTACGAAAATGAACAGCCGGCTTTTGATTACTATGCGGGGGCGGAAGTATCCGCATTTTCGGAGCTGCCAAAAGGAACAGAAGCAAAGGAATTGCTTCCGGGCAAATATGTTGTTTTTAGTTTTACAGGGAAAAATCAGGATTCTCTGCAGCCGGTTGCTGATTATATCTACAAGGAGTGGTTTCCTCAATCGACATGCCAGCTCAATGAAAATGCAAAATATGATTTTGCCAAGTATGGTGAAATCACCGATAAAGCCGGCAACAGCCATATCGAATATTGGGTTCCCATAATATAATCACAGCAGAAAGAGTTTTGTTTGAAGCACTTCGCCCGCCCGCAAACGATGCCTTATATCCATCATTACCCGGTCCAATTTTTCCAGCTCCTCCAGATTGGATTTCTCTTCCCGTGATGTATATAAGACCTTATGAATGCCCCCGTTTTTTATAACGATCCGCTTGTCCGCCATAAGAGTAAGAATCGGATCATGGGTAGCCATCAGTATGATTTTTTCTTTTTTAACCAATAACTCCAATGCCTTCCTCCGATCGATTCCTGCGTTTTCAATTTCATCGATCAATACGACCGGCGATTTACTTAAGTAAGCCGTATCCGCAATCATAAGCGCCCTTGACTGCCCTCCGCTCAATGAAGTCAGCGGTGTTGCAGGCTGAAAAGGTTCACCGGCCAAAAGATTGGCCTCATGGATAATTTTATCCATAAGCATCCTATCCTTTGGAATACCTCGGCTTTCTGCGTGCATTTGCAGGAATTCCAACACCTGAATGTCCATTACAAAATTCATGTTTTGAGAGAGCTGAGAAACTAATTTCTCTTCCGCCGATATACGCAATTCATAGTCCGGAGCCTTACCATTTACTAAGATTTGTCTTTGTGTCGGCGTATCCCTTTGGGCCATCCATTCAATATCACATAACAGCTGACTTTTCCCCGATCCGGTTGGCCCGACAATCGAAATAATCTCTCCTTTTTTAATCGTTAAACAGGCATCTTCACGCTCTCCGTTTTTAAATATGCCTCCCAGAATTGTTATGGAATCTACGTCATTCCAATACTTCATATTTATCACCAGCCAATCCTAGTTCATTTCTGTTATTCCCAATTCATCGTTTTAATATTTCCTATCTGATAATTCTTCCCGATCTCGGTTTCACCCAGACAATAGGAACAAAGTGCGGCCGGCATTGTAAACCGCAGCCGTTTATTCGTAACACTGTCGGTACTTGGCGCATTGGAGAATAGTCTGGCCAGCTCAGCTGCGCCTTGACCTGTAATACCATTCACATGTATTATATCGGCAGTTAGATTCGCCTGCCGGACGCGGAAGGTAAAGACTTCTCTTTCGGCCTGTGAAACGATATCTCCTTTTGTTATTACAATCAAATCCGCAAACTTCAACATGGGGCCTATTTTTTTAGGGGTATCTACTCCGCTTAAATGATCCACGACACATACCGCCAATACACCTTTGATATGGGGCGAGCACCGGTTACACAATCCGGCGCTTTCGGTTATCAGGTAATCCAGTTCCGAGCGCTGTCCCCAACGGACTATATCTTCTATGTTTGCAGCAAAGAAATGATCCGGACAAATGCCGCCGGATAAACCTACCTTTACCGGAATACCCTTTTTTTCGTAGATCAAACCATCTGTTGTGGCAAGGCAATCCATTTTTACAACGCCAACATGATTCCGGAGCATTAAGTGCTCCATAACTTTTGTCAGTACGGTCGTTTTCCCCGACGAAGGCGGTCCGGCTACCGTTATCAGTTTCATAAGATTCCCCCTTTCTTAAAGCTTAGCATCCTGATTTTAAATTCCTAACCATTGTATTTCATTTTTTATAATGCTATAATGAGAAACACGTAGATTCAAGATTTCATCCATATTCATAAGGAGACCATTATGAAAGAACAGCAGATACTCACACCGGAAGAGGTTGCCGGAATCCTGAAAATCGCAAAAAACACGGTATATGAATTAATCAAAAGAGGCGAATTGACTGCCTATAAGGTTGGTAATAAAGTGCGCGTAGACCTGTCTGATCTGGAGGATTATATAAACCGGAGCAAAGGTGTCACAACAAAAATAATGCAGTCAGGCTCTCCCGAATATCAATATAATACTTTGCTTCATCCGGTCCCGAATACCTCCTCACAGATCATTCTATGCGGCCAGGACCCTACCTTGGATATTCTGGCTAATACCTTACAGCACCATCCTCTGGGTACCTCCGTTCTCCGGTCACACGTTGGAAGCTTCTCCGGTCTCAATGCGCTTTATCATGACCAGTGCCAGATTTCCGCGTCTCACTTGTGGGACGGCGACACGAATGTTTACAATGTCCCTTATGTCCGCCGCCTGATACCCGGAATCCCCTGCGTTATTCTTCGTATAGCCAAGAGAACTCAAGGATTCTACGTAGCAAAGGGGAATCCGAAGAATATAACACATTGGTCCGATTTAACAAGGAGTGATGTTGTAATGATCAACCGTGAAAAAGGATCCGGTACCCGTGTTTTACTGGATGAGAATCTCAGACTTCTCTCCGTTGATGCGCGGGCTATAAAAGGATATGATAACGAGGAAACCTCACACCTGTCCATAGCCAGTGCTGTTTCCAGAGGGAAAGCGGATGTGGGTATGGGTAACCAAACGGTTGCCAACAGCGTCCTGAACCTGGATTTTATCCCCATGCAAACCGAATGCTATGATATTGTTATTAAAAAAACTAATTTAAGCCAACCCATATATCAGCTTATTTATGAGATCATCAGTTCCGGTGCCTTCAAGGAAGAAATAGAAGGACTTGGCGGATACGATACATCGCAAACCGGCTTGCTGGTGGACGAAACTTAAATATACCCCCTTTAGCATATTAATCTTGGCCGTTCCGACTTTTCCTGGTTGTAGCCCCGGATGATACCCAGTACTTCCTCCTCCATTTCCGTTTTAGTTCTGAAGATATCCCGGTAAATGGCATCCCACCCAATGAAATGTACAGGCATACCGTCATACTGATTATTCTTAACATCCGGACGGCGGGAGGCAAAGGAAGCAGATGCCCACAGCTGGCCCATAAGCGGTCCGGTTATAAAATCAATCAGGTCTTTTGCCTCTTGAACCTTCTTCTTTTTCACCGTCATCCATAATGGAAAGAGCGGCGAACCGTCTTCCGGCCACACCACTTCTGTTTGCGGTTTACGCAGTATCAAATCCTTGAACATATCGGGGATTATGCCTATCGGCGGCAATTCTGCTTTTCCTTTACCGATATCTTTAACCACACTGGAAAAATGTCTTAAAGAATGGATGGACTTTGCAAAAGTTAACATTGCCTCTTTCCCGTATAGCTGATGGATATGCATCATAATGGACATATCGCAGGAAGATGTGCCATGACCATGTATGGATATTTTCCCCCGGTAAATCGGATCTAACAAATCCCGAAAACTCTTTGGGACAGGCAGACCTCCCAGGATTGTTTTATCCACGACGATGATCGGGAAGCTGGTTCCCAGTAAGGTATACACTCCTTTCGGATCCTGGTAATCAAAGCTTTGATAAAAAGGGTGCACTTCACCGTCACGTAATACATCCACAAAATGCCCCGCTTCTCTAAATCGAATAAAATTAGGTGCAAATATACTTTTATAATCGCACTGAAGTATCACATCCGGATATCTGTCGATATCCTCAACCAGCTCCAATGCTTCCGTATAAGTTTTGAAGTCCATTGTTTCACCCATTGGGTAATGAATTTTCACATCATGTTTTTCATTGTAATCGGAAACATATTCTTTGATTGCTTCCGTAGTCACTACTTTAATCGGGCAGGAAGGAAATACCATCAAATTGATATGGCCTTCTTTGTAAAACTTTTCCGATCGGATAAAGCTTTGATAATCTTCCATTGATACACCTCCCTATTGCTTTTCAAACACAATCCAAAGTCCGGCTTCGCCTTCCAGTATTTTGTAGCTAACTACTTGCGTCTTAAGCATCAGGTTCTCATAATTTTCGCTGCTGCTCTTTCGTTCTGCTGCTTTAATAAGCCATTGCTCATCAAGCTTTAACATCTTTTTATCAATCTGCTGCTTTAGCTTTGCATTGCCGAAGCCTCCGCCCAGATAGGCCCATCCCCCAGGCTTAAGGACTCTATAGATCTCATTAATTGCTTTCACTTTATTCTCCCAGAAGAATAAGGAGCCTCTGCTGACAACCAAATCAAAGCTTTCCTCCGGATACGGTATTGCCTCCGCATTGCCAAGACGGGTATACACCTGTTTATGTAGATAGCCTTCCTTAATATTTTGCTCCGCTATTGCCAACGCCTCCGGATCCTTATCATAGCAGCATAGTGTCATATCTGTTTTTTTCGCAATTTCCAGGCCCAGGTAACCCGGTCCGCAGCCGACATCCAGACAATGCCCTGCGGTGTTCACCGTAACGCATTCCAAGATCTGCTCTGTAATAACCGGGTAGATCGGGTAAAAGATATTTCTGGCTATATTATCAAATTCATATGCTGTTGACTCCATTCTCCCACAACCTTTCTATATTTATTGTCACTCAACATTTATCCCGTTATCGGCTGCTTCTTGATAATAAATCATCAAGCTGTGCATCCGTCAAATCACAGAAATAGAATAACTTATAAAACCGTTTTGTTTCTTCTTTCAGATCATAATGAAATAAATCCGGGTATAGGATTTGAGCGGTCCATTTCACTCCAAGAATCATATTAGCCGACGGGGGCCTGTCAAACCAGCTAAATGGTGCACTGGGTACTTCATAAATATTTCCGCTCTTAATTGCTCTTAAATCCTTCATGACCGAATCAGCCTGCATATAATCATAGGCTGCCCCATCCTCCGCATAGCCCGCATCAAAGCCTGCAATGATCAAATCCGGGTCCCATGCAATTAATTGTTCCACCGTAACTTCGGCTCTTCCATATCCGCTGGACGCCTCAACATCCGCAACATTAATACCGGCCAATAGATCAAGAATCTGTGTATGGCTGGAGCCGGCGGGGTCGGTTTGAAGACCTTGCGCTGCCTCTGCATAATATACCCGGATCTTGTCTTCCTCTTTCATACCGGCCACTTTATCCTTTACCTCTGTTAAGGTTTCCGTGACATAGGCCGCTAACTCATCTGTTCTCTCCTGCATTCCTAACA
>JAEWSD010000231.1 GCA_023398615.1 Bacillota bacterium
CCCTGCCTTAAAAATGAAGAAAGGAGTTTTTCATCCCATCCTGATGAAAAATAAGGTGATTTTTATGATAACACCAAGCTGCAGCGACATAGAAGCATTAGCAAAGGATTACAGCATGATTCCGATCTGCAAAGAAATCTACGCGGATATTATTACTCCCATAAGCCTTCTGCATAAGATTTCCCAGATCAGTAACCGATACTATCTGCTCGAAAGCATTGAAGGCGGTGAGAAATGGGGAAGATACTCCTTTTTAGGTTTTTCTCCGATTCTCCATGTCACCTGTAAGAATGGTGATATAACTATTGACAACGGGGAAAAGGAATTCCTTCATACGGATAAGCCTTATGAGGTGCTTCGTGAAATTCTCGGCGGCTATCAGGCTCCGAAAATGGCCGGAATGCCACCTTTTACCGGAGGATTCGTAGGTTATTTCTCCTATGAGATGATCGGATACGCGGAGCCGGTGCTTAAGCTGAAGGAAAGTGAATTCTATGATTTTGACCTGATGCTCTTTGATAAAGTGATCGCTTACGACCATTTAAAGCAGAAAATCAGTATTGTTGTCAACATGAAAACAGACAAGGTTATGGAGAACTACGGCAGGGCAGTGGCAGACATTGAAGCAATCAATCGTATGATACAGGAACCCCTCGCGCTTCCGAAGGCTAAGAAGGGCAGCAAGCCGCATTTTACCTGCAATGTAACCAAGGAAGAGTATTGTGCCATAGTAGAAAAGACAAAGGAATACATTAAAAACGGAGATATCTTCCAGGCCGTTATCTCAAGGCGGTTCGAAACGGAATACGTTGACAGCCTGTTTAATGCTTACCGCGTCCTCAGAACTACCAATCCGTCCCCCTATATGGTATTCATGCAGAACGGAGAGACGCAGTTAATCAGTACCTCTCCCGAAACTCTGGTAAGACTTAAGGACGGGAAGCTCTCAACCTTTCCGATAGCAGGCTCAAGGCCCCGCGGAAAGAGCAAGGAGGAGGACGATGCTTTGGAAAAAGAGCTGCTCTCCGATGAAAAGGAGCTTGCCGAGCATAATATGCTGGTAGACCTGGGAAGAAACGATTTGGGAAAAATATCGGACTTCTCCAGCGTACATGTTACCGAATACAAGAATGTACTCCGCTATTCAAAAATTATGCATATTACCTCTGAGGTGGAAGGTACTATCCGCGGGAATAAGGATGCCCTGGATGCCATTGAAGCACTCCTCCCGGCAGGTACCTTATCGGGCGCGCCCAAGATCCGTGCCTGTGAAATCATCGATGAGATGGAGAATAAACCGAGAGGCCTGTACGGCGGTGCAATCGGTTATATCGATTTCACCGGTAATATGGATACCTGTATCGCAATACGCATGGCCGTAAAGAAGGGTAATAAGGTATATGTTCAGTCCGGCGGCGGCATCGTTGCGGACAGTAACCCGGCCTCCGAATATGAGGAATCCGAAAATAAAGCAAAGGCAGTAATCGAGGCAATCATTGCAGCAAGTGAGGTGGATGATTAATGGTACTTTTAATTGATAATTATGACAGTTTTTCCTATAATCTGGTGCAGCTTGCAGGCAGTATTACCGAGGATATTAAAGTGATCCGGAACGATGAACTGACAGCGGAGGAGATCCTAAGCCTTAACCCTTCCCATATCATCCTGTCTCCCGGGCCCGGTTATCCGGCAAATGCGGGTGTCTGCGAGGATGTTGTCCGTAAGCTGAAGGAATGTGTTCCAATCCTCGGTGTCTGCCTGGGGCACCAGGCAATCTGTGAAACCTTCGGCGGCAGCATCGTATTGGCAAAACAGCTAATACACGGGAAGCAAAGCAATATTCACATCGCAAACGGGAGCAGGGTATTTAAAGGCCTTCCGCCGGTTATACAAGCAGCCAGATATCATTCCTTGATTGCGGAAAAGGAATCCCTTCCCGACGAACTGCTTGTGATAGCCGAAGACGATAACGGCGAGGTAATGGCAGTAAAGCATAGAGACTATGAAATATATGGATTGCAGTTTCATCCCGAATCCATACTGACCCCACAAGGTTTCATTATAATGAATAATTTTTTAAAGATAGGCGGTGACCACGAATGATCCAAGAAGCAATTTACAGGTTATTACAGAAAGAAGATCTGTCGCTTGATATGACAGAAGCAGTAATGGATGAGATTATGAACGGAGAGGCAACCAATGCCCAGATAGCATCCTTCATAACGGCAATCCGAATGAAGGGGGAAAGCATTGACGAAATAACAGCCTGTGCCGCAAGTATGCGCAAGCACGGCAAAAAACTCAATCATGGCGGAGATGTCCTGGAGATCGTCGGCACAGGCGGGGATGAAGCATATACCTTTAACATTTCTACCGTATCCTCCTTTGTAATTTCAGCAGCGGGCATACCTGTTGCCAAGCACGGCAACAGAAGTGTATCCAGCAAGTGCGGAAGTGCGGACGTACTGGAAGCGCTTGGGGTTAAGATCGATACCGCGGTGGAAAAGAGTGAAGATATTTTGGAACAGATAGGACTTTGCTTCATGTTTGCTCCGCTTTACCATTCTTCCATGAAGTATGCCGCCCCGGTAAGAAAAGAGCTGGGTGTGCGCACAATATTTAATATCCTGGGGCCTCTGTCCAGCCCGGCGGATGCAAGCCTCCAGTTACTGGGCGTATACGATGAAAACCTGGTGGAACCATTAGCCAGGGTTTTAGCCAATCTTGGGGTGAAACGCGCTATGGTAGTACACGGCCATGATGGCCTGGATGAAGTATCGCTAAGCAGCACCACAACGGTATGCGAGGTGAATAACGGACAGTTAAACAGCTTCTTTTTAGACCCGCATCAATTCGGCTTCGAGTATTGCAGGCCGGAGGACCTGGTGGGAGGCAATCCGGCGGAAAACGCGGAAATTGCAAAAAGCATCCTAACCGGTGAAAAAGGTGCGAAGCGCGATATCGTGCTGCTTAACTCCGCCGTATGCCTCTATATGTCTTACAATAATATTACGCTGCGTGAATGTGTAAAGATGGCTGCCGATATCATCGACAGCGGCAGGGCAATGGAACAGCTGCATAAATTTGTACAGTTGTCCAACTCCTGATGAAAGAGAGGTTGCTATGATTCTTGATACCCTGGCCGAGTCAAGCAGGCGGCGCGTTGCCGGCGCAAAAAGCAAGGTTTCGCTTGATATGCTAAAAGCCCAGATATACGACAAAGACACCGTAAAATGCTTTCACGGGAGAGAGAATTTCGCATTTGAGAAAGCACTGAAAGGGAAGGGAATCTCCTTTATCTGTGAAGTAAAGAAGGCTTCCCCCTCCAAGGGTATCATTGCGCCGGATTTCCCTTATCTGGACATTGCCGGGGATTATGAAGCCGCCGGAGCTGCGGCAATCTCGGTGCTTACCGAACCGGAATATTTTAAAGGCAGCAATACCTTCCTGTCCGAGATCAGTAAAGAGGTAAAGATTCCGGTACTCCGTAAGGATTTTACAGTTGATGAATATCAGATTTACGAAGCCAAGGCAATCGGGGCCGATGCCATATTGCTGATCTGTGCCCTGCTGGATTCGGACAGCATCCACAGATATCTTCAAATCTGCAGCCGGCTCGGACTTTCCGCACTGGTGGAGGCACATAACAAGGAAGAAGTAAGCTCCGCCGTCAGAGCGGGAGCAAAAATAATCGGTGTAAATAACAGAGACCTCCGGACCTTTCAGGTAGATATCCGAACCTGTATTAAGCTGCGCGAATACGTCCCGGAAGGCATCACCTTTGTTGCGGAAAGCGGGATAAAAACTGCCGAAGATATCTTAAGTCTGACGGCGGCCGGAGTGGATGCCGTACTAATAGGGGAAACCCTTATGCGGAGCGAAAACAGGAAAGAGATGTTAGCTTACTTTGCCTCCGGCGGTGCCGTGCCGGGAAGCGTGAACAGGGAATCCTTAAATGCTTGCGGATCGAATATGGAGGAAAAAGGACAATATGTGCAGAATTAAAATATGCGGATTGTCAAGGCCGCAGGATATCGAAGCAGTGAACGCCGCTCTGCCCGATTATATCGGTTTCGTATTTGCTTCCAGCCGCAGGCAGGTCAGCCTTCAAACGGCAAGGGAATTAAAGCGTAATTTGGACGATTCCGTAAAAGCAGTCGGGGTCTTTGTAAGGGAACGGATTGAATATATTGCTGAGCTGTGCGAATTGGGCATTATTGATATCGTCCAGCTGCACGGCGATGAAGACGAGGATTACGTAGAATGTTTGAAATCACAGATTTCTAACCCTGTTATACGGGCTGTCCGGGTAAAAGACGCAGAGGACGTCCGTAAAGCAGAATCCGCCGCCTGTGATTACCTGTTATTCGACACATATCAGGAAAAACAGTTCGGGGGAAGCGGAAAAGTATTTGACTGGTCGGTTCTGTCCGCCATAAACAAGCCTTACTTCCTCGCAGGAGGAATTCATTCCGGCAACATCCTGAAAGCCGCCGAACAGTGCCGGCCCTATTGCATTGATGTCAGCAGCGGTGCAGAAACCGACGGATTAAAGGATGCCGGAAAAATAATGGAAATTGTCTCAAAGATAAGGAGTGTGAATTAAATGTCAAGCGGAAGGTTTGGAGAACACGGGGGGCAATACGTCCCTGAAACATTAATGAATGCGGTAATTGAGATCGAGAAGGCTTATAATTATTATAAGGAGGATGAAGCCTTCTGTAAGGAATTAAACGACCTGTTTAATAATTACGCAGGCAGGCCCTCTCTTTTATACTACGCCGAAAAGATGACAAAGGAGCTTGGAGGGGCCAAAATCTATCTGAAAAGAGAGGATTTAAACCATACCGGCTCACATAAGATTAATAATGTCCTCGGTCAGGCGCTGCTTGCAAAGAAAATGGGTAAGACCAGAGTAATCGCAGAGACCGGGGCCGGCCAGCACGGAGTTGCCACAGCGACTGCGGCTGCCCTTATGGGAATGGAATGTGAAATCTTTATGGGGAAAGAGGATACCGAACGCCAGGCTCTTAACGTCTTTCGCATGGAACTGCTCGGTGCGAAGGTACATCCTGTCACAAGCGGAACAATGACACTAAAGGATGCGGTAAATGAAGCATTCAGGGAATGGACCACAAGGGTGGATGACACACATTTTGTGTTCGGTTCCGTAATGGGTCCTCATCCGTTTCCGACAATTGTACGTGATTTTCAAAGTATTATCGGAAAAGAAGTAAGACAGCAGCTTATGGAGACCGAAGGCAAGCTGCCGGATGTGGTAATGGCCTGTGTGGGCGGCGGCAGTAACTCAATGGGCATTTTCTACGATTTCATAAAGGACGGTAACGTACGGCTGATAGGCTGTGAAGCTGCCGGACTTGGTGTGGATACCGATAAAAGTGCCGCTACCATAGCAACCGGCAGGAAGGGAATCTTCCACGGGATGAAATCCTATTTCTGTCAGGATGAGTTCGGTCAGATCGCACCTGTTTATTCCATCTCTGCCGGCTTGGATTATCCGGGTATTGGACCTGAGCACGCTCATCTGCACGATACCGGAAGAGCAACCTATGTTCCGGTTACCGATGAGGAAGCGGTGGAGGCCTTCGAATATCTGTCGCGTACGGAGGGGATCATCCCGGCAATCGAAAGTGCCCACGCTGTCGCTTATGCGAAAAAGCTTGCACCGGCTATGGGCAAGGATAAAATTATAGTAATCAACTTATCAGGAAGAGGCGATAAGGATGTTGCTGCCATCGCCCGCTACAGGGGGGTACAGTTATATGAGTAGAATAAATTCAGTATTTACACACGGCAAAGCATTCATTCCATTTATTACGGCAGGCGATCCGTCCCTCGATACAACGGAAGAGTTAATCCTCAAGATGGAGAAGGCAGGCGCCGATCTGATAGAACTGGGAATTCCGTTCTCTGACCCGGTTGCGGAGGGTATCGCAATCCAGCAGGCAGACGAACGTGCGCTTCTGGCCGGAACCACCACCGATAAAATCTTTAAGATGGTAGAAAGTGTTCGCAGGAAAACAGAGATCCCGCTGGCATTCATGACTTATGTAAACCCAGTATATTCCTATGGTACGGACAGATTCCTCCAAAACTGCAGCAGGTGCGGAATTGACGCGATAATCGTACCCGATCTGCCGTTTGAGGAGAAAGGCGAATTACAGCCTTACTGCGACAAATACAGGATCGATCTAATCTCTCTGATCGCACCAACCTCACATAGTCGGATCAAGATGATTGCAAAGGAGGCTCAGGGCTTTGTTTACTGCGTATCCTCTATGGGCGTTACCGGTGTAAGGAGTGAGATCTCTACCAATGTCAGTGAAATGATCAAGCTGGTAAAAGAGGTAAAGGATATCCCCTGTGCCATTGGTTTTGGCATATCAACTCCGGAGCAGGCCAAAGCTATGGCACAATATGCAGACGGGGTAATCGTCGGAAGTGCCATAGTGAGGATTACCGGTAAATACGGCAGTAACAGCCTCGAACCGGTTACCGAATATGTGAAATCAATGAAGGATGCAATCAGGGGTTTAAATTAGCCATACCCGGTATTTAAAAGAATCTCGCCTGTGTTTCCTTAACAATTGTTGTAATGATTACAAGACCCAGCGGCCCAAGCAGAAAACCGGCAAATCCGAATAGCCGGATTCCCACATACATGGACATCAAAGTGTACACCGGTTTGATTCCGATCCGGTTACCCAGTAATTTGGGTTCCAGACACTGTCTTACTACCTGACAGGCCAAATATAGGGTCATAAGCACTGCCGCACTGTATAAATCTCTGTTAAATAAAGAGATTATGCTCCACGGTATCAGTATAAGACCACTTCCAAGTACGGGGAAAGCGTCAAATATGCCGATTCCTATTCCGATCAGCAGCGCATATTTATTCTTGATCAGCAGGAGTGCGGCAGTGCAAAGAACCCCGATGAATATCATCATAATAGCCTGCGCCCTCAGATACGCAATACCTGTTTCGGATAATTTACTCGTTACCAGATGAATGTCCGAATAGAAAACATTTTCCCGGAAGCCTTTTTCATATTCTGTTTCATCCTTCATCAGCAAAATGGCCGATACAATTACAATAAGAGCAACACCGACTACTCCGATTATATTAAATGCTATATCGAAGCCGTGCATCGTAATACCGGGAATCAGCTTATTTTTGACCGTATCCAGCATAACCTCAATATTACCGTCAAGCATTTGTCTTGCCGAACCGAACTGAATTCCCAGGAATTCGTCACAGCCTTTACAGAAGGAATCCAAATGTCCGGACAGAATCGAAAGATAGATAGGGAGATTTCTTAAAAATATCACTATCTGCTTCATCAGTATATTGCATAAACTGGTCAAGCCCCATACAACAGCAGTCCCCAGCAGTCCCATTGCAAAGATTCCCCCGATTAATCTGGGTATCTTCAGCCTTTGGTTAAGAAATCTTACAACCGGCAAAAGAATCCATGCGACCATAACAGCTAATATAAATGGAATAAAGAGAGGCAGAACATATTGAAAGCCAAAATAGACTCCGATAATTGTAATTGCTATAACCAGTAAAAATTTTGTCTTATTATCGAACTTTATCATAGCACCCTCCCTGTTTCATTAAAAGAAATGTCAAAAACAGAGAGAATTACGATTTTTAAATGTAATTTCCCTCTGTTCATATTGTCCGTAGAAACAGAAATTGTATGTTAGGCGATTGCTTCATAGATTGCAAAAGAATGGTTTAAAAATTAATCACAATTGGAACAAAAGGAATATTTGATATAATGGCTGCCATCACATCGTCTTTCCCTTCCATTATGTGGTACTGTTCACCGTCTTTTCTGACCTGAATTTTATTTTCAATGTAATCTTTATTCTTGAGTTTTTCAGATCGTTCGGCCAGGCGGGTTCTGTCCGCCCCGCTTATCGTATCTGTATACAGCCTGGCAGGCGAGATCAGAAACTTGTTAATCCCCTGATTTCCCGGCGGAAATCCTTTATTGTCCTTCATAATCTCATAAAAATCCTTAGCTTCCTTCATGATAACGGAAGCAATTCTCTCGGGTGTGCAATAGGTGCTGTCTATGATCAGATTGTAGTTCGAATAATTGAAATATTCAAGCTTATACATTTCCTTATATCTTTCGTCCTCCGTAGCCGCACGTGCCGCCAGCAATTCCTTCGCTTCTTCAAAAGAGGAATACTTCTCTTCCTTTCCTCTGTTATCATTCATGATCCTTTGTGCCGCCACATCCAGGCTTACCGACAGAAATACCTTAAAGGACTGCTCCACAAAATGCCATGCCAGCCTTGAATCAAAGATAATGTTCCTGTCTCTGTTCTCTCTTGAAATCTTGGCCGTCGTATCATCTATCATCGTATCATATTTAGGATCACTGCACATTAACCTGTTCATTTCCAGGGTTGTGACATTCATTTCCCTGGCTATTTCCCGCTGGACTTTTCCCGTGGAATAAACCTCAAATCCATACTTATCCTCAAGTATTTTGCAAATTGTTGACTTGCCGCTTCCTAAATTTCCTGTAATTGTAATATGCATAAAAATCTCCATTCAACCATTATTCACCGAATCCGGTTTGCCTTTCATTATACCACGGCCGCAGGGCCACGTAAAGCCGTCTTAACTGCCGTTTCCCCGACGGTTTAAAGATAAAGATAATCTGCCGAGAGTGCTTCCGCCTCCTCCTTATCATGTGTTATCAGTATCACCGTTTTCCCCTCTATCCTTGACTTAACATAATTAATAACCCGCAATTTCAATTCTTCATCCAGACCTTTAAACGGTTCATCCATGATGACAATATCGCTGTCCGGCAGCAGAGCTCTTACAATAGCAACCCGGCGTTTCATCCCTCCGCTTAATTCCGCCGCCGGCTTACCGTTGTAATCCGTCAGCCCAACCTCGCGGAATTCCTGTTCTACCTGCGAGCGTACCGTCTTTCTGTCGCATACGAGCAGCACATTTTTCACCGCATCAATATTTTCACAAAGCCGGTCCTCCTGGAAAACAGCCGTAATCCTTTTCCCGTCCAGACCGTCGATCCTTCCATAGTCCTGCTTTACCAGTCCCATAAGGAGATAGGTTAAGGTTGTCTTGCCCGACCCGGAAGGCCCCATGATGCAGGTAACCCGGTTTTCTCTGATTTCGGCATTTAGCTTATGATACAGCAGGATATCATCAAAGCTCTTTGATATCTCTTTTAATTGTATGGACATATAACATCTCCTTTCGGACCTATTATCGGCTGTTCTGCCTGCCGGCGGAATTACCGGTTACTATATCCTGGGATTTCTTAAGCAGCCATATTATTATCTTCTCAAATATTACACTTATACCTATGATAACAAATGTCCACGCGAATAATTCTTTTGTCATGAGATACAGCTTTGCCTCATAGAGATTCTCACCGATCGTATTCTTCGGTAATCCTATGATCTCAGCCGCGATACCTGATTTCCAGCAAAAACCCAGCCCCACGGAACAGGAGGAAACAAAATAAGGCATCACTTCGGGAATATAGATATATCGTATCTTCTTAGACCAGTCCATGCGGAATACCTTAGCCATCTCAAGAAGCTTACGGTCGGTATTGATTAACCCGTGCAGCACATTCGTGTAAATTACGGGCACTACCATAAGGAACGCTATCAGTATGGACAACCCGGAAGGCTCGACCCAAAGCAGCGCCAGTATAATAAAAGACGCAATCGGCGTAGTCTTTGTGATATTGATTAACGGTGTAATCATCTCCTGAAAAAGAAAGCTCATATAGGAGCCTACGGCAAAAAAAACACCGAACAAAATAGCCAGACCGAAGCCTCCTACGATATTAATATAGGAATTAAAAATAGATTGCCAGAAATCGGCCTTAACTGCAAGCTGAAACAGCGCTCCTATAACGGCAAACGGAGATGCCAGAAGCATCTCCTTATTTACAATCATACTGGCCGCCTGCCATATGACGATCCAGAACAATACCGCCAGAATACGGTATGCCTTATTTCCTTTCTGAACCTTATCCTGTGTCATTTTACACCTCTTCGGTATTAATATATCAATTAAGAGTTTCACAAATGTCTAATTAATTTTTGTAATAAAATGCATCCTCGGGTATAGTACCGCCGACCGAATCCGGATTCTGATCAAACAAAACCTCGAGATAGCCGTTGATCTTTGTCTGCATCTCATCTCCCCGAATAAATGTAATATTACTGTTCGGAATAGCTTTTTGCGCAATCGCGGCTTTAAAAATATCGAACTTCTCAATCAGTGAGGAAGCTTCTTCAACATTTTCATTCACATACTGAGTGGACAGCTCATATTCTTTCAGGAATGCTTCCACGGCTTCCGGATTGCCCTCCAGGAAGGTTTTATTCACTGCCACCACACCGGTAACTACCGTGCTTCCGGTTTCACTGACTTTTTCCCATTCCTTAGAGACGTCAAGCGCTATCCTTACCTTATCGTTGTTCATCATAACCGTTGTTACAAAAGGCTGCGGTAGCATCGCCACGGCATCCCCAGACTCGCTGAGTATCGCGGCTACCTCGGTCGGTTCCGATTTATATTCAATGTTTACATCTTTCTCCGGGTCCAACCCGTATGAGGACAGCAGGTAATTTAAGGTGTATTCCGGAGTGGTCCCTTTACCGGTGGAATAAATGGTTTTCCCCTTTAAATCCTCCACACTGCTGATCTCCTCTCCTGTTTCCACTATGTATAATACGCCTAGCGTATTAATACCCGCAACCACGATTCCGCCCTGTGACCTGTTATATAACACGGAAGCCAGATTGCAGGGAATTGCAGCAATATCATAATCACCCTTTACAATTCCGCCGGATATTTCATCCGCGGTACCGGCAATCGTAAAGGTGTAGTTATTTGCAGTCACACCGTTTTCGGCATCCTCCATAATCTTGACCATACCCATAGAGGTAGGGCCTTTGAGTGCGGCAATCTTTATGTCAATTTTTTCTGCGGGTACGTTTCCAGTCTGTTCTTCCTCGGACGGCTCCGCTGTCGGATCGGCTTCCCCGGACGGAGTACTGCTGCCGCCTGTAGCTTCAGAGGTTCCCGCAGGCTCCGATTCCGTAACCTGCTCCTTGCCTTTGCAGCCGGTAAAAAGGGACATTACAAGGACTGTAATTAATATAATGGATGCTAATTTTTTCATTTCTTTGACCTTCCTTCCTGTTTCATACGTTCCTGTTGAAATTCTATTGCATAATCGGCCTTACGGAAAAGCTTTACCTTCCGTTTTTCGAGTACACCGTTTTAACACTGATTCCGTCAAGCATTCCAAGCTTGCCGGATAAAGAACTTATCACATTATTATCCGCATCTATCACAATACTGATAATACTGACATTCTTCTGCTTATACGGAATACCCATCCTTCCCACGATATGGCTTCCATATTCATGAAGGACCTGATTTATACTGTCAACAGAATCCATATTCTCGACAATAATACCTATCAACGCTATCCTCGTCTCCAAATAGCAAACCTCCCTTAATTATATTGCCCGAATCAGATTTTTTATTTCACAGGATTATTGTACTTTATACCTTACCGTATCAAGAACTTTCCATTAAATAAAAAACGGGGCTGATACAGATTATAATGAACTCTTCGAGTTCACATATCATGCAGCATCCCCATCCGATAATCCAATTCTGTCGTCATCGTCTTACCTTTCGGGGGGCAAACCCTGCTATTCGGAACGATATTTATTCACCTGTCAGTTACCAGGTCTCTCCATCAGGAAGCCCTTATGAATCGACCAACCATATTGTACCTTTTTTATCTTTCTTTGTCAAACGTTAGAATTGATAAAATATTCTGCTTATTCACATCACACCTTAAAACGGTATCCGACTCCCCAAATAGTCTCAATATACTGCGGCTTTGAGGTATTAAATTCTATTTTCTCACGAATCTTCTTAATGTGTACCGTCACGGTTGCAATGTCCCCAATCGATTCCATATCCCAGATCTCCTTGAACAGTTCTTCCTTGGTATACACATGATTTGGATTCTGAGCAAGAAAAGTCAGCAGATCAAACTCTTTTGTCGTAAAGCTTTTCTCTACATCATTAACATAAACCCGCCTAGCCGTTTTATCTATCTTAATTCCACGTATCTCAATCATTTCATTTTCTTTTGCCCCTGACCCGATCAGCCTTTCATAACGGGCAAGGTGAGCTTTTACCCTCGCTACCAGTTCACTCGGGCTGAAGGGCTTTGTCATATAATCGTCTGCACCCAGGCCAAGGCCGCGGATTTTATCGATATCGTCCTTCTTTGCCGAAACCATGATTATAGGGATATTTTTCGTAGACCGTATCGATTTGCAGATCTCGAATCCGTCTACATTCGGGAGCATCAGGTCCAGGATAATCAGATCAAACTCTTCCTGAAGCGCTCTTTCTTCACCGGAATCCCCATTGTGCTCCATGACTACATCAAATCCGCTCAGCTCCAGGTAATCCTTTTCCAGTTCGGCAATTGCTATCTCATCTTCAATTATTAGTATTCTGCTCATGAGCTGTTTCCTCCTTATACTTTTTCAACGTGAAATAAATGATAGTTCCTTTCCCTTCCTCGCTGACGGCCCGGATATTTCCCATATGATCCTGGATTATTTTCTTAACGATTGCAAGCCCTAAACCGGTTCCGCCCTTTGTAGAATTCCTGGAAGCATCCGCACGGTAAAAACGGTCAAATATGAACGGCAGATCCTTTGCCGCAATTCCCTTTCCGTTATCCTCACATGCTATCTCGACATAATCCCCGATATCCTTTACCCGGATCTGGATGAAGCCCTTCTTATTGCCGATATATTTCACCGAATTGCCAGTGATATTATTTATGACGCGTTTCAATTGCTCCGCATCCGCATGTACCTTTAAGTTATGATCCGTATCGTTTTCATAGGATAATTCTATATTTTTTACCTCCAGGTCCAGGCTGAGCTCTTCAATACAGTCGCTGAAATAGTCATGCAGGTTAATACTCTTTATATTATACGGCACGGTATTGCAGTCGATCTTGGAATAAAAGGCCAGCTCGTCAACCAGTACTGACATATCACCGGCTTTTGTATAGATCGTTTTTAAGTATTTCTCTTTTTTCTCCGGAGTATCCGCGACTCCGTCCATAATTCCTTCCGTATAACCCTTTATCGCCGTAATCGGTGTCTTAAGATCATGTGATATATTGCTGATCAGTTCCTTGATATCTTCCTCATTCTTAAGCCGTACCTCAATCAGTTCCTTCAGCCGGATTCTCATTTCCTCGAAATCGACGCATAACTGCCCGATTTCATCCTCCGGGTCGCCTTCTATGGAATAATCCAGGTTGCCTTCCTTCATCGCATCAGTTGCCGCGTGCAGAATATTAAGCGGTTTCAAGATGCTCCGGTATATCCAGATAATCAGAACCGCCGCCGTAATTATAATGACCATTATCAGCGCATACACAATCTGTACAATGGATTCCTTAATCTGCGGTACCAAATTGTCAACATCCGTAATAATAAAGATACTTCCGTTCGTACCGTCGGAAAATTTAAAATCCTGCTGCTTTAGCAAAAACGGTTCGTTTCCGTCAACATAAAAGCCGCCTTCAATGACCGCATTATAATCTCCGAAATTAGGCAGGCAATGCAAAATCTTATCCAGTTTATCCTGATTCCCGCTGTAAATGAAATCCTCACCCTTTCTTAAAACAATAAATGAGTACTTACTCTTCAACTCCTCATTTAAATAGTTGATGTAATTCATATCTTCAAATCGCTGGGGTGATTTCTTGGCGGTAATTACGATATCATTATATACCCCTCTGGTAATCCGGCTTAGTATCTGCAAAGGGTTGGAAAATACCTGCACCGGGTCCGAACTCAGATCATAGGTTTGCTGAATCGAATTCACCTGGTACCTTAAAATCGTTCCGCCCGAAATCGCTATCAGAATAATCGGCAGTGCCGTTATTATAAGAAAGGCAGTCAATAAACGGCTTTTTAATTTCAATCTGTTCACCTGCTATTATCAATATCGATAACCTTTCATATTAATTTACATGATTTTCAAGTCATCACTATTATAACATATCCCAGGCTTATTTACACATAAACTATCCATGCCTTTTATTAATAATTTATTAAATACGAATTTCTCCGGAATTGGTTGAGAACTCAAGAAATGCGGGGGTGGAGGAAGATTTTCCATGAACAAAAGTATCATTTATATTCCGGCAGAGCGAGCTGCCGGGGGAGGTTTTAGTACAACACCCCCCCGGGTGCTCGCACCGCAGAATGCTTTAAAACGGTCTACAGATATTTCTTCAAGTCTGCGGCTTTATCTAATCTCTCCCACGGCAGGTCGAGATCATTGCGTCCAAAATGTCCGTATGCGGCAGTTTTTTTATAGATGGGTTTCCTTAGATCCAGCATCTTAATAATTCCGGCCGGGCGAAGATCAAAATTATCCCGGACAATCCGTATCAGCTCTTCGTTATCCTTTTTACCGGTACCGAAAGTATCGATCATGACTGAGGTCGGCTGAGCCACCCCGATTGCATAGGAAAGCTGTATCTCACATTTGTCCGCCAAGCCTGATGCAACAATATTCTTGGCAACATACCGTGCCGCATAGGAGGCGGAACGGTCTACCTTCGTACAGTCCTTACCGGAGAACGCACCGCCGCCGTGACGGGCATATCCGCCATAGGTATCCACGATTATCTTTCGTCCGGTCAGTCCGCTGTCTCCGTTCGGCCCGCCTATTACAAATCGTCCGGTAGGGTTAATAAAGTATTTCGTATTTTCATCCGTTAAATCTTTCGGAAGTACCTGGTCAAATACATACTTCCTGATATCCTTGTGAATCTGCTCCTGTGTTACATCCGCATCATGCTGCGTAGACAATACTACCGCATTCAGGTGGATCGGTTTTCCAGCTTCGTTATATTCAACCGTAACCTGTGATTTTCCGTCCGGACGAAGGTAAGGCAGCGTGCCGTCTTTTCTGACTTCGGTCAGCCGTTTCGTAAGCTGATGCGCCAGATAGATGGGGTAAGGCATGAATTCCTCCGTTTCATTTGTTGCATATCCGAACATCATTCCCTGGTCACCGGCTCCGATTGCTTCTAGTTCATCTTCGGACATCGTATGTTCTTTTGCCTCAAGTGCCTTATTAACGCCCAGGGCTATATCCGCGGACTGCTCATCTAAAGCAACGATAACACCGCATGTATTCGCGTCAAAGCCATAATCGGACCTGTCATAGCCTATCTCACGGATCGTGTCACGGACTACCTTCTGAATGTCCACATACCCGTTAGTCGTTATTTCTCCCATGACCAGTACCAGACCGGTCGTAATGGCAGTCTCACAGGCCACCCGGCTCATCGGGTCCTGCTCCAATAGTGCATCCAGTACGGCATCCGATATCTGATCACAGATTTTATCAGGATGTCCCTCCGTTACGGATTCCGAGGTAAATAATAGTTTGTTCATAATATACTCCTTTCAGGAATTTAATATAGATATTTTTGCGAGCCCTTCCGTACTTTAAAGGATTCTTCTTAATAGGGAGTTCAAAGAACTTTCCGACTAAATAAAAAAAATCCGACTAAGTCGGACTTGATAACAAATCAACCAAATCCTCTTATTGTTCGATTACTCGCTCAGGTTGGCACCTTCCACTTTAGGGGTTGCCGTGACTTCATAGAGCCTTTACTCTCCGTCACTCTGAATAAGAGAAATGTAATTACTATTCAATTATTTTATTGTAATTTTGAGGATATACTATTTGTATTCGTTTGTCAAGAACAATTATTTGTTTTCTCTGTTTTATTATAAAAATTACAATTTTATTTCAAAATATTCTAAAAATTTATCTATTTTGCAGATATCAGCCCATTGTTTCATTGACTTTTTATATAAATGTCTTATACTAAAAGTATAATTATTAATTTTTACTCATACGAAAGCGTAGGAGGAGCAGCCCGTGAAAACATTACGAATTCCGATTAATGAAGCAGTCCCCGGCCTGGTAGTTGCAGATGATATATATTCCGCCAACAATCAGCTGATCATTTCGAAGGGTACCGTCCTGAACCGAAAAATCATCACCCGTTTAAGATTCTACCTTATCAATGAACTGTCAATAGAAGCTGATGCCGACAAAGATCAAAGCAAAAAAGAAACCGTTAAAGAGGATAACTATTCACAAGTAATCCGTAACAGTGCGGAATTTAAAAGATTCAATGAAGAATTCCTGGATTCTATCCATGATTTTAAGACTGAACTGAATAATATCGCATACGGGGAAGCCCCTATGGATATCTTAAAATTACTGGAACATACCGCCAAGATTTTAGCTGAAAGCCGTAATGGCATCCATGTGTTTGATATGCTGCACTGTATGCGTGAGTATGACGATCTTACCTATGTGCACTCCATTAACGTGGGCTTAATCTGTAATGTATTCGGCAACTGGCTGAAGCTGCCGCAATCAGAGATCAATGCACTGACCCTAAGCGGTTTACTGCATGATATCGGCAAGCTTAAGCTGCCGGCCCATATACTGAATAAACCGAATGTACTGACTTCCGCTGAATATACGCTGGTTAAGACTCACACGGTTAAGGGATATCAGCTATTAAAAAACCGAAATCTTGACAACCACGTTATGTATTCCGCATTGATGCATCATGAGCGCTGCGATGGAAGCGGTTATCCGAATGCCTTCCACAGTTCAAGCATAGATCCTTATGCAAAAATAGTAGCGATCGCCGATGTTTACGATGCCATGACTTCCGCAAGAGTCTACCGGCCGGCCTTAAGTCCGTTCGAAGCAATCAGAGGTTTTGAAACGGAAGGGCTGCAGAAATACGATCCCCGCTATCTGATTACTTTTCTGGAAGGTATCGTTCAATGCTATATCGGAAAGCGCGTTCGCTTAAGTAATTATACGGAAGGTACCATTGTTATGATTAACAAACATGCCTTAGCCAAACCGATCATCCAGGTCGGAGAACGCTTTATTGATCTGTCCAAGAAACCGAACCTGGTGATTCAGGCACTGATTTAAATAAAATATTATGTATTAAAAAACGGGTGAGGATACTTAACGGTCCTCGCCCTGTTATTATACTTGAAAATTATTATTGTCAGTTAACCAACCTTCAGTTTGAACTTGTGTACAGCCTTTTCATCCTCTATATCAATCTTTTCCATTGTCGCTCCAAGGCCCTGCATCTTGCGTTCAAAATTTTCATAACCTCTTTCAATATATTCAACCTGCTCTACTACGGTAAAGCCTTCCGCCACTAATCCGGCAATCACCAAAGCCGCTCCTGCCCTTAAATCAGGGGCACTTACGATGGCTCCGGTTAGCCCTTTCACACCTTCAATAATAGCCGTATTACCTTCAACCTTTATATTGGCACCCATTCTTGCCAGCTCGTCCACATATTTGAAACGGTTCTCAAATATACTTTCCGTTACAATACTGGTACCCTCGGAGGTTATCAGGGCAGCTGTCATCTGCGGCTGCATATCGGTAGGAAATCCGGGATACGGCAGGGTCTTAACATGAGTGTGGCCCAAACGCTTCGTACCGGTTACACGGACGGCATCATCAAGCTCTTCTACCGTCACACCAAGTTCAATCAGTTTCGCCGAAATTGCTTCCAGATGCTTTGGAATAACATTCTTTATCAGTACATTCCCTCCGGTTGCCGCCGCCGCAAACATAAAAGTCCCTGCTTCAATCTGATCCGGTATAATGGAGTATTCGCTCCCCTTTAAGGATTCTACTCCCTTAATACGTATCACATCGGTGCCTGCGCCCTTGATATTGGCACCCATACTGTTCAGAAAGTTCGCCACATCTACAATATGGGGCTCCTTCGCAGCATTCTCCAGAATCGTCTGGCCTTCCGCCATACATGCGGCAAGCATAATATTAATGGTAGCTCCTACGCTTACAACATCAAGGTAGATATGGTTTCCCTGAAGTCTTTTCGCATCGGCTTCAATCATTCCGCGTTCAATTTTCACAGTAGCGCCCAATGCCTCAAAGCCCTTGATATGCTGGTCAATGGGTCTGCTTCCGATATTACAGCCGCCGGGCAAAGCTACCTGTGCTTTCTTATACTTGCCCAGCAACGCTCCCAATAAATAATAAGAAGCACGTATCTTTCGGATAAATTCATAGTTTATACTGATAGAGCCGATATTACTGCCGTTTATTTCAACAGTATGCTTATCCAGTCTCCTGACCTTCGCTCCGATTTCCTCTATCGCCTGTAATAACACATTAATATCACGAATATCAGGCAGATTTTCTACCTTGACCGTATCATCCGTCATAATCGCTGCCGCTAAGATTCCCAAGGCTGCATTTTTAGCGCCGCCAATCGTCACTTCACCCCGTAAAGCTTTGCCGCCTTTTATAATATACTGCTCCATTGCGCACCTCTAATTATTCTATTTGAAGAATTTATTCAATTTGCACATAAATTTCTCTTCTTATTTGTCCATTTTGTTGCATTACTTTGATTATACCACAAATTCAAATTTTGTAAATTGTTTTCTGAAAATCAATACCGGTTTTGTATTTTCTTTCCACTGATTTCTCGTACTTTTTCCTGCATTTATAACATTTTTCAATGGCATTCTTATTATTTCTTATTTGCTCCCGTCATATTCGACAACCGCGGCTGCAATCTTTTCCATAAGTTCCTCCGTCCCCAAACCCTCGCCATTAACAGTAATATGGCAATATTTCTCATACAGCGGACACCGTTCCTCATATAAAGAGAGCAGGGTTTGTCCCTTCCGTAGCACAACACCTCTCTGTTTTATATTCCCAAGGCGGTCTTTTATCGTCTCATAGCTGAGCTTTATGTAAACCACAATGCCGATTTCCCTTAAATGTTCCATTGCTTCAGCACCGTAAATAATACTTCCCCCGGTTGCAATTACGGAGTTACAGGCAATCAAATCACGGTTCACCTGATTCTCTATTGCCATAAAACCGTCTATTCCGTCTCTTGCTATGATATCTTTCAGCAAACAGC
>JAEWSD010000153.1 GCA_023398615.1 Bacillota bacterium
AACGGGGAAGTCTGTCCCATTCTGGATTGCTGCAAGACGCGCGGGATAACAGGCTGCTGGGAATGCAGCGACTTTCCGTGCTGTGAATGTAAATCCTTTCGAAGTATCCGTATGCAGGCTTTTCTACGATGCGCGAAGGAAGAGGGAATACATAAATTAGCGGAATATTTATATCTTAATCAAAAAAGCGGGTTGCATTATCACTATGGTTATACCTTTCAGGGTGATTACGACGGATATAATAGCATTGAGGAGGTTCTAACGGTTCTGCGGACCGGTCAAAAAAAGGAGAAGTGATTGCTTGGGGAGAAGTAAAGCCTGCTGCGCCTTAGCAGCAGACTTTGCTTTCAAAAAGGGGAGACTGAGCATTTGAAAGCTCATGCTGCTGCATCTTGTGTTATAGGGTATTCCGTAAGGGGATATATGGGGATTTGAAATTCATTTGTTTCACCTTTACGGTATCTAAGTTGTGTATAAAATTGCGTATAGATAAGGAAAGGGCATAGAAGAAATAGCTGAAATTAATATTATGTTCGATTGTATCAATAGGAATTATATGGTAAGATAAATACAGGAGTAATCGAGACAGGGTGTGTTAGCCTCCCAGAAGGGAGGTGGCGCCGATGAATTATGTTACATATAGTGATTTATTTACTTTTGTATTAATAATCATTACGCTGCTTACCTATTTAAACAATAGGAATAATAAGCATAAAAAATAACTGCCCCTGACTTGGCTGGTCGACTGGGCAGTTAGTTTGACAATCGGAGGCTAACCACTTTGTGGTCGGTTACTCCTTTTCTTATATTTACTATAGCATGCTTCTAGGCAAATGTAAAGCTATAGTGTGATTAAAATTACGCAATTACGGTTTTGAAAATCGATCATTTTGATTTTATATCTGCTTTAATATAAGATATTAATACGTAGAAATAGTGATTTATATACAAAATAAATTATTATAGCGAAAGATTTGTCAGAAAGAAGGAATGGTGTGTTTTGGGAAAAGGATAATTTTATTAAGATAAGAAATTTTAATGCAAGAATTATCAAAGAATGGGATAAAATTTATAAATAATCAAAATGAACTTGAGCAAGTTAGGAATTCTATTAAAGAATTTAAAAAATTATAGGATATTTGATAGAACTAAAAGGACAATTACTAGGGTTTTAAAGTTATGCAATAAAAATAAATTTGCGTATATACTATTTTCGAAGTCATAAAAGTGACGATGTTAAAAAAGTAAAACTGCTGTAAGCCTTGAAAACAGGGGATTCCAGGGAAAATGAAGGACCTGCCACGCCATTGTGACAGGTCTTTCACTAAAAGGGGAGGCTATGCAAGTTAAGATTTCAAGGGAGTTTATCCTGCGTTATATGGGATAATTGAAATTAAATATGGCGTAATATATTATTCAGATCGAAAGCAATTGTAAGTGAATTAGCCGCAGCCGATGTGCTGAGGACAGTTTCTTTTTTATATTTACAGCATTCGATAACATGTCTGATAGCATATTCATATGGGTTTTGTTCTTCTGTCTTTATTTCTTTTTTGCTTTCAGAAGTATATTCAAAAAAAGATCTTATATATCCTTCCGGAGTAAAGGCACCATGAAATTCCAGCAAGCCCTTCTCAAAAACGGCTTCGTAACTTACGGAAAATGGATAACTTTTTGGCATTGCGGAAGAAGCTATGACGTCAACATTAGTACTCTCATATTCAAGATTAACTCTTACATATGCTTCATCCGGATTGCCGGAGGTTGCGGTTACACTTTTATTAATTGGCATCCCAAGAAGCCATTCGGAATAATCAAGATCATGAAGCATAAGATTTGTAATTATTTTATCGATCCCGAGTGATCCCCAGATAGGCGGTGTTTTTCTTGATATGGTAAAAGATAGGAGTTTGCCATAATATTTATCTTCTTTTACTTTGTAAAGGTATTGATACTCTGGTTCAAATTTAATAAACTGATTCACAAATACTTGCTTTCCGTATTCCTGTTCAGCTTTCATGATCTGTGAAAGTTCTTTACGATCATAGCAAAGAGGCGTTTCGCAGAAAACATTTTTACCGGCCTTTAGTGCTGCGAGAATATATTGGGTATGTATTTTAGTCGGCAGACATATATCGATTAAATCGATATCGGGATCATTAATGACGTCGGAAATATTTTGTGTAATAGATACGTTAAACTTTTGGCCAAGCTTCTTTAACTTTTCTTCATTTCTGCCGAATAATCTTATACTATCAATTCCGCCAATTTTCTTATAGATTTCCGCATGATAAGCACCAAAGCCTGTTCCAAGAATACCAATTTTCATTTTTCCTCCATTTCTGCACACATTTTCCGCACATATAAATTTGTCCAGCGGGATTATGCAGGTAATTATTGTTTTAAAGTTACATATTTGTATTTTACCAAAGAGTTGTTGACATCTATATGTCATGAATTAATGGAGAAAAAAATATGCATGGCCGGTTTTCTGGGGAAAATAGGGGCTCTTTTATTCCCGCGGTTATGATATACTGCAAACGGATATTATATATTTGTCATGCATATCATTGGGCAGCGTTAAATGAGAAAAATGTTGATGTTTACAATAACTCCTTTATTTAGTATAATTGTTAATGATTTCATGAAATCGGAAATTTATTCATAAAGGAGTAGCAGGATGATTAACATAATAATATTGATAAGTTTCCTTTTAATAATTCTTATGGTACTGTTTATAATGTATCATTATAAACCATATAGCATAAAACCATTTAGAACGGATATTCTTGTTTCCGGTGTTCCGGAAGGCATACATAGTCCGGAAATGTATGATAAGCTTATTAAAAGCTCTTCACTCATTGATGTAAAATACATTCATTCCGGGAATGTTAAAGTGAAATTATCAAATTCTTTCAACATAAAACATCCGTCCTGCCGCGGGATGAAGAATACGGATATAACGATACCGATATTTGCTTATATCCTTCATCATGAAAGGTACGGTTATTTTCTGATTGATACAGGCTGTGATTCCTCTTATGCAGGCAGGCCCTACGGTTCTGTGAAGGGGCTGTTGGTTCCGATATTTATGCCTGAAATAGAGCTTGAACCTGAACTGGCTATTGAGAGACAGCTGACGGAGACTGAATTAAAGAGTATAAAAGCGGTCTTTTTTACACATCTTCATTTTGACCATACTTCCGGTCTGCCGGCATTACCCGACAATATTGCCTGCATTGCCGGGAAAGGTGAAAGGTCCTATTTTATGAAAGGACTCATTGATTCGAAGCATTTCGATCGCAATGACACAATCTATATGATAGATTTCGAAGCAGACTATGCAAAAGATTCCGCGGTCGGAAAAGCAGTCGATTTATTTGGAGATCAGACGGTGTGGGCAATATCTACACCGGGACATTCCAAAGGCCATATATCGTACCTTATCAACAGCAAGGAAGGCCCGGTTTTTATTGCGGGTGATGTATGTACTCTTAATAAATGTATCGAACTGGGTGTCGGATGCGGCACCTCCGCGGCCGATGTGGAACTTTCCCAGGCAACCCTGGAAAAAATAATGCTGTTTCTGAAACAAAATCCCGAGGTCAAATTGTGGTGCGGTCATGATTCCCCAATATAAGGGACTTGTTCAGTATTGTTATGAATCAGTAAAACTGATAAATTCTATGAAATAATCGATAGATTCGATGGTGTACGTACGTATTATTTATTGACTGGAAACGGAGAGCTCCATGCCATATTACCGTTCTTATCTATCAGCTCTATGCGGACATATCTATCGGTCGGTTTGATTTCGTAGGTCGCAGATGTTACTCCTCCGGTGGCAACCCTGTCATGACACCATACGGTATTACTGTAGAAGATAACCGTTTCTACCTCCGAACAGTGTACCTGTACGCGTGAAGCGTTATAACGGATTGATTCAAAGAATGGTCCCTGGGATGCATAGAAATTGCCGGAACGGATGGAGGTCTTAATTGCTTCCGAGGTCAGCTCTCCGGCATTTACCATGATAAAGGAACGAGTCTGTTCTCCGTTATAGTAATGGCTGTCATCTGCCGCCGTACAGGGAATGAATTTCCCTCCGGAAGCCCAGATATCGAAATAAATGCTGGAATCCGAACGTCTGCCGTTCCAGGGCAAGGTTGATATGGAATTATATATTTCCGCACCGGAAAGGCCTTCCAAAGGCATACAGTCTGCGGGATCGGTAACGGACCATGCCGGATGAGCGAGGATGGCAATTCCGCCGGCTGCATTTATGGCATTAATAATCGTCTGGGGAGAAGGGTTCCGGAAGCGGTCTAATGTCACCGGAGCTTCCATGCCGATGCCTAAAATATGGAACATGGGTGTACGGATCATATCACCGGTGTCCCATTCGCAGCCATTTAAGATCAGGCAGCCGTCTTTTATCCTGTTTTTAGTTTGTACCCAGTGATCCGTTATAGCGATAAAATCATAGCCTGCCTTTCGATATAGGAGGAAAGCTGCGTCCGGAGTCAAAACCCCATCGGAATCGGTAGTGTGCATGTGCAGGTTCCCTTTGTACCAGCTGCCGCCGGCGGAATATAATTCTGTCATATAGAATCTCCTTTTACAATAATTTGACACTTAGCTTCGTATATTCTGAATTATATCCTTATCCGTAATTAAATTCAAGTTCCCTGTTCCGGATTGCAGCGCCGGAAAATCCTAAATTTGGAATCCGGTATTGCAATTTATTTTTTATTGTGCTATGATAAGGCAAGATAGAAAATCTTCAGGGCAGGGTGCAATTCCCAACCGGTGGTATAGCCCACGAGCCGCAAGGCAGATTCGGTGTAACTCCGAAGCCAACAGTATAGTCTGGATGAAAGAAGATAAAAACTTATGTATGTATTACATACAGCAAGTATTTCATTTGCTTTTACAGCTCTGGAATGTATTTCATTTCAGAGTTTTTTTGTTTCATAGGATAGACCCCGTTATAGTAATGTGATAAGTACAATTATCCTATGAAGTAAAAAAGCACTTTATAATTGCTGTCAATAAGTTAGAGTAAAAGGTGCCCTGGTTTATGTCGGAGCACTTTTTTTGTACCTCAAAAATTTATCCTATGGGATAAAATCCGCAAAGAAGGAATTGCAAATAAGAATATATTGGGAGGTATCATTATGAAAGCAGAGGACTATATGCATATTGCCCTGGAGCTTGCCAAAAAAGGCTGCGGGAGGGTAAACCCTAATCCGATGGTCGGCGCCGTAATCGTAAAGAACGGCAGGATAATCGGGAAAGGATTCCACGAGGAATACGGCAAAGCGCATGCGGAGCGGAACGCCCTGGCGGATTGCAGAGAATCTCCGCAAGGGGCGGCATTGTATGTAACCCTGGAGCCCTGCTGCCATTATGGCAGGACACCGCCCTGTACGCAGGCGATTCTTGAAAGCGGTATTACTAAGGTGTATGCAGGCTCCGTCGATCCGAATCCTCTGATGGAAGGTAAAGGGTTTGAAATCCTCCGCAGCAGCGGGGTCAGGGTTTATCAGGGTATATTACGGGAGGAATGTGACAGGTTGAACGAAGTATTTTTTCATTATATGAAAACCGGGCTTCCGTTTGTAGTAATGAAATATGCAATGACAATGGACGGTAGATCGGCTACCCGTACGGGAGAATCCAAATGGATTACTTCCGAACAGGCGAGGCGGAATGTTCATGCGGACCGCGGCAGATATTCCGCGATAATGACTGGTGTGAATACGGTTATTGCGGACGATCCGCTGCTTACCTGCCGTACGGAAGGCGGAAGGAATCCCATCCGGATTATCTGCGATACGAATCTGAGGACTCCGCTTGCTGCAAGGCTGGTTCAGACCTCGAAGGAGATAACCACCTATATTGCGACTTCCTGTGCGGAAGAGGAAACGATGCTGCCGTATCGGGAGGCAGGCTGCCGATTCCTGCCGGTTTCCAGGGAAGATAATCATGTTGATCTGAAGGAGCTTATGAAGGTATTGGGGGCGAAGGGAATTGACAGCATCCTGCTGGAGGGAGGTGCGCAGTTAAACGCTTCCGTACTCCAAAGCCGGATCGTGAACAGGGTGCAGTCCTATATAGCACCAAAGCTGTTTGGAGGCTCGGAGGCAAAGGGGCCGGTCGGAGGATATGGAGTCGGACATCCCGACGGGGCAATCCGCTTATCGGATAGCCGGATAACCTTATTTGGTGAGGATATCCTGATTGAAAGTGAGGTAATATACGATGTTTACGGGGCTCATTGAAGAAATCGGAGAGATTTACTCGGTCAGGAGAAACGGGTCTTCCTTTGCCCTGTCCGTAAGGGCAAAGACGGTAATGGGAGACTTGAAGCCCGGAGACAGCATTGCGGTAAACGGCGTCTGCCTTACGGTGACCGGGCTGCGGGATTTTCTGTTCACAGCAGATGTCATGAGTGAAACCCTGGAAAGGACCTCGCTGAAAGAGGTGAAAGCAGGCAGTCATGTTAATCTTGAGCGCGCCATACCTATGAACGGGCGGTTCGGCGGTCATATCGTCAGCGGCCATATTGACGGTACGGGTCTGATTACTGCGGTCAGGAGGGACGGAATAGCAATATGGTATACGATAAAAGCCTCCGGCAGCATCATGCGCTACATTGTCGAGAAAGGCTCCGTCGCGGTTGACGGGATCAGTCTTACGGTTGCGGACAGGGTGACGGATCGTTTCAGGGTGGAGCTGATACCTCATACCCTAAAGGCTTCCGCATTGTCTGAAAAACCGGCCGGAAGCATTGTGAACCTGGAGAACGATATCATAGGCAAATATGTGGAACAGCTGTCAGGGGCAGGGAAAGCTTCAGAAAAGAGAGGCGGTATTACCCTGGATTTACTGGAACATTAAAACTGAGCAAGAATAAGGATGGTAGAAATGTATAGCAGAATTGAAGAAGCATTGGAAGAGTTAAGAAAGGGCAGGTTAATTCTTGTCACGGATGATGAAAACCGGGAAAACGAAGGGGATCTTATCTGTGCGGCGCAATTTGCCACCACGGAAAACGTTAATTTTATGGCGGTTTACGGCAAAGGGTTGATCTGCATGCCAATGAGCGGGGAACTGGCCGAAAAGCTTGAACTTCCTCAGATGGCAGCAAAGAATACGGATAATCACGGCACTGCTTTTACCGTATCCATAGATTATATCGGAACGTCAACCGGCATTTCTGCCGAGGAGCGTTCCGTCACAGCATTAAAATGCGTTGATGCGGATGCGGGGCCGGAGGATTTCAGAAGGCCGGGACATATGTTTCCGCTGCTTGCAAGAAAGAACGGAGTCTTTGAACGCGAGGGGCATACCGAAGCAACCATCGATTTGATGCGGCTGGCGGGGCTTAAGGAATGCGGGCTGTGCTGTGAGGTCATGAAGGAAGACGGTACGATGATGAGAACGGCAGAGCTGATGGAGTTTGCAGACAGTCATTCCATAAAGCTAGTCACAATTAAGGAGCTTAAGAATTACCGTAAAATACATGATAAACTGGTACAACAGGCCGCTGCGGTAAGAATGCCGACAAAATACGGTGAGTTTATGGCTTATGGCTACGTTAACCTTTTAAACGGTGAGCAGCATGTTGCCCTTGTCAAGGGGGATATCGGAGACGGGCAGGATATCCTCTGCCGTGTCCATTCCGAATGCCTGACCGGAGACGCATTAGGCTCTTCCCGCTGCGACTGCGGGGAGCAGTATGCTGCAGCAATGTCACAGATCGAGAAGGAAGGCAGGGGAATTCTTCTCTATATGCGGCAGGAAGGGCGCGGAATCGGGCTGATCAATAAGCTGCGGGCTTACGAGCTTCAGGATGCCGGCATGGATACGGTACAGGCCAATCTTGCGCTTGGCTTTGAGGAGGATCTGCGGGAGTACTATATCGGAGCCCAGATTCTGTGTGATTTGGGGGTTAAGACAATGCGCCTGATGACCAATAATCCGCAGAAAATATACGGCCTGGCCGGCTTCGGACTGGATATCACGG
>JAEWSD010000061.1 GCA_023398615.1 Bacillota bacterium
GTAACATCCAGGAATAAAACAAACAAGTAGGCACTATTTTGATATAAGATATCTTTTTTGATATTAAGCGTTAGAGTGTCAAAAGGCCAAGTTAGTATTCTGAATGAATACCAGCGTATATATATTCGATTTTGCTGCCTTACTCTCGAGCACTATATTTTTTATAAGCCTCTATCGGTTCAAAAATCAAGCCGGTCGGCTTGATTTCTGGCCAGAGTCTTAACAAAATATAGGCAGTACTCTCGGCCGGTCGACGCAAAATTGAATATATATACGCTGATATTCATAAGGCATACTTTGAATGGCCTTTTGACACTTAAAGCTACAGAAATTTAATGGAAAGGGTGAGAATATGGCAAAAGCGGAGAACATACCGGATACGTGTCCAATGGAACTAGGGGTTAACGTATTAGGCGGCAAATGGAAGCTGCAGATTATCTGGAGGATTTATACGAAGGAAACGGTGCGCTTTAACGAACTTCAAAGACTGTTAGGCAATATTACGACGAAGACACTTACTCAGCAATTAAGAGAGCTGGAAGAAGAAAAAATCATTAAGCGGACTGTTTATGCGGAGGTGCCTCCGAAGGTAGAGTATTCCCTGTCGGATATTGGCAGAACAATTACGCCTGTTTTAAAGACTTTATGCAATTGGGGAATTACTTATAAGGAAATGCTTGCAAAGGAGTCATCGGATTTTATCATATAATAACGAAAATACTCGAAAAATTAAAAAAAAGCTTTCCCCATTCGTATAAACGAATTATAATATTGGTAAACAGAACGGCTTTATCGGCAAGCTAATCATTTTATTGAAACTATTAAACTACATACGAAAGGGAGTTAATTATGTTACAGGCAATTATGACGGAACCGGGCAGGATCGAGTACAGGGATGTTCCTATACCGGAAATGAAGGCGGATCAGATTAAAATCAAGATGAAGAAGATCGGAGTATGCGGGTCGGATATTCATGTTAACCACGGAAAACATCCTTACACAAGTTATCCTGTGGTTCAGGGGCATGAGGTTTCCGCCCTGGTAGTTGAAGCAGGAGCAAGTGTCAGGAATGTGGCGGTTGGTGATAAGGTAACTATCCAGCCCCAGGTTGTGTGCGGGACCTGCTATCCGTGTACCCACGGAATGTACAATGACTGTGAGACGCTTAAGGTTATGGGATTCCAGACTACCGGCATGGCAAGCGAATACTTCGTGGTAGATGCGGTAAAGGCTTTAAAGCTGCCGGATAGTATGAGCTATGAGCACGGTGCGATGATAGAGCCTCTGGCTGTTGCGGTGCATGCTGTGAGAAGAGCAGGTGACATGCAGGGGAAAAATGTCCTGGTGCTTGGCGGCGGGCCAATCGGCAACCTGGTTGCACAGACCGCGAAGGCTATGGGTGCAAATCTTGTTCTATTGTCCGAGCTTAGTACATACCGGCTTGAAACGGCTAAAAAATGCGGAATCAAAACGGTGGATACGAAGAGTGAAGACCTGTTAGAGAAAATTATTGAGAATTTCGGACCGGACAGGGCGGATGTTATATTTGAATGTGTCGGCATTAACACTACGATGGGACAGGCTATCAATTGTGCAAGAAAGGGCAGCACCATTATAGTGGTTGGTGTATTCGGCGATTTCGGAAATATTAATATGGGCTTTGTACAGGATCATGAGCTTTCTTTAGTCGGCAGTGCGATGTACCGTGAAGAGGATTACAGGAAGGCAATCGAACTTGTGAGTGCAGGCCTTATTGAATTCGATGCACTCATAACCGATCATGTTCCGTTCAAGGAATATGCGAAAGCATACCGGCTCATTGATGAGCAAAAAGATAAGGCGATGAAGGTTATCATTGATATGGAATAGGAACTGTAATTTAACATAAGAAATTTTTATCTCACAGGATGCGAATTACATGAGAAAAATGCCGGTATAAATGGCTGCAGGTCATAATACCGGCATTTTTTCCGAATTAAGTGTTGAAATATCCGGTTTATGGTATAATATGTATATCAGATATTGCACCTGATAATCCTATTGTCGTATAGAAAAGGAGAATTGCTTATGAAGCTGCTGGTTCCTGTTGACGGATCACCTGCATCCGTTCATGCGTTTCAAAAATCCGTTGAAATCGCAGATAAATATGGTTTTACCATTAAGCTTATTACTGTTGTTGAACAAAGTGAGATATCGAGTCATAAAAGAAATGAGAAATTCTGGCATCAGGTAGACGGTTCCATAATATCCGGAAAGGCCGGATCGGAGGTAAGCCTTGAGGTGGAATCCTTCAGGCTGTTGGACCATATCACGGACGGCCTGGATTGCACCGGGATAACGGTTGAAAAAGAAGCGGTCACCGGCGAGCCTTATGAACAGATACTAGAGCTGGCGCAAAAGGAAGGCTTTGATTTGATTGTAATGGGCAACCGGGGGAATTCGAAAACGAAACGGTCGTTCTTAGGGTCCGTTGCACAAAAAGTGTTGTCGGAATCAAAATGTCCGGTCTTGGTTATCCATACCGATCCGGAAGAGTAGCGGGAGAATTGGACAGTGATAGTAAGCGCAAGCAGAAGGACAGATATACCAAACTATTATTCCGACTGGTTTTACCAAAGACTGCGGGAGGGATTCGTCTATGTAAAAAATCCGATGAATCCGCATCAGATCAGCCGAATAGGGCTGTCACCCGAAACGGTTGACTGTATTGTCTTCTGGACAAAAAATCCGGAAGCGATGATACCGGGACTGGAGCGGTTAAAGGATTATAAGTATTATTTCCAATTCACGCTTACCGGGTACGGACATGATGTTGAGCCGGGACTGCCGGATAAGAGGAAGCGGCTGATCCCGACATTCTTAAGGCTTGCGGACCGGATCGGGAAAGAAAAAGCGGTGTTACGATATGACCCGATTCTGCTGAGTGACCGTTACACCGTTGAGTATCATCTTAATGCCTTCCATGAAATAGCAGGGTCCTTAAAAGGATATACGGAGAAGGTGATCATCAGTTTCATTGATCTGTATGCAAAGACGGTAAAGAACACCCGTAATCTTAATATGATGGCGCCGAAGGCGGACCAGATCAGGCATATTGCACAAGGTATGGCAGAGATTGCACATATGAACGGCATGGTGATTGAATCCTGTGCGGAGGAAATGGATTTGTCGGAATATGGGATTGCGCACGGCAGCTGTATCGATCAAAGGATGATTGAAAGGATAATCGGCGGCAAAATAAAAGCTTCTAAGGATAAAAACCAAAGGCAGAGCTGCGGCTGCATCGAAAGTATTGATATCGGTACATACGACACCTGCAGGTGCGGCTGCAAGTACTGTTATGCGAATTACAGCAGCACTAAGGTTAGTGACGGTATCCGCCGGTATGATATGAATTCGCCGCTGCTATGCGGAAGTGTCAATGAGGATGACAAAATAACAGAGAGAAAAACCGTCTCATTAAAAATATAGGCTGAACTGTAGCTACCTTCAAAGCTTGCATGTTTTGAATATCGGAAATAGAAAGGGATTGCTACATATGGATAAGTTTACAATCAGAGAAATAAGACCGGAAGAAATGGCTCTGCTGGAAGATTTTTTATATGAAGCCATATTCCAGAGGGATGAAACTAACCTTTTGCCAAAAGACGTCATTAAGCAGCCGGAATTGAATGTTTTTACAAAGGATTTCGGCAAGCCGGATGACTACTGTCTTGTGGCCGAAGCAGACGGCAAGGTTGTCGGTGCGGTTTGGACAAGAATATTATGCGGGAAGGTCAAAGGGTACGGTAATATCGATGAAAGGACACCTGAATTTGCGATTGCGATATATAAGCAGTATCGTAACAGGGGGATCGGTACGGCTCTTATGAAGGATATGTTAAAGCTTTTGAAGGAACACGGATATCCGCGGGCTTCCTTGTCCGTCCAAAAGGATAACTATGCGGTAGGAATGTATCAAAAAGTCGGGTTTAAGATCGTGAAGGAGCTGGAGGAAGAGTATTTAATGATCCATGATCTTCGGCTGGTATAGTTCTGTTTCATTACAGCAAGGGTACGGTTACCTGCCAGTAACTAATGCACTTTGAAGTGCGTACTGGATATTCTGCCGGAGAGCCGGTACAATAGAGTCCGTAGAATACAGACCGGTAACACCTGCATGCAGCTGTGTTATGTAACGGATGCGCGGCAGAGCGCGAGGGAATGGAGGAAAGAATGAATAAAATAGTAGAAGTATTAAAGGAAACGGGAGTGTTTTATATCGCAACGGCAGAGGGTGATCAGCCCCGGACAAGGCCGTTTGGTGCTGTTATAGAGTTTAATGGCAAAGCCTATTTCTGCACCAATAATACCAAGAATGTATACAGGCAGCTTATGGAGAATCCCAAGACCGAGATTTGCGGAAGCCTGCCGTCCGGCAAATGGGTACGCGTGACCGGAACCCTTGTAAGAGATGATAACGATGACGTACGTGCGGCAATGCTTGAAGAGATCCCTTCGCTGAAGAACATGTATCATATCGGGGATGGGATATTTGAAGTGCTGTATCTGGATAATGCCTCGGCTGTCGTATATTCGACGGATGCCGCTCCGGAAGTGATTAAGGGATAAACCGCACATGGATTGGTTCCAAAAAAATACTTTCCAATTGGCACTTTTTATAATCAGAATACTGCGTTACTATTAATATGGCAGGTGAGATTATTTGCTTTTACATGTACGTATGGTAAAGGAAAAAGAGTGACAAGCATAAATTTTATGCGGTATTTAACTTGCAGGCAAGTTGAATATGCGGGAAAGAGGTTAAAATGTTATATCGTGAGTTTGGTAAAACGGGGGAAAAACTAAGCATTTTAGGATTTGGAGCCATGAGACTTCCCGTCATTGACAATGATGATTCAAACATTGATGAAGAGAAAGCGATCCGGATGATCAGGCACAGTATCGATGAAGGCGTGAATTATCTGGATACCGCTTATGTATATCATGGCGGAATGAGTGAGAAGCTTTGTGCAAAAGTTATGAAGGACGGTTACAGAGAGAAGGTTAAGATTGCAACTAAGTTTCCGGGATGGGTAGAAGGTGACATGAGGCCGATACTGGATGAGCAGCTGGCTAAACTGGAAGTGGACTGTATTGACTTCTATCTGCTGCATGCCATGTGCCACGAGTTCTGGGGGCATATGAAGAAGAATGATTATAAGAGCTTCCTCGACGAGGCAAAACGCACCGGGAAAATTAAATATGCAGGATTTTCTTTCCACGACGATATCAGGCTGTTCAAAGAAATTGTGGATGATTATGACTGGGACTTCTGTCAGATTCAGTTCAACTATATGGACGATGAATATCAGGCCGGAAAGGAAGGCCTGGAATATGCCGCCGGGAAAGGCCTGGGTGTCATTATTATGGAACCGTTAAGAGGCGGTATGCTTTCCCGTAAAGATTTACCGGAAGAGGTGGAAAAACTCTGGAAGAAGGCACCGGTTTACAGAACGCCTGCGGAATGGGCACTGCGTTACATATGGAACTATCCTGAGATCGGAGTTGTTTTAAGCGGAATGGGCACAATGGAGCAGGTTGAAGAAAATATCCGTACGGCCTGTGATGCCTTGCCGAATTCCTTAACGGAGGAAGAGCAATCCATTATCCGTCAGGTCAAGGATTTCTTTCTGAGCAGGACCAGGGTTAACTGTACAAACTGCCACTATTGTATGCCATGTCCTGCCGGAGTTAACATCCCGGAGCATTTCTGGGCATATAATCACGAGTCACAGTTTGATGATTTCGGTAAGGCAAAATATTGGGTTACCGATTGGCTGAAGGAAAGCGAAAGAGCCTCCAACTGTGTGGAGTGCGGACAATGTGAAAACCACTGCCCGCAGAATATAACGATTCGCAAGCATTTAAAAGATATCATAGTGCGTTACGCGTAAGACGCAGAATGGAGACGGCTGCCGCGGCAGTGATGATAAATCACTGTTACGGCAGCTTTTTTATTGTATAGGATTAGAGTGTAAAAAGGCCAATTTAGTGTTTTGAATGAATACAGTGTATATATATTTAATTTAGCTGCCTTGCCCTCGAGCACTATATTTTTTTACAAGCCTCTGTCGGCTCAAAAATCAAGCCAGTTGGCTCGATTTTTGATCAGAGTCTTGACAAAATATAAACAGCGTTCTCGGCCGGTCGACGCAAAATTGAATATATATACACTGCATTCATAAAATATACTTTGGGTGGCCTTTTGGCACTCTAATCCTATACAATAAAAAGCCCTAGCGGGCGAGGTGCGCACGCCGCTTTATAGGAAGTTAGCCGCAAGTGAAACGCTTTTTTATTTAAGTTTAAAAAATTGATAAGAAATATTTGCAAAAACCCTTGACAAAGTAAAATAACATCAGTATAATACGAATCATACAATTATTACATACTAAATTGATATGAATTATATGATTATTTTAAGTCTTACAAAGACAGTAAGGAGAGGATAGGTTGAAAGAAAAACACTTTCAACCATCTTAATCAGGCCTATTCGATTTTTTGAATAGGTCATCAAAAAATTGAAAGGCATGGGTGTTAATATGAGCAAAAAAATTACGAGGGCAAACAGGAAGTTTAAATTTGAAACATTACAGCTGCATGTAGGGCAGGAGAATGCGGATCCGGTTACCGATGCGAGATCCGTACCGATTTATCAGACATCATCCTATGTATTCCATAATGCCGAGCATGCTGCGGCACGCTTTAGTCTTACCGATCCGGGTAACATATACGGACGTCTGACAAACCCGACGGAGGATGTGTTTGCAAAGAGAATTGCAGCTTTGGAGGGAGGCGTTGCGGCACTCGGGGTTGCATCCGGAGCGGCAGCCGTATCCTACAGCATCCAGAACCTGGCGCACCAGGGCGAGCATATTGTTGCGGCAAAGAATATTTACGGCGGCACCTATAATTTACTGGCTCATACCTTACCGGAATACGGAATTACGACTACATTTGTAGACCCGTTTGAAGACGGTGCAATAGCGGGAGCGATCAAAGAGAATACGAAAGCCGTATTCATTGAGACCTTAGGGAATCCGAATTCCGATGTTGTGGATATCAGGGCAATTGCTGAAATTGCGCATGCACATAAAATTCCGCTGGTTGTGGATAATACGTTTGCAACTCCGTATCTTGTAAGGCCGATCGAATACGGTGCCGATATCGTAGTTCATTCCGCCACGAAGTATATCGGCGGACACGGAACGACAATCGGAGGCGTAATCGTTGACAGCGGCAAATTTGACTGGGAGGCATCCGGCAAATTCCCTTCTCTTACGGAACCGAATCCAAGCTATCACGGAATCAGCTTTACAAAAGCGGTAGGTCCGGCAGCATACGTTACGAAGATAAGGGCGATCCTGCTGCGTGATACCGGAGCAACATTATCCCCATTCCATGCATTTTTCTTTCTGCAGGGTCTGGAAACCCTTTCACTCAGGGTGGAACGCCATGTGGAAAATACATTAAAGGTAGTTGAATATCTACATAACCATCCACAGGTTGAGAAGGTTAATCATCCGGCAGTAACCACAGATGAGAGCCAGAAGAAACTGTATAAAGAGTATTTCCCGAACGGCGGCGGTTCTATCTTCACCTTTGAAATAAAGGGTGATGCGCAGAAAGCAAAGGACTTCATCGATAATCTGGAATTATTCTCACTTCTTGCGAATGTAGCGGATGTCAAATCACTTGTAATCCATCCGGCATCAACAACACACTCGCAGTTAACGGCAGAAGAGCTGGCCGACCAGGGAATTAAACCAAATACAATACGCCTGTCAATTGGTACCGAGAATATCGACGATATCATTCAGGATCTGGATGAAGCTTTTAAAGCAGTGGAAGGTTAATCCTTTTTATTTACGCATGAAACCACGCCGGAAGGAAGATGAAAAGGAGAAAACAAAAAGGAACAAGAGTGAGAAAATATTCACTCCCCTTTTATTAAAAATGTGTGCCAGGCGCGCAGACGGGAGCTAATATGAAGATTTCCACGAAAGGAAGATATGGTCTAAGAGCTTTGATTTACTTAAGCCTGCATTCGAATGAAGGTCAGGTTTCACTTATCAGTATAGCAAATCACAATCAAATATCCATTCACTATTTGGAGCAGGTTTTCTCCGGTTTAAAAAAGGCCGGTATTGTGAAAAGTGTGAAAGGAGCCCAGGGCGGCTATGTTTTGCGCGATGCTCCGAAAAATATAACAGTATCGCAGATCATTACCGCTTTAGAAGGCGAATATAAGATTGCACAGGAGGAAATTGACGATCTATCTGAGTTTCGGTACATTTCACTTGCGATACAGAATAGGTTATGGGACAGAATTAATGAAGATTTGGATAACATTTTGTTAAATACCACATTAGAAGATTTGGTAAATGAGTACTACGGCCTTTACCAAAACGGTCAGGAAATGTATTACATTTAACCGCTCAAGTATGATATAGCCGGGGGTAAAATATGGGGACAGAAAGTAAAAAAATTAATGCAATCAATGATAGCGACATTAATAAAATCAGAGAATTTCTCGAAACAATTCAATACGGTTCTGTTACCGTAATTATTCAGGACGGTAAGGTTATCCAGATAGAAAAGAATGAAAAAGTCCGAATGAAATGATATGAAACACTGAATATGGAAGCCGGGTATAAAGCTGACTAGACAACTAGAGGTTTTAAACAGCATAAGAAAATGCTGTTTGAAACCTCTTTTTATCTGTCAAGCCCTTACCTGCCATAAAGCGGTATGCACCATAACCTTACCATACTGCTGTTATTTGTTATGCAATGCCTGGATGCGCATGCAAGCGGCGGCACAGAGTTTTGCTGTTAAGAACAGGAATAAAAAATGGAATAAAGAAAGGATAATAAAACATGGGAAAATTATTTACATCAGAATCCGTAACAGAAGGCCATCCGGACAAAATAGCAGATCAGATATCGGATGCTATCCTGGATGCATTACTGGAACAGGACCCTTATTCAAGGGTTGCGGCAGAAACCACGGTAGCAACCGGCCTTGCTCTGGTAGTGGGTGAAATTACAACGGAAGCATATGTGGATATATCAAAGGTTGTTCGAAATACGATCCGCGAGATCGGTTATACGGGAGACGCAGGCGGGTTTGACGCGGATTCCATAGCAGTGCTGACCTCAATCGATGAACAGTCGGCAGATATCGCGCTTGGGGTTGATAAAGCATATGAGACGAAACAGACGGGTGAAACTGAGAATTTCGGTACCGGTGCGGGAGATCAGGGAATTATCTTCGGATATGCAACGAATGAGACGCCGGAGTATCTGCCGCCTGCAATCTCCTATGCACACCGTCTTACCAGAAGACTTTCCGAAGTAAGAAAGAACGGAACCTTAAAGTATCTGAGGCCGGATGGGAAATCACAGGTAACGGTAGAATTTGGCGAAGGGGATAAGGTCAAACGGATTGATACCATTGTTATCTCCACACAGCACAGCGCAGAGGTTACATTGGAGCAGATTAAGAAAGATATCGCACAATATGTTATCAGGGAAGTAATTCCGGAAGAACTGTTGGATGAAAATACGAAATACTACATAAATCCCACCGGAAGATTTGTAATCGGAGGACCTCAGGGGGATGCAGGGCTTACCGGAAGGAAGATAATAGTGGACACCTACGGCGGGACCGGAAGACATGGCGGCGGTGCATTTTCAGGAAAAGATCCGACAAAGGTGGACCGTTCCGCGGCTTATGCGGCAAGGTGGGTGGCAAAGAACCTGGTGGCGGCAGGCGTTGCGGATAAAATCGAAATCGAACTTGCCTATGCCATCGGAGTGGCAAAACCGGTATCTGTAGCGGTTGAAACCTTTGGAACCGGAAAATACGAAGAGGATAAGATTGTGGGTGTCATTAATAAGGTATTTGATTTAAGACCCGAAGCGATCATTAACGGATTGGATTTGAGAAAGCCTATCTATAAGAAAACGGCGGCCTACGGACATTTTGGAAGAGTCGATGCGGCATTTTCATGGGAACAGCTTGATAAGGTGGAAGAAATTAAAAAATACCTGTAACCAACTGCACCGGTTAACTAATCTTATAGTCGGAAAGGAATTGAAACAATGAGTGAGAAGATAGGAAAGCACATAGCAATATACGGGAAAGGAGGAATCGGCAAATCAACCACGACCTCCAACATCAGTGCGGCTTTGGCTGATGCGGGCTATAAGGTGATTCAGATCGGGTGTGACCCTAAAAGTGATTCTACCAACACACTAAGGGGGAATAATTATCTTCCTACCGTGCTGGACAGTTTAAGGGAAGGGAAGAAGATTCATCTTGATGATATATCCGTAGTTGGGTTTAAAGGAGTATTATGTATTGAATCCGGCGGGCCGGTGCCGGGCGTGGGATGTGCCGGGCGCGGTATCAATGCTGCGGTAAGTCTGCTGCAGGAGCTGAACCTGTTTGAAGAGTTCAAACCGGATTTTGTTTTGTACGATGTCCTTGGCGATGTTGTCTGCGGCGGGTTTGCCGTGCCGATCCGGGACGGTATCACGGATAGGGCATATGTGGTAAGTTCCTCCGATTTTATGGCTATCTATGCGGCCAACAATCTGTTTAAGGCAATCAACAAGTATGCACCGTCCGGCGGGGCAAAGCTTGGAGGTGTCATCGGCAACGGACTGTCGGCCGGTTATTCAAAAGCAATTCTGGATGATTTTACACGGAAAACGGGAACAAAAACGGTTGGTTATATACCAAGGTCTTTGGTGGTGTCCCAGAGCGAGCTGTTTGGCAAAACGGTAATTGAGGCCCATCCGGAAGATCCGCATGCGGATATTTACCGTAATCTTGCAAAATATATAGCGGAAAGTGAAGACCTGGTAGTGCCGAACCCGCTTGGCGTATCCGAACTGAAGGATTGGGCGAGAGAATGGGGAGATAAAATCTACGATATTGAAACCGGCGTATTGACCACTGCGGCCGGCATATAACGTAGAAATTCAGACATAACAGCGTTAACTGGGAGGAGTATTATGGGTCTATTCGAAGAGAGAAAAGTGATATCCAGAGAAAAACGTGTGAATACGATAACGGCATATTACGGAAGAAACGAAGCACTGCGGGATGATGTAAGCGTACCGGAGGTCAGACAGAGAATCCGTACCTTTTCACAAAGCAGCGGGGATGAGATTACGGACGCATTAAGATTCCTTAGTTCGATAGGGAATACGGTTACCGTCATTCATGGGGCGATCGGGTGCAGCGCGGCCGAATTAGGGTACTACTATGACAATGGGGAAAAGGGAGTATGGTATTCCACGAACCTGAATGAACGGGACACCATTATGGGAGGAGATGAAAAGCTCCGTAAGGCGGTGGAACGGGCGTATAGAAGGCATAAGCCGAAGGTTATCTTTGTTGTGGGGACACCGGTAGTGGCAATAAATAATGATGATATCAATTCCGTTATCCAGGAATTGGAAGAGGAATTGAATGTAAAGATACTGTCCGTTTATACGGACGGGTTTAAGTCTAAAGTGCCCGTCAATGGAATAGATATCATCCTTCACGGGCTGGTAAAATATGTGGTAAAGAAATCGGAACAGGAAGACTTTATCAATGTAATCAGTATTTCCGAGAGTCAAAAATCCATTCATGAAATAATCCGGCTTATGACAAAGCTGGATCTGAAGGTCAATGTTATTTCCAGATTTTCATCCATTGAAGCAATAGAAAAAGCCGGAGCGGCAAAGGCTTCCGTTGCCCTCAATACGGATGAAGCGGACATTCTGCTGACGGCTCTTAAGGAAAAGGCCGGAATACCTTACGTTAAATCGCCGGCTCCGATCGGAACGGCCGCTTTGGCGGAATGGCTTACGAGGCTGGGCAGGCTGCTGCGAATTGAAGAGAAAACGGAAGCATTGATTCTGGAGGAAGAAAAAAGAATTGAAAAATATATTTTCCGCCATCCGTTCGGCGGTTCTAAAATATATGTGGATTTGCGGACATCACAAGCTGTGTCTGTGGCAGGACTCATTGAAGAGCTCGGAGGGGAGCTGTCCGGAGTTACCTTAAGCCATATCGACGACAGGAATAAAGGCTGTCTGAAAAGGTTTGAAAAAGATACAATGATCGAGATCGGAGATGGTCAGCCCTTTGAGCTGGCCAATATCCTTTCAAAGAATGAAGCGGACTTCTATATTGGTGAAGGCGGTAAAACGTCCTGGCTCACCTCCCTGAATATTCTGCCGATATCGGTGGAAAATAAAACCTTATATGGCTATGAAGGGATCATTGAATTCATAAAGGCCATCGAAAGAGCTAAGAGAAGCAGGCATTTCAGCGAATACCTGTCGCAGAATACGGTAACCCCCTATAAGGAGTCATGGCTGGGGAAGAGTACAAATTGGTATATCAAACAGGAGGTAAAGTAATGCCTGAGAACATAGAGAAAAGCAGGTATGGATGTAATCTTCAGGGTGCGCTGCAAACCCTGGGAGCAATTCAGGGGGTAGTCCCGATCCTTCACTCTACACCGGGCTGCGGAATCCAGAACTATATTGCAAATCGGGCAGGCGGGAACGGTGCGGGCTATCTTACCGGATATTCGGTACCCGATTCCAATGTATATGAGAAGCAGGTCATATTTGGCGGAACCTCAAGGCTCCGTGAGCAGATCAAGAATACGGTCAAGGTAATGAAGGGAGATCTGTATGTAACACTTTCCGGTTGTGAATCGGAGATGGTCGGGGACGACATTGTGTCGATGACCCAGGAGATCGTAGATCAGGGAGAGAAGGCAATCTATTACAAGGGTCCGGGCTTTAAAGGGGATCAGTACATAGGTTATGAAGGAATCGTTGATGCTGTCATATCACAGCTCCCGGCGGTATCGGAAGCGAATACCGGAAAGGATGAGAGGCTTGTCAATCTGTTTGGTATTATTCCGAAGCAGGATATCTGCTGGCAGGGGAATCTGGACGAAATTGAGAGGATACTGAACAGTCTTGGAATAAAGGTCAATAAATTATTCGGGTATAAGCAGGATGCGGAGAACTGGAGAAAGATCCCGTCCGCAGGTCTTAATATCGCGGTTTCAAAATGGGGGCGCAAGGCGGTTGAAAAACTGGAAAGCTTATACGGGACACCGTATCTGTACACGGATACTACGGGGCTTGGGCTGGAGGATATTGAAAGATTTATACAAAGCGTATCGGATAAACTGGGTTTTGACGGACAAAAAACGGAGGAATATCTGGCAGGGGAAAAAGGACGGTTCACTCATGCATTATCCCAGATTGCGGAATACTACTTTGATTATGATTTTCAGCGGCAGGCAGTCCTTGTCGGGGATGAAAGCACCATAACAAGATATGCGGGCCTTCTGGCCGGATACTTTGGTATGGAACTGCAGGCAGCCATTATTACCGATTTTACGGGGGATGCCGGAAAACAGGCCGCAAATAAAACCTTGAGTGAATTTGTATCCAATATCATCTTTGAAAAGGACGGCAGAGAGATCGATAAGATTATAGCCAATACGGAGGCGGAAATTATCTTTGGAAGCAGCCTTGAAAATGCGGCGGCCGGAAAACGGAGCATTCCGAACCATATCATCTCCTATCCGGCCTTTGGGAAAGTTATTATCGGAAAAAGCGATACGGGTTATACGGGAGCGCTGAATGTAATAGAAGAAATAAGCAGTGTGCTTGTAACGAATAAATTATAAATATATGGTGTCTATTTTACGCATTTTTAACCGGTAACCAGGTTGAAGATGCAGGAAAGAGGTTAGTATGGCAAATATAAAGAAAACTTTACTCAGTCTGCTTATACCCATTCTTATCGTAATTGCCTGGTTTTACACCACAAATTTCACGGATACCCCGTCCAGCATTCTGCCGAGTATCGGAAAGGTAGGAAAGGCGTTTCAAGGCATGGTAACTGCCGGTCAGCTGCAGCAGGATTTATCCGTCAGCTTTGCCAGAGTACTGAAAGGGTACCTTTATTCGGTATTGCTTGGAGGGCTGCTTGGAATATTAATGGGAATGTCCGTTACGGTAAAACAAATATTTAACCTGATCGTTACAAGCATACGCCAGATTCCGATGATTGCCTGGATCCCCCTTATCATATTATGGTGCGGAATAGGCGAAAGGTCAAAGGTTGTCATCATTGTAATAGCGGCATTCTTTCCCATTATGATTAATACCCTGAACGGTGTGGAACATACGCCGAAGGGCTACCTGGAGGTCGCAAAGCTGTATAAGCTAAGCAGATGGAAGACCTTTGTAAAGGTGTATTTCCCGCATGCCCTGCCCTCTGTCTTTGTAGGTCTGAAGCTGAGCCTGGGAGTATCCTGGATGGCAGTGGTAGCCTCCGAGTTAATTGCGGCAACCTCCGGTATCGGTTACCGGATGAGTGACGCAAGAAGCCTTATGCGGTCGGATATCGTAATCGTATGTATGCTGGTGATCGGGCTGGTCGGTATATTAATGGATAAATGTTTAACGCTTCTGTTCCGGGCTTTGACACCCTGGGAAAGCAGGAATGGAGGAAAAGCAAATGGCTGATGATATATTAACGATTGAAGGGCTGAATAAAAACTTTACCGTAGATAAACAGGAAGTCTCTGTCTTAAAGAATATCAACCTGACGATAAAAGAAGGGGAGTTCATAACCATAGTAGGGCACAGCGGCTGCGGAAAAAGCACTTTATTAAAGATTATAGCGGGCCTCGTGGATTATGAGGACGGAGAGGTGATCCGGAACGGGAAGAAGGTAACGGAACCCGGCCCGGACTGCGGAATGGTATTTCAGGAGCACCGGCTGCTTCCCTGGTTAAAGATTAAGGACAATATTGCGTTCGGAATAAAAAACCTTCCGAAGGAGGAAAGGGAAAAACTCGTAAACAATCACATTGAGCTGGTTAACTTGAAGGGTTTTGAGAATGTTTACCCCGGCCAGCTGTCCGGAGGCATGTCGCAAAGGGCTGCCATTGCCAGGGGACTGGTTGCGGATCCCGGCATATTATTGCTCGATGAACCCTTCGGAGCCCTGGACGCCCTGACCAGAATCCAGATGCAGAAGGAGATCCTGCGTATCTGGCAGGAAAAGAAGACTACCATGATTCTGGTTACTCACGATATTGACGAAGCAATCTATCTGGGGGAAAGGGTTATCGTAATGTCGGCCAGACCCGGAGAGATCAAAGATATTATCAAGGTGGACTCCGCAGGTGCCAGAAAAAGAGGCAGCTCGGATTTCGCGTATTATAAAAAGAAGATATATGATCACTTCTTTGAAGACGTCGAAAATGTTGAAGAGTATAATATATAAAGGAGGATTCATTATGGCATTTACACAGGAAGAGATTACGGCATATTTAAAGGCTAATAAGTCGGTGGTACTGGCAACCGTCGGGGAAGACGGACATCCGGATTTAAGAACGCTTGGAGGATATAATTTTGACGGCTATACTCTGTATTTCGGTACGGCAGGAACCTCCGGCAAGGTGAAACAGATCGCCGGCAACGGTAACGTTACCGTACTGGTCCAGCATGAAGGGCAGGTAATACCCGATTTTAAGAATATTACGATCTATGGAACCGCAGAGAAACTGACAGGAGCGGAGTATGAAAAAGGCAGGGAAAAGATCCGGGAGCGCAGGCCGAATGCGGAATTTGATGAGAATGTGAAGAACATCTACAGGGTTGCCGCAAAACAAATTAAAATACTGGATTTTACGGCTGACCCGAAGGCACAGATTACCGTTATCAATCTGTAGATCAAAAGATTTCACCAGTACAGAACGCTGTACCCAATTTACATATTGATAACCATCCGGTAAAAGGCTTCGGCAAGCCTGAGATGTCCGGTCTCGTCCAGATGCTCCGCGTCAGCCTCACTTGCTTCTGCTACGGACGATGCGGAAAAGAAGCGGCATTTGTGCTCAGCGGCTATTTTGCGGCAGGTCTCCTCCAATTGTTTGGATACCTTTACCGATTCCGCATCAAAGGCAGGGTCAAGGCCATCCTTCCATACGCTGTCCATTAAATGTATGGGGGATACCAGAAGAACATCGGGAACGATACCGTTATTTGCTTCGGGATTCTTTTCTATTATGTCCAGCAGAGTTTCGATGCCTGCCCCTACTTTTTCCGGAGTCGGTTTATAAATTGTCTTAAGGTCATTTGTTCCTAACATTAACAGGATGAGATGAACCGGACTGTGGATTGCTATAGACGGAAGAAGAAAGTCCTTGCCGTTTTTATACGGCCTGTTTGGGTCCTCATATATGGTGGTCCGACCGCAGCTGCCCTCCTCTATAACAGAAAAAGCTGCCCCTAATTTATTCTGAAGGATTCCGGTCCAGCGGACGGATTTGTTATAACGTCCCGAACCGTCCGGACGGTAACCGAATGTATTGGAGTCTCCATAACATAAGATTTTTTTGATTTCATTTATAGCAGTCATTGCATTCCTCCCTTAATTCATATTAAATTGATATGAATAGTATAATATGATATGGAACAATAGTCAACCAAATAATTTATAAAATATTTGTTGCACTATTATAAGCTGATTAGAAAACTAAAGGCACCCTGAAGCGGCATATTACTGCCGCCGGGCGCCTTTTTGCAATTTCCTGAATGGAAAGGAGAAAATGTATGGCTGGAACAGTGTTGATTACGGGAGGAACCAAGGGAATCGGACTGGAAACTACGGCAAAGTTCCTGGATTTGGGATACCGCGTAATTGTTATAGCAAGAAGTTTTAAGGATTTTATCTATAAGGATAATAAAAATATAGAAGTAATCGAATTCGATGTAAGTAATATCAGTGAGATTCCTGTATTGGTAAATAGAGCGGGCGATATCGATATACTTATTAATAATGCAGGTTTTAACAGCAGGTCGGCCTATTCCGAATATGAGGAAGCGGATGCCGATAAGACAATAGACGTGAATATTAAGGCTCCGGTAGCGTTTATCCGTGAGGTATCAAGGCAATTTCTCAGGAAGGGGAAAGGCCGAAGCGTAAATGTCGCTTCACAGGCCGCACAGGTAGGCCACAGCGATATCTGGTACGGTATTACAAAAGCAGGGCTGGTTAACGTTACAAAAAGCTTTGCCAATCTCCTGGGAGACAAAGGGGTGGTGATCAACGCAGTAGCGCCGGGGCCGGTAGATACGCCTTTTGTGAAAGATGTAGCAAACGGGAAGCGGTTTGCAGAGATAAAACGGAGAGTATATTTAAACCGCATAGCTGCCGCGGAAGAGGTTGCAAGGGCAATCGTGTGGCTGGCAACAGAAAGTCCGGAGTATATCAATGGGGAGACAATTAATATTAATAACGGTGCACAATTTATCAAAGGATAAAGAAGGGAGAAAAGACATGAAAAAGGTTACCGGAAAAAGGCTTTTAACGGCTGCGCTGCTGCTCGGCTTTACTATTGTTTTGGCGGGTTGTTCGGGCAAGAAGGAGGAACGGCCTGCTTCGGCCTCCGGTCCGGCTGAAACAGTCAAAATCAGAGTGGGCTGTCAGTCGGAATTCCAGGGATATGTAGCATATGAGAAAGGTTTTTTTGACGAGGTATTTAAGGATGACAATGTTGAGGTAGAATTAAGCTTCTTTACCCTGGGCCCGCCTATGATTGAAGCTCTTACAAGCGGTGACCTGGACTTTGGATTTATGGGTGACCAGCCGGCATTTTCCGGACTGGCAAACGGCCTGAATATAAAAATAATCGGTTCCTATAAGACCAGTGATACGGCATATGGATTAGTGGCGGCCGCCGATTCGGGTATCACTAAGCTTGAGGATTTAAAAGGAAAAAAGGTTGCGGTTCCATTCGGAAGCAATATCCAGCTTTTAGAAGAACTGTATTTGCAGAAAGCAGGGCTTACCAATGATGACATTGAATTGATCAATTTAAGCTTTGCCAATATTGTTACCTCCTTGGACAGCGGTGAGATCGATGCCGCCGTTTCTGCGGAACCGTATATCACACAATCCTTGAACAAAGGGAATTCCGTTCAGATCGCAGATGCGCAGGGAATAAAACTATTCGTCAACCCGATTGTAGTCAGAAGTGAATTTGCCGAGACGTATCCCGATATAACCGCAAAATATCTGAAAGCCCTGCAGATGGCGACGGACTGGATAGCCGACAACCAGGAAGAAGCAATTAAAATCGTTGCCGAAAGGACAGAAGCGACGGAAGAATCTTTAAAGGCCGTCATAACGAAGACCGATTTTAGTATTGCTTTGCCGGAAGATAAGATAGCGGCAATCGTTACCGCAGCGGAACAGTCCTATGATGCAGGATTAATCACAAAGGACATCGGTATTAAGGATCATATCGATACAACGTATTTGAAAGAAGCAGGAATTCAATAAGGGAAAGGGAATATCGGCAATGGGTGATTTAACAGAGAAAGAAATCAGATATGATGAGATTAAGCTGAAGAATAAATTATTAGTGGAAGGGATTAATGTCGATCCTTTGATTTTTAAGCATCTGGATCTTGGGAGGACCGTTAAGGAGCAGGTCAATATCATGTTTGCAAATGATCACCACGGTCACAGTGGTGTTGATTTTCCGGCGTGCATATTAACTGAACACGGTTACAGAATAGCTTTTCGGTGGGAAAAGGAGAGCCCGTTTACCTTACTGTACAAGGACGGGAGATTTCAGATAGCGGACGGGAACCATCCTGTTATCGATTACGTGATATTTGAAGGAAGACCGAAATATTATGATTATCAGACGACGGACGGAGCGGACATGAAAACGGTGGCAATCGACTATGGCTATAAAAGCATCTTTATCGCCTACAGCAATGAATGCTCACTGAAAGAAAAGGGAAAAGACTGCCTTTTCTGCAATATTAACGAGACTAAGAACTTGTATGCCGAATGCCAGAAAATCAACTGGAAGACAGCTAAGCAGATCGGCGAAACCGTTGCCGCCGCATATAAGGAGGGTAAGAGCCAATTAACCGTCAGCGGAGGATTCATTCCCGAAAGAAGAGAAGCGGATTACTATATCGATGTTGCCGAGGAGATAAAGGAATATACGGGACTGGAGGATTTTAACGGAACGGCGACAATCGGAGCGCCGGTCGATTTCTCGGTGTACGATAAATATAAGGAAGCAGGCTACCGGACGGTGGCGACGAATCTCGAGATTTGGGACAGCAATATATTTAAGGCAATATGCCCAGGCAAGGAGGAATACTGCGGTGGCAGGGACAACTGGCTTCGGGCGGTACGTTACGCAAGGGGGGTATTCGGCCAATTCAAGGTCCGTTCCACCTTTGTCAGCGGTATCGAGCCTAAGAATTCCTTATTGGAAGGAATAGAACAGCTTGTTTCCGACGGTATCATTGCAATTCCAAACCAGTGGAACGTAAATGTCGGTTCCGCACTGGAAGGCCACAGGACTCCAAGAGCGGAATGGCACCTGGATATGGCGGAAAAGGTGGTAGCAATCTACAAAAAGCACGGATTGACCTGGGATTTACTGGCGGACGCCACGGCGTCCCAGGATACCGTTATTCATGATTTGTTCCGGCTGGAAAACGGAATTACATTATAAAACAGTATGGATTTGCAGAAGGGGTGACAGGCGGCGATGCCAGACCTGTCTCCCCTCTTTTGCAGATACCGGAATGAATCAGGGATAGGAAAGGAAAGCGGTTATGAGCATAAGTTCTAAAATCGTTGATTATTTTATTAAGTTAAAATTGAGGAACAAGATAATAGCCATAATCATACCGGTTACTTTGCTTGCCGCCTGGCAGCAGCTGGGAAGCCTCGGATATATTAATCAGTCCATATTGCCGGTCCCGACGAAGGTGTGGTCGACTTTAATTGACATGATTGAAAGCGGTAAGCTGCAAAAGCATATTTTGGTGAGCTGCAGCCGGGTGCTGAAAGGATTTTGTATCGGTGTCGGTTTAGGCTTGACGGTAGGTATGCTGATCGGATTATTCCGGCCGGTGGAAATCGCCCTGGGTGCCATGATCGGTATCTTTCGGCCGATCCCGGCAATTGCCTGCGTACCTATTTTGATCCTGATGTTCGGCATCGGAGAGATTTCCAAAATATCGGTGATAGCGATCGGTTCCTTTTGGCCGGTATTGTTAAATACCATCCAGGGAATGAAAAGTACGGATATTAAATTATTAGAGGTTTCCACCATATTTGAAAAGAGCAGGCTCAAGACACTGGTTAAGGTAGTTATCCCGTCTGCCATGCCGTCCATCATCACAGGGCTCCGTTTGGGAGTCAGTTCCTCCTGGACCTGTGTGGTAACCGCCGAAATGATTGCGGCGTCCTCCGGTGTCGGCTTTTTAATCACCTATGCAAGGGAATTGGCTCAGCCGGATCTGCTGCTGGTAGGGATTGCATCGATCGGATTCATTGGCCTGATAATCGATTTGATCGTATTAAAAATACAATCTCTGGTGCTGTATTGGAATGCTGCCCCAACGAAAGGAGACTGATTATGGCGGAGTCTGCTAAGTACGAATTGGAAATAAAGAACGTAAAAAAAGTATTCCAGTTAGCACAAGAAAAGCTCGAAGTTCTGCAAAATGTTAACCTGGAAGTAAGGGAAGGGGAATTTGTCAGTGTCGTAGGCGGAAGCGGATGCGGGAAAAGCACACTGCTTCGGTTAATTGCAGGTCTTGATACCGTAACGGACGGAGAGATTACAATTGACGGGAAACCGGTAACCAAGCCTTCGACAGAGGTCGGCATGATTTTTCAGGAATCAAGGTTATTTCCGTGGAGCAGTGTAGAGAAAAATATTGAATTTGGTTATTCGAGAAAGATCACGAGAAGGGAAAAGAAGCGGCTGATCAGGGAGCATATTGATCTGGTGGGGCTAAAGGGCTTCGAAAAAGCATTGCCGCGGCAATTATCCGGAGGAATGCAGCAGAGGGTAAGCATAGCCAGGACGCTGATTAACCGGCCCAAGGTATTATTGCTGGATGAGCCGCTTGGCGCACTGGACGCCTTTACCAGGATTAATATGCAGCAGGAGATTTTACGGATATGGGGCAAAGAAAAGACAACTATGATATTGGTCACACATGATATCGATGAGGCAATTTTTCTTGGAGACAGAGTTATCGTAATGTCAAATAAGCCGGGAATCATTAAGAAAATCGTTCCTATAAATTTACCAAGGCCGAGGGACAGGACAAGCGGGGATTTTGCATATTTGCGAAAAGTCATTTACGGAGAATTTTTTGAGCGGAAGGAAATACCGATTGAATATAATATTTAGATATCGGCAGGTAATGAAACCGGCGCGGCGGAAAAAATATTTTAAACTTATTGACAAATAAAACGATAAGAGTTATAATTTAAGTAAACATATCAAAATAGTATGAAATAAAACAAACTGACTAGACAACTAGAGGATTGGAAATGCATATATTTGCGTTCCGGTCCTTTTTTGTTCTAAAGGAAGGGAAAATGAGGAATGAGTACTATCAAAGAAGAGTTGCAAAAGGAGCTTTATTTAAGAAATGCTGTGGAAGTAGAAGGTATAAGATTTGAAGCTTCCCTGTTCGATGAAGCGTTTTCTGAAAATAAATGGCGGGAAGCTTACCACCCCTGTATGGATTTTTCTACAGACGACACGACAGGGTATAAGATTCCCTCCTCCGTAAGATTTGAGCATGGCATTGGTACGGGTGTCAGAAAGAACAGCGAATCACCGTATTCCTTTGAAAGATTCGAGGATGGGATTTTTATTGTGAAGGATCACGAAAGGCTTACAAGGATATCTTTTGACAGAACGCCTGACTATTATAACAAGAATACTACGGACGGAGTCAGCATGAGAACTGTCTGCCAGAGCGGGAATCTTGACTATGGCGAGGGCGTGGTATTCGTAGCGTACAGCGAGGAATGTTCCCTGATCGATAAAGGCCATGACTGTCTGTTCTGTAATATTAATGCCACTAAGAAAAGATTTTCGGAGCTGGAAGGACATCAGTGGAAATATCCGAAACAGATAGGTGAAACGGTGAAGGCGGCTTTCGATGAGGGCTATGACCATTTTAATATAACCGGAGGCTTTGTGCCGGAAAGAAGAGAACTGGAATACTATCTGGATGTGGCGGAAGCCATACAGAAGGAAACAGGGTTCGAGGATTTCAACGGAACCGCCGTAATTGGGGCGCCTGCGGATATCAGTATACTGGAACAGTATAAGCAGGCAGGTTACCGTACGGTTGCGATTCATCCGGAGGTATGGGGAAAGGATTTCTTCCAGGCAATATGTCCCGGAAAGGCAGAAACCGGCGGCGGTTACGAGAATTATTTGCGGGCGATCGATTATGCCATAGAGATATTCGGCAGGGGCAAGGTAAGGACGCAGTTTGTTGCGGGCCTGCAGCCCAAGGAAGACGTCATAGAGGGCTTGGAAATATTGGCTGAAAAGGGAGCAATACCGCTTTTGCTGCCGTGGATCCCGAATATAGGATCGGCGCTTGAAGGACACAGAACACCTACGGTTGAATGGCACTGGGATTTACAAAGGAAGAATTATGAGATACTTAAGAAAAACGGTATCACCTATGAACAGCTTTATGATGTATTGCCCGGAACCAGATTGATTCAGGATTTTTATAGAGTGGACGCGGGATATTTTCCGAAATGAAGTGTGAAGAAGAGGCATTTTCACACCTATTATTTGCACAATGAGATCAGAGAAAAGAGGATAAGAGATGAGCATCAATAACGAAAACGTGAAAAGTAATGAAAAAAGAAGTAATTTTATAAAATTTGCAGGCTTGATTGCACTTGTTGTTCTTGTACTGGTTATAGCGGTCATTTATACGGTGACCTCCAATGCAAAAAGCGGAGACTCAAAACCGGTGGTACGGTTTGGAAGCTCTGCCGGGGAAAGCGGAAATCTGTTCGGCATATCTGCGGTTGCGTGGGAAGAGGGTTATATTCAGGAGGAGCTTGATGCCGTCGGATATGATGTGAAGATTCTGGGATTTGCCAACGGTGTTGCGGTAAATGAAGCATTTGTTGCGGATCAGATTGATGTCTCCACCCTGGGAGATGTGCCGGCGGCGGTGGGCTTTTCCAATAATGTCGGAACAGAATGGCTTGCGGTAGGTATCAGCACTTATAATAATACGATTGTGGCAAAAGCGGATTCCGGTATAGAATCCGTGAAGGATCTGGAAGGGAAGTCGGTAGCGTTTTCAGTCGGTACGACTACACAGTACCTCTGGGAATCCGTCGTGAAAGAATTCGGTCTTAATCCAGACAACATTGAAAGCGTTAATCTTGGCGGTTCCAATGCTATCAATGCCTTCATAGCAGGAGAGGTGGATGCGGTCGTATTGGGTGAAACGCAGGCACAGGTTCTGGTAACGGAAGACAAGGGAAAGATTATACTTAGCACGGCCGATTACACACAATGGGCGCCCAGTGATACCTTCGTGGGAAGGAAAGAGTACCTGGAAGAAAACCCCAAGGTTGCCACGGCGATTCTGAAAGCCTTTATCCGGGCGAGAGAAGCAGTCATAGAGAATCCGGATAAATATTACGTTACTTTATCTTCCCTGCAGCTCCAGGATCATCCGGAGCTTGGAGATATGATATATAATGTGGACAACGGCAAATTCAATAATTTTGACGCCATGATCTATCAGGATAATATAGACCGGGAGCAGGCACTTGCGGATTTCCTGTTCTCCGTAGGTAAAATAACCAACAAGGTAAATATCAGTGATTATGTAAACACCTCCTACTATGAAGAAGCATTAAAGGAATAGATGTGAAGAAAAACCTCTTCACACCCTGAAGAACTCCAAAATGAAATTAGAGGAATTTCATTTTGTACTTCTTCTCCAACTGTTTGTGCCGCTTTGCGGCATATTGAAAAGGGGTATGGGAATGAGACTGGAAGGAAAAACAGCGGTTATAACAGGCGCATCCAGAGGAATCGGAAGTGAGATCGCACGCCTGTTTGCAAGAGAAGGTGCTAAAGTAGTTGTAAACGGAAGGGATTACGAAAGTATTAAAGAGGTTGTAAATGAGATAAAGGAAAACGGCGGTACTGCCATTGGGGTAGCGGCAGATGTCACAAATAAAGCACAGATCGATTTTCTGGTATACGAAGCGCTGACGCTGGACGGCAAAATAGATATCCTGGTCAACAATGCGGGAGGAAGCTTTGGGCCGCAGTTAATTGAAGAAATAACGGAAGAAGATTGGGACAATGTAATCAATTTAAACCTGAAGAGCGTATTCCTGGTTTCGAAAGCAATCATTCCGGTCTTTAAAAAAAATAAATACGGTAAAATTATTAATATTTCTTCACAGGCGGGCAGAGCGGTGTCCATATTGGCAAATCCGCCGTATGCAAGCGCAAAGGCAGGCGTGATATCCTTAACCAAGCATCTGGCTTATGAGCTGGCGCCATACGGGATCACTGCAAATGCTATTGCCCCGGGAATTATAGACAGCGGGGAAAAGGTAAGGAATCATTATAACAGGTATGCGAAACAGGTCAGAGAAAGAATATTGGAAGATATTCCGCTGCACCGGCTGGGGGAAAATAAAGAAATAGCCTCGGCGGCACTGTTTTTGGCATCGGACGAGAGCTCCTATCTGGAGGGAGCCACCATAGATATCAATGGCGGAAGATGGATGATTTAGGGGATTTACGAAGCCCTACACTTGTGTCTGTAATTGTTCCTGAGTTCTTTCGCTGCCTCTACAGTTTATTGAAATGGTTTGACTTACCCATACAAAAAGGCATTGTATGTGACGTTCAAACAATTTCAACACACTGTAACGGCAGAGCAAGTACTCGTCGGAACTATTACAGACACAAGTGTAGGGGGTTTTATAAATCCTTAAGAAAATGATGTGGAAAGGGGACATAAAATGAGTAGCACTGCAAGTGTAAACAAACAGAAACTGTATGAAGAATTACAGTTAAAAAACAGTCTGTTGGTGGAGGGAATCAATTTTGAACCGGAGATTTTTAAACGCCTGGATGTGGGCGGAAAGGTAAAAGAGGTTGTAAACGCACTGTTTGCACGGGACCGTCATGCGCATAAAGAAACTGAATTTCCGGAATGTATCATTATGCCGGAAGGAGGCTATCATACCGCGGTCCGATGGAACAAGGGCAGCAGGTACTCACTGGATTATCAGGATGGAAAGTTCCTTCTGTTTAACGGGCAGGAATTAATAAACGACGATGTGAAATTTATCGGAAGGCCGCAATATTACAATAATAATACGACAGACGGTACACCGATGCGGACGGTCGCACAGGATGCCGGCTACGGCCATTTATTTGTCGCATACAGCAATGAATGTTCTCTGAAGGACAAAGGAAAGGATTGTTTGTTCTGTAACATCAATGCAACCAAAGACATCTATGCGGAATGTCAGAATATAAAATGGAAAACGGCGAAACAGATCGGGGAAACCATTAAGGCGGGATATGAGGAAGGCAATAATAAACTGACCATCAGCGGAGGATTTATCCCGGAAAGACGTGAGGTAGATTATTATGTGGATGTCGCGGAAGCAATCCGTGAGGCAACCGGCCTGGAGGACTTCAACGGAACCGCCTGTGTCGGAGCTCCGCTTGATTTCACGGCGTTTGACAAGTATAAGGAAGCAGGGTACAGGACAGTCGCAACCAATCTGGAGGTCTGGAATGAAAATCTTTTCAAGGAGATTTGTCCGGGCAAGAACGAGTATTGCGGTGGAAGAGAGAACTGGTTGGATGCGCTGGACTATGAACTTGATGTGTTCGGACGTTTTAAAGTCCGCTCTACTCTTGTTTCGGGGCTGGAACCAAAGGAATCCCTGCTGGAAGGAATTGAATATTTGGTTTCGAAGGGAGTGATTGCACTTCCAAGCCAGTGGAATGTCAATGTAGGCTCCGCATTGGAGGGGCACCGTACTCCTACGGAGGAATGGCATTGGAATATATTCGAGAGAACCGTAGCCATATACAGAAAGTACGGAATGACATGGGATGAGCTAAACGATTCCACGGCGGAAGCTACTACCGTGGCACATGATTTATTCAGGCTGGAGGAAGGAATTACGCTGTAAAAAGGTAACGGAGTACAGGGTAATATATGGTACTGTTCAGCCGTAAGGCTGAATAGTAATAAACATTAGTTGACTGGAAAACCAGAGATTATTAAGGCGGTTTCTTAAATCTCTGGTTTTTTGTATAGAAAAATTCGTCTATATAATAAAAAGTGCTCTGCAAAGATGCGCATGTCGCTCTTATAAAATAATGATAAACAGTAGGTGAGGGAATGAAAAAATTAGCAATCGTAAGTGCAATGGAAATCGAAATTTCATATGTGCATGAATATTTGAAACAGCGGAACGGATGGAAAAAAATCAACGATGAGGCATATGCAAATAAGGATAAGGAGCTGATCGTAACGGCACATGTTATGGGAGTGGGAAAGGTAAATGCAGCTTATAAAACGGCGGAGATACTGCTTGGCCTTGAACCGGACCTCATCGTTAATGTCGGATATGCCGGTGCGATGGTGGAGGATGCGAAACGAGGCGACCTTGCTATCGGAAACGATTACGTACAGGTGGATTTCAAGCCCTTCCTGGACGAAAACAGGCCGGTCATCCGCAGAAGTCCGGAAGCCGTGATCAGGCGGCTTGAAGCGGTGGCGGAGCGGTTAGGCTTTACCTGGTTTACAGGCACAATAGCGACAGGGGATTTTTTTCTGCAAAGTACGGAGAAGAAGAATGAGATCAGGAGGGAATATAACCCGATTGCATTCGATATGGAATCGGCAGCGGTCGCACAGGCAGCCGCTAAAAGAAATGTCGACTTTGTTGCACTGCGTACCTTTTCCGATCTGGCGGATGATAATGCGTTAAGAACGGCATTGGATACAAGCGGGCAGATAGAGCATAAACCGATTGTCTTACTGATAGAAGCACTGGAACATTAGTGCCGCAGAGTTAATCCAAGTGCCAAGCAGTCAGTACACTAGAAGGAGGGAAGATTATGGGGCATCCGAGTGTTTACCCGACAGGAGTAACCATATACAAGAAAGAAAAAGCATTCGGCGGATATACCATCTATCCGTCGCGGGACGGCGCCTTACTCATTGATATGAACGGAAGGGAACTTCAATTATGGAAAGGACTGCAGGGGTTTCCGAATAAACTGCTTCCAGGAGGTTTTGTACTTGGATCGACAGGAATACGGAATCCTAAATACGGTGTGCAGGATCAGATTGATCTTGTGCAGGCGGACTGGGACGGGAATATTGTCTGGCGATTTGACAGGAACGAATACATTGAGGATGAAGGGGAGAAACCCCGATGGATGGCAAGGCAGCATCATGATTACCAAAGGGAAGGTTCCAGTGTCGGTTATTATACGCCTGCCTCCTCACCAAAGTCAGATCACGGGAATACGCTCATATTAACCCATGAAGATGTCTATAATCCCGAGATTACGGATAAACGCCTGCTGGATGATAAGATAATCGAAGTAAACTGGGACGGGAAGATAATCTGGGAATGGAAAGCAAGCGACCATTTTCATGAATTGGGTTTTGACGAAGCCGCAAAAAACCTGTTGTTCAGGGATCCTAACCTTCGCCCTGCAAATGGGGGGATCGGAGACTGGCTTCATATTAATTCGGTCTCTACCCTGGGTGAAAATAAATGGTATGACAACGGGGATGAAAGATTTCATCCGGATAATATTATCTGGGATTCCAGAGAAGCCAATATCTTAGCAATCATAAGCAAGGAGACAGGGAAGCTTGTATGGAGAATCGGCCCATATTTCGATTCTTCGCCGGAGCTTGGGAAGCTCGGCTGGATTATCGGGCAGCATCATTTCCATATGATACCGCGGGGACTTCCGGGTGAAGGCAATCTGCTGGTATTTGATAACGGAGGGTGGGCAGGCTACGGAGTGCCGAATCCGTCATCCAAAACCGGGAGAATGAATGCAAAAAGGGATTATTCCAGAGTGCTGGAATTTGATCCGCTTACCCTGGAAATTACCTGGCAATATACTCCGTCGGAGGCAGGCTTTATAACTCCTCTGGATTCCTCCAGGTTTTACAGTCCGTTTATCAGCAGTGCTCAAAGGCTGCCGAACGGTAACACGCTTATCACCGAGGGATCGGACGGAAGGCTGATAGAGGTTACGAAGGAGCATGAAACCGTATGGGAATTCGTGAATCCATATTACGGAAATGTACTGGGTCCTGCCGGTATGAATATGATTTACAGGGCCTACAGAGTGCCTTATGAATGGGTGCCGCAGCTTGAAAAGCCCGTAGAGACAGAGATAGAAAAGCTTGATATCGCTTCCTTCAGGGTACCGGGAGCCGCACAGCCCGGAGTAAGAAGAACCGCCGTAGTGTCAGGTATTGAAGACAATAAGATTCCCGAAGAAGACAGGAAAACATTTTGTGTTCTTTCGGATGCGGACAGATAGTCCGTCACATTTTCAAGATGGAGGGTAAGTATGGGAAATTTAAAAGAAAAGCTGTATGAGGAATTAAAACTGAAGCTGGCATTAGGAGTGGAAGGCGTTACCTATGAGGTAGGTGTATTTGACCGGCTGCTGGAACAAAGGGAAGGCTTGAAAAAGCTGGAATACTGTACCTGGGATAAAGAGTTGACGACAAAAAAGAGCTATAACATCCCTTATGGCTTTATATTGGAAAACGGTCTGGGAGTCAATTTGGTTACCGACAGGAACTCTCCTTATAAAATCGTAGAGGAAGACGGAGCCTTCCATGTGGATTACCGGGGAGAAAAGGTATCGGATATTACCTTCCCGCAGGCACCAAAATTTTATTCCAGGAAAACGAAAGACGGGGTAAGTATGCGGGACATTGCATCCGACTCCGCAATCGGAAGTGACGATAAAAGCCTGGTTGTTGCTTACAGTACGGAATGCTCCGTGAAGGAGAAAGGGCAGACCTGCCTGTTTTGTGTAATGAACGGAACGAAAGGGCTGGATTACGCGGAAGTAAGGCCGGCCTGGAAATACCCGCATCAGATCGGGGAAACAGTAAAATCCGCCTATGAAGAGGAAGGATACCGGCATCTTACCATTACGGGAGGCTTCGTACCGGAGCGGCGGGAGGTGGAGTATTATCTGGATGTGGCGGAAAGCATTAAGGAAGCACTTGGCAGAGACAACTTTAACGGAACCGCATGCATCGGAGCGCCCCTTGATTTTAAGATCATTGAACAGTATAAGGAAGCAGGTTTCAGTACCATCGCTTTTAATACGGAAGTATGGGGAAAGAAATACTTTGATATTGTCTGCCCCGGAAAAGTAGAGGACTGCGGCGGATATGACAACTGGATCAAGGCCATTGAATATGCGATACAGGTATTCGGGAAAGGAAGGGTCAGAAGTAATTTCGTTGTGGGGCTGCAGCCAAAGGAAGTATTGTTTGAAGGGATTGAATACCTGGCATCCATCGGGGTAGTTACGGTAGCCTCAAGCTGGGTGCCGGGACTTGGTTCCCCGCTGGAAGGCCACCGTACTCCGACCGTAGACTGGCATTGGGATGTACAGCTGCGGCACGCGGAGATATTAAAGAAATACGGACGGACCTACGAAGAGATATTCAATGCGACACCGGGACGGAATTTGACACATGACATTTATCAGATAGAGGATGAGTCCTTATCTGCTTTCAGGAAAGAAGGAGGAGCAGTCCGGCTGGCATTCGGCGCATAGTGCTGAAGGCTTGCAGCGGGGCATAAAGATGGGGGCATGTATGAAAAATAAAAAGTCGGGGATTTGGTTCTTATTACTAACAGTAATGGCATTGTCCGCCGGGGCTTTTACCGGATGCGGTACGAAACCTGCCGGCAATGTACAGGGGCAGAGCAAGGAAGCGGAGGAAATCGGGACAGGGAAAGAATTGAAAACCGTAACGATCGGGCAGGCTTCGGCCGGTGAACTCCTAGGCGGAATTGCAAGTGTTGCCCAGAAGGAAGGTTTTATTGAAGAAGAATTGAATGCTGCCGGATATAAACCGGAATACATCGGGTTCGCAGGGGCGGGTCCCGAAGTAAATGAGGCATTTGCGGGAAACAAGATAGATTTTGCCTTTGCCGGCAATCTGCCGCCGATCGTAGCCAGATCCAACGGGATTAACGTATCCGTCATCAATGTTGTGGATTCCGACCTGCATATGGCATTTCTGGCTCAAAAAGAAGATGACAGTGTTAACGGCCCGGAGGACCTGGAAGGAAAGACCGTATTGGTAGGCAAGGGAACGATCCTGCAGTATTTATTCGGCGTAGTGATAGATGAATACGGTCTTGATCCGGATAAGATTAAGGTTGTCAACACGGTAGCCGATGCTACGGCCGCATTTTTGAATGGGGATGTGGATGTATATATTGCAACGGATATACAGGCTCAGCTGCTTGTATCGGGCGGAGACGGAAAGATCATATTTAACACCTCGGACAGACCGGAATGGTCTTCCCAGCAGGTACTGGCTGCCAGGAATGAATTCCTGGCAACGGACCCGGAAGCGGCTGTCGCTTTGGAAAAAGCGATTATAAGAGCTTATGAATTTGCCAATGCGTATCCGGAGAAAGCATACGAGGATTTCACTTTGGAGGGTAAGTATACCGTAGATCTGATAAAAAAAGTATATTCGGAAAACAACGGAGGAAACGGCCGGTTTGAGTTCGCAAAAGGGGATATCGCCGAAGCCGATATTGAGAAGCTGGCCGGTTTATGCGAATTCCTCTATACACATGAAATTATTACAGCAAGGGTGGATGCAAAAGAATTAGTCAATACCGAATATTATGAACAGGCATTGAAGGAATTAGGGAAATGAAAGGAAAGAGGTTAGTATGGCAGAGAGCAGAGAAGAAGGCTTAAAAGAAATCAATTTACTGGTGGAAATCAATAATGAAGGGGTAAATATTAAACCCGAGCTATTTAAAAATCTGGATTATGAAAATACCTATTCGGAACAAATCCGGTCCTGCTTCGACTGGAACTTCAGCACCTATACGGAATCCAGGATACCTGCCGGGTTCCGTTTCAGGGAAAGCGGAAGATACAGCCCGATTTACTGGAATCCGGAATCAAAATTTTCTATTCTGTCGGCAGGCGGAAAGTATTACCTTACCGAGAATCAGACCTTATTGCAAGAGATAACATTTGAACACAAGCCTAAGTTTTACAATCAAAAAACTTCGGACGGAAAGGATATGTCAAGGATTGTTCAGGCAATCGACAGAGGAAGGCTGGCAATTACCTACAGCAATGAATGCTCGTTGAAGGATAAAGGGCTGGACTGCCTTTTCTGTAACATCAATGCTACCAAAGATACCTTTGGGGAGCTGGATAAAATCGAATGGAAGAATCCGAAACAAATCGGTGAAACGGTGAATGCCGGGTATAAGGAAGGGTACCGGGGCTTCAATCTCACAGGCGGATTTATACCTGAGAGAAGGGAAATAGAATACTATATTGATGTGATAGAAGCGGTCAAAGAGGAAACCGGTACGGAGGACGTACACGGAATGGCCTGCGTAGGCGCACCTTCCGATTTGAGCATCATCGATAAATATAGGGAAGCGGGATATCAGCATATAGCAACTAATATTGAAATCTGGGATAAGAATTATTTTAAGACGATCTGCCCGGGCAAGGATGAATTATGCGGCGGAAGAGAGAATTGGATCAATGCGTTAAAGTATGAGGTGGATGTGTTTGGAAAAGGATATGTCAGGTCGGTTTTAGTCTCCGGAATTGAACCGAAGGAATCCCTGCTGGAAGGGATTGAATATCTCGCGTCGATCGGAGTGATCGCAATACCATCAATATGGAAGCCGTGTATCGGTTCCGCCTTTGAAGGCCATATCTCGCCCTCCTCCGAATGGCATAAGGAAGTAATAAAGAGAAGCTATAACATTTATAAAAAATATGGATTTACCCTGGAACAATTTTACTATGTTTATGCGAAGGATAATATTCTTGGCTACCTGTTCGAGCTGGACGGGGAGACGGTACCCTGGGAAGAAAAGGA
>JAEWSD010000104.1 GCA_023398615.1 Bacillota bacterium
GGCAAACTCTCGCGCCGAGCGCGGCCGGCTTTGCCGGTAAAGTTCCATACGCGCGAGTGCGCACCCTGCACAGAGTGCTTTTTTATTGTATAGGGAATTCGGAGGAATTTCCTATACAATAAAAAAACACCTCATTTCCGAAAAACCTCTGGAAATGAGGTGATATTTATTCGATTACTTTAATCCATCCTTCCGGGGCTTCGATATGTCCCATTTGAATTCCGGTCAGCATATCATAAAGCTTCTTTGTAACCGGCCCCATACCATTCGTGGTATTCGGCAGGCAAATTTCGTTTCCGTGGTCTACAATTTTACCGACCGGTGAGATAACGGCTGCAGTACCGCAAAGGCCGCATTCCGCAAAATCCCTTACCTCATCGAAATATACTTCTCTCTCTTCTACCTCAAGTCCCAGATATTCTTTTGCTATATGCATCAGGGAAAGGCGTGTAATGGACGGCAGAATACTGTCGGACTTCGGGGTTACCACTTTATTATCCCTGGTAACAAAAATAAAATTGGCGCCGCCTGTCTCTTCCACCTTTGTGTGGGTAGCCGCATCCAGATACATATTCTCGTCATAGCCGTTGTGATGAGCGGTAACAATGGCATGAAGGCTCATGGCATAATTCAGGCCCGCCTTAATGTTCCCCGTTCCGTTTGGCGCCGCACGGTCAAAATCACAGACACAGAGAGTTAAGGGCCGGACACCTCCTTTGAAATACGGACCGACCGGCGTAGTAAAAATACGGAACTGATATTCCATAGAAGGCGCAACCCCTATTACGGAGCCGCTTCCAAACATATAAGGCCGAACATAAAGTGTTGCTCCCGAACCATAAGGAGGAACATAGACTTCGTTAGCCTTAATCGTCAAAACGACTGCGTCTACAAACCTTTCTTTAGAAAAAACAGGCATCTCCAGCCGTTTGGCACTGTTCTCCATACGTGCCGCATTCATATCGGGGCGAAACGCAACGATAGTTCCATTCTCTGTGGTATATGCCTTCAGACCTTCAAAACAGGACTGAGAGTATTGAAGAACGCCCGCACATTCACTGATGGTTACCCTATCGTCTTCTGTCAGCTTTCCTTCATCCCATGCTCCGTCCTGATAATTTGACACAAACCTCTTGTCTGTTTTACGATAGCTGAAATCAAGGTTTGCCCAATCCAAATTCTTTTTCTCCATTGTTAGCACTTCCTTTATATAAAATTATTATTTTGATATTCATCCGATATAAAAATATACCCCATGCTATTGATTCAGCTTGGGGCGAATAAGAAATCCGTATTATCACACTGATTCAAAGAATATTCCGCATAATGCCGCCAGAATAATACCACTTCCATAATAACGGCCGGTGTCCCTATGTATTTTAAATTTATACATTTTATAATAGCTCACTCAATACGAATAGTCAATCCTCAAATAGCGTGATTGACACATATTTCAGAGTATGTTATCTTTAGACATAGATTTAGGTGTATACATACCCTATTATTTCAATGCGTGCGCTGCACGCAGACGGGAGAATTATATGAAAAATGAATTGATAACGATCGGGCCTTTTACCGTATACGGTTACGGCACCATGATTGCATTGGGAGTGATTGCGGCATTTATTACGGCAGAATACAGAGCTAAAAAACAGAACTTACAGTATGAACGGATTTCGGTCCTTGCAATCTGGTGTCTGGTCGGGGGAATACTTGGAGCTAAGCTGTTATACTATATTACCGAGATAAAAGAGATCATTGCCAACCCCAGATTACTGCTTATCATATCCGACGGTTTTGTAGTATACGGCGGCATCATCGGCGGTATCCTGGCCGGCTTCCTGTTCTGCCGGAAATACCAATTAAACTTCCTTAAGTACTTTGACCTGGTCATGCCTTCCATCGCTCTCGCGCAGGGCTTCGGAAGACTGGGCTGTTTTCTGGCCGGCTGCTGCTACGGTATTGAGACAAAAAGCCCTCTCGGCATCATATTCCATGAATCCCACTATGCGCCGAACGGCATACGGCTGATTCCCACGCAGTTAATGTCCAGCGCTTTAGACTTCCTGCATTTTATTATTCTTATAATCCTTGCAAAGCGGGTCAAGTCGGACGGCCAGATTGCCGGTTTTTACCTGGTCTTTTACAGCGTCGGAAGGTTTATCCTGGAATTTTTCCGGGGAGATTTAGTACGCGGAAGTGTCGGCAGCCTTTCTACCTCACAATTTATTTCCATTTTCCTCTTTGCGGCCGGCTGCCTCATCGTAATTATCAGGTCCAGATATCCAAGAACGGAAACGGAAGAATTGAAAAGTGACGAACCGGAACAGAAGGAATGATTCACATTAACAGGAGGAATATTATACTATGGATTACACAATAAAACAGGTATCCGAAAAAACCGGGCTATCCATCTTCACATTAAGATACTATGATAAGGAGGGCCTATTGCCATTAGTGAAACGAAGCAAAAGCGGGATACGTAAATTCACGGACAACGATATCGAATGGATTGGCCTGATATGCTGCCTGAAGAACTCCGGCATGTCCATCCTGCAGATCAAGGAATTCATGAATCTATGCCTCAAGGGCAACGAAACGGTAGAAACCCGCAAAGAAATCCTCTTAAAGCATAAAGGATATATACTGGCTCAAATGGAGCAGCTTAATAACAGCCTGAACACAATCAATTATAAAATCGATCATTACAAAGAGATAGGAATCTTCCACATCGACGACTATCCGAAGGGTTAACGGTACCGGATCTATTTATTTTTATTGACAAAACGATGTTCTGTAATCTATAATAATTACAGAACATCGTTTTGTAATGAAAGGAGTTCATTATGACCCGAGTTGTAAAATCGCCGGAGGTAAGGCGGCAAGAGCTTATAGAAATTGCTTTGAGACAATTTTTAGAAACCGGTTATGAGAAAACCTCCGTCCGCTCCATTTTGAAAGAAGCCGACGGAGAAATCGGCATGTTCTATCACTATTTCAAATCCAAGAATGAAATATACGAAGCGGCCTTAGAAAAGTATAACGAGAGCTACATTGTAAAAATCACCGAAATTATCAATACTTCCGACCTGGGCTTTGAAGAAAAGCTTAATCAGATTTTCTCCGGCCTGTCAGGTTCCATTTCAGAATACGGGCTGATGTATACCAAAGAAGTAAATCCCGAGATTATGACGATACTGCTTTCCAAAACATTACTGAAAATGGTGCCCTTGTTTGAACAGTTAATCCTCGATGGCTTGAAAA
>JAEWSD010000134.1 GCA_023398615.1 Bacillota bacterium
GATATAAGCTATGTAAAATACACATGGCTGGATAGCACTGCCGGAACCGGTATGTTGGTGGATTTGACAGATCATATTAATCCGGATGATTATTATGACGGACTAAGCTCCACTACCTATGACGGAAAAATTTATGGTATGCCAAACAAATATTCTATATATAATTTAATCTGCTATAACACGGAAATGTGGAAGGGAGCAGGGTATGATGAATTCCCGAAAACCTTTGAAGAACTGCTGGCGGCAGATGAAGCTTTTAATAAAATGGGCGTTGATACCATTTCTCTCGGCAATACGGCAAAATGGTTTGCTGTTTCCTATTTTACAGATGCCTTGGCATATAATTACTGCGGAGAAGATTGGGTGAACAAAATAATAGCCGGTGACAGCAGTGTAAAGTGGACGGATGATAGCTTCCTGAAGGTAATGCAGGCAACGGCCGATATGCCAAAGCTGTTTAACGCGGATTTTAATATGACAGATGACATCTCAGCAGCAACTATGTATATGCAGGGGAAATCCGCCAGCCATGTAGTTGGCGGATGGGGCATCGCTACACTGCAGGGATTAAGTAAAGAATATCCGGAGGTATGGGAAAATACGAGAGTAGCATTATTGCCGTCGGCAAATGGTTCAGAGGATTATTTGATTAATGCATGTGGCGCTGCCGTAGGGGTCAGTTCAAGATTAGAGGAAGAAGGAAAAGAGGCGGAGCTGCAGGCGGCGATTGAATTTTGTCAATACATCAGCAGCCAGGAGTATGCCCGGTATTGTGCGGAGCATGGAACAACAACTCCGGTTAAAACAGAATATGATTGGACTGATTTAGGGCAGCCTTTTGTAGATATGTCTGAAATTATCAACAATACACCTAATACAGGATTAAACTTTAATGATTATATCAATGATACGGTAAAAATAGCAATTCAAAATGAGACACAGAGTGTTCTGGCAGGAGTCACTACACCTGAGGCGGCAGCAGAGAATATACAAGCAAATCAGGAACAGGTATTTTCACGGTAAGGTTATGAAGAGGGGCGGCTAGTCAAATAATGGCTAGCCGCCCGCCTGATAAAAGTGTAGAGGAAAGTTTTTGTGATAACAAATCTTCATAACGGAAAGGAGTGAGGTTATTTGATTAGGAAAAAGAAAAGGGACAAGCTGCTGCCGGGTCGTGCGTTAACATTAGCTTATCTGTTACCGAGCTTTTTGATTTATCTGTTAGTTTTTGTCCTGCCGGTCATTTTGGTAGTGATTATGAGCTTTTTTAAGTTTTCCAGCATTAAAAGCTTTAGCTTTGTGGGATTTGAAAATTATAAAAGTCTGTTTACAGATAAAAATGTTTTTCTGTCATTAACAAATAATATTTTTCTGGTAATGGTGTGTCTTGTGGGTCAGCTTGGAATTGCATTTGTTTTAGCGTGTCTTTTAAATGCGAAAAGAATTAAAGGCAAGAATTTATATAGAACAATCATATACTTTCCGGTGACACTTTCTGCAGTGGTAATCGGGTATGTCTGGCAGTTTGTGTATGATTATAATTTTGGTCTCGTCACATATTTTTTAAAGGCAATTGGCCGTAGCGATATGGTAACACCGCTTTTGTCGCAGGCGGACTATGTTATGTGGTGTGTCTGTATTCCAATGATCTGGCAATATGTGGGCTTTCATCTGGTAATCATGCTGAGCGCGATGACAACCATAGATAAAGAAGTACTTGAGGTTGCGGAAATTGATGGCTGTAACAGTGTTCAAAAGGCGAGGTATATTATCATGCCGTTGATTAAGCCAACACTTGTTGTTTGTGTATTTCTTTGTATATCGGCTAATATGAAAGCTTTCGATCATATTATGACATTAACCAACGGGGGACCCGGATATTCCTCCAGTGTACTTGCGCTTTATGCCTATAATACTTCGTTTCAGCAATTTAATATGGGATACGGAAGCTCTATTTCCGTATTTATTCTGTTGGTAACGGCGGCGCTTTTTGTAATATCAAGGACACCGAATATGATAAGCCAAAGGAGGGAAAAAAAGCATGGATAATTGTAACTCAAAAAGAATCAATAAATCGTCACATTTTTTTGGAACCTTAGCAGTAAATATAGTACCTGCTTTTTATGCTTTTACCTGCACTTTTCCGCTGATATGGCTTTTCTATACAACATTTAAAACACAAACAGAGTTTTCCGTGGATGTTATGGCTTTGCCTGAATCATGGCTGAATTGGAGTAATTTTTCCTATGTACTGACTAAGATGCCGGTGATGCAGGCAGTGTTTAATACATTACGCATAACGCTGATTGCATTGATTTTTATTTTACTTTTTTCTTTTATTAACGGATATTTTCTGGCGCGCTTTAAATTCCGGGGAAGTAAGTTTTTGTCTATACTTTATATGAGTAATCTACTAGTACCGATTCATGCGATCCTGGTTCCGATATACATAATTTTTGTAAAAGCAGGCTTATCAAACCATTGGTATTCTACTATCCTGCCTTGTATTTGTATGGAAATGACGACTTCTATATTTCTGGTACGCAGCTATATAGATACTATCCCAAGGGCATTAGAGGAGGCTGCAAGTATTGATGGCAGCAGCTTCTCAAGAACTTTGATTACAGTTATTCTGCCTATCATCAAACCGGTGCTTGTCACCTGTGGTATTATAAGCTTTTTCCATGTATGGAACGAATTCCCGTTCTCGCTAATTTTATTCAGTAATGAAAAAGACTATACCTTGCCGCTGATGCTGATGCGTTTCAAGGGAGAGTATTTTACGGATTATCCCAGGGTAATGACGTCACTGTTTGTATCGATTGTTCCTGCATTATGTATTTATTCCTTGTTTTCCAAACAGATTATAAAGGGAATGATGGCAGGGGCAGTGAAAGGCTAAAGAATAAAAAAGATTGGTATGTCACACGAATGAATCAGGATTTGAAAGGAGCATGATATTAATTATGGAAAGAATGGATAGAAGATGGTCGGCATTAACGAGAGAGGATGTTCAGCTGCTTGCTGACAGCACACCGGTTGAGCGGTACAATAGTACCGGTCTGGCGAAAGGAGAGTATACACCGGCCTTGTCCGATAAATTGAAAGGAAAAAAGATTAAAATTCTCTTTGAAAAAGAGGAATGCTATTATTATGACTTTGTTCAAACAAACCAGTTGGTCTGGAGTGCTGATGAAAAAGGGCTGCACAAAGAGTATTGTCAGGTTCTGGAAGCACCGGAGGAGGAAGACATTTTCCTTGTACAGCATTATTGTAAAGAATCGGTCCCCCCTGCGGCTCATACCCTGGTTCTTGATTTCAAAACGGGATTGGTAACTTTATGTATTGCAAAGGCAGGAGTGCCGCAAGCTGCCAGAGAAATAGGAAGAACTTTTCTGTTTGGCATTATGGAAGGGTATGAGGAGTATGGATACCGTCATGATTTTACAGAGGATTTGGTTGGTAAGTCTATTTATTGGACCTACATAGAAAAGGAAAATTTGAAGATTAAGCATATTTATACGGCACCTTTGTATTATACCTATGTAATGACTAAACCGGACGGGACATGTTGGGTAGCATCTAATCCGGCTAATTATGTGAAAATTAATGATCATATGTATGTGTTTTCCTTTATAGAGGAAAGGCAGGCGGGTACGCAGGGTTTTTTCCTCATTAATATGAAAACACTTCATGATGTCGGGTCATTTTTTGGTATTCATGCACATGGTATGGAATGCTGCACCTTTGGAGCGAAAGGGGAGCTTTCCTCTCCTTATGCCTGGGAATTATGTAAAGTAAAAAAAGAAGAATAGAGGTGTAGTCAATGGAGAATGAGAGAAGCGGTAAGCTTTACACACTGGCAGATAAAGCAGCTGATTTGACGATTCTCGGGCTGTTGTGGATGGTGACATCTCTTCCGATTATTACCTTTGGGACATCCTGTACGGCTTTGTATTATACAGTAGCAAAATCTATTCGCTATGGGAAAGGGAAACCGGTACGGGAATACTTCCGTGCATGGAGAGGTAATGCCGTACAGGGTTGTATTATAACACTATTCTATTTACTATTTGGAGGTATAATATTAACAATAGCCAAAGCGGCGAAGGGGCAAGGTGTTTTTTTGATCATATTGGTTCCTGTGATCCTGTTGACTTCGTCCGGTATATATCTGTTCCCGCTGCTATCCAGGTTCACTCTGTCTGTCTGGAAATATTTCCAGGTTTCCGTTTTTTTTGCAATTAAATACGCACCCAAAACGGGGTTGCTTTTATTCACGTATCTATTATGCGTATTAGTTTTTTGTATTTTTCCATTTTTACTGCCAATACTCATTTCTTTTTATAGCCTCTATTCTACCTATCTTATCGAAGGGATATTTAAAGAATATATTGATCCGTCAGAAATTCATGGAGGCGAATGGTATATGGGAGAGTAATCGAATACACTCAATCGATGAAAGGAGGACGGTTTTTTGAAACATCAAAATCTATTTACACCTTTTAAAATTAGAAATTGTGAGTTACCTAACAGATTCGCGATGGCGCCAATGGGACCTTTGGGGCTTGGGGATGCAGAAGGCGGCTGGAACCAACGTGGAATCGATTACTATGTAAGGCGTGCACAAGGAGGAACCGGACTGATTATAACAGGGGTTACCTTTTGCGATAATAAAGTGGAAACACAAACCATGCCAAATTGTCCCAATAGTACATACAACCCGGTACATTTCACAAGAACGAGCAGAGAAATGACAGAGAGGATTCATGCATACGGCAGTAAAATATTTCTGATGATGTCGGCAGGCTTTGGTCGTGTAACCATACCGACTAATTTAGGAGAATTTCCTCCTGTGGCTCCGTCTGCAATACCGCACAGATGGTTGGATAAGGTTTGCCGACCGCTTACCGTTAAAGAAATTAATGAAATTGTAACCGCATCCGGAATAGGTGCTGCAAATGCGAAACGTGCGGGATTCGACGGTATAGAAATCCATGCGGTACACGAAGGATATTTATTGGATCAATTTGCGATTAGTTTTTTTAACCGGAGAACGGATGAATATGGCGGTTCCCTGGAAAATCGCCTGCGTTTTGCGAAGGAGATAAGGGAAGAGATTGCAAAGACCTGTGGCTGGGATTTTCCCGTATCCTTGCGGTATTCTCCAAAATCCATGCTGAAGGATTGGAGAGAGGGGGCGCTTCCTGGTGAAATTTTTAAAGAAAAGGGGAGAGATTTACCGGAGGGGATTGAAACGGCAAAGCTTTTAGTATCCTATGGCTATGATGCATTAGATATTGATGTAGGCTGTTATGATGCATGGTGGTGGAATCATCCGCCGATGTATCAGGAAAAAGGATTGTATCGTGAATATGCTCAAATTATGAAGGAAACAGTAGAAGTTCCGATTCTTCTGGCAGGAAGAATGGACGATCCCAAAATGGCAAGTGAATGTATTGAAAATGGTACCTGTGATATAATTTCTCTGGGCCGTCCCTTATTAGCCGACCCTGATTATGTGAAAAAAATACGTTGCGGACGAGAGATACAGATAAGACCTTGTATCTCATGTCAGGAAGGATGTATGGGCAGGATTCAGCAGTATTCCATGATTAACTGTGCGGTTAATCCGCAATGTGCGAGAGAGCGGTATACTGCCTATGAACCTGTTGCAAAGGTAAAAAGGGTTCTAATTATCGGAGGCGGTGTGGCGGGCTGTGAGGCTGCAAGAGTATTGGCGGAACGTGGTCATAAACCGGAAGTAATAGAGAAATCTAATCAATTGGGAGGTAATTTACTGGCTGGGGGAGTTCCGGACTTTAAGGAGGACGACAGACTTCTGGGAAAATGGTATGCCAATGAATTGGAACGATTAGAGGTACCGGTTACTTTTGAAAAATGTGTTGATACCGGTACGGTAAGCATTAGTGATTATGACGCAGTGATTATTGCTACCGGTTCAAAACCAAAACGTATCTCCTTAGGGGAGAATGAAAAGGTAATTACGGCGGAAGAAGCCTTGCTGGGGCAAAAGAAAACAGGTGATACTGTCGCTGTCATCGGAGGTGGTCTGGTAGGTTGTGAAACAGCGCTTCATTTTGCAAAGCAGGGGAAAAAGGTATATCTGTTGGAGGCATTACCGAAATTAATGGAGGTTAATGGTCCGATTTGCTCTGCAAATAAAGAAATGTTGGAGAGACTCATTCCTTTTTACGGTATCGATATAATTTGCAAGGCAAAGGTACAGCATTATCAGAATGGTGAGCTTATCGTAAAAAAGAATAACAGTACAATAAAAATAGCTTGTGATAGCGTTGTATTATCTGTGGGCTACATCAGTGATGACAGTTTATATAAAAAACTTCAGTTTGAAGCTCCGGAGGTATATCTTCTCGGAGACGCAAAGAAGGTTTCCAATATTATGTATGCAATTTGGGATGCCTTCGAAGTTGCAAATCATATCTGAATATTCGTGCTGCGGGGATGCCGCCTGATATCCCTGTTGGCGTTCGGCGGCAGCAGGGATATGGAAAAATTTTTAAACGGAAATTTGCATATAAGACACAATTTAGACACATATTCTGTATATACTAATGCTTACAATGGTTGTTAAATCAGATCATTGTAAGTAACGTCTGTGATTCCGGTTACACCTTCAGCTGTTTGTTTTCTATAACAGAGGGCTTGTTAACGGCCGTATCCTTACGGGGTTGTACTGGTTTCGACGGGGGTTTTGAAGTTGCGGAAGCCATTCGCGGACTAGGACCGCGTCACCAACTTAGAATTAAAATTAAACGCAGACGATAATTTAGCGTACGCTGCCTAGTGGCAGCTGTCGAGCTTAGGTTACTTGCGGCCTGAGACCTCGGCATCAAATTAGCAAGGCACTTTGTCCTTAAAGCTTTGAGAGGATAAAAGAACTTATGAAGCTACTGAAATCCTGAGCCTGTCAACCGGCGCGGGACGGAGGGAATGTCAAAAGATTGACTGTAATGGGAGATGCTGCGATGAATGGGCTTTCGGACAGGGGTTCGATTCCCCTCAGCTCCATCA
>JAEWSD010000284.1 GCA_023398615.1 Bacillota bacterium
TAGTGCTCTGTAACTCCTTAATCTTTGCTTTGTACGATAGGATGATTGTTCCAATGCAAGGCGGAGGAATGAGCTGTAGCGGTGGCTACAGCGATTGACGACAACACAGCAGTTGGACAATCAGACCAGTACAAAGTAAAGTTTTAAGGGTTAAAGAGTACTAGCAACAATTCCGTAAATGCAGCGTATATTGATTCCGTTAAGAAAATAAAATCTTTAAAATAATTGTTGCTTTTAAAAGAAAGCGGATTTATAATGTCGATGTTGTTTGGTTGTTTTAATTTTAACAATCATCTATCACTACTAATCTTATTACATGGAGATGTCATATGAAATACTTAAAAATTTTACTAATTTGTTTACCTGTTTCTTTCGTTGGTTACTTTCTGAAATGGAATGCTACCGTTATGTTCTTTTTATCCTGTGCATCCATTATACCCTTAGCAGGATATCTGGGAGCGGCTACGGAAGAGATAGCGGCCTATACAGGCCCGAAGTTCGGCGGATTTTTAAATGCAACCTTTGGCAATGCAACAGAGCTGATAATAAGCTTCTTTGCCATTAAAGCCGGATTGTTCGATGTTGTAAAAGCATCCCTTGCAGGCTCGGTACTCGGCAATATCTTATTAGTCTTAGGCTGCAGCATTTTTGTAGGCGGCTTAAAGCATAAGGAATTAAAGTATGATTCCCAGCTTGGAACATTTACCGCAACGATGCTGCTGTTTGCGGTAATCGGATTATCGCTTCCCGCCGTATTCACATGGAACACACCTGAGAATCTTATCACTTCAAGGTATGAGAACCTGAGTTCCATAACCAGCATAATAATGCTGCTGATTTATGTCATAGGTATGATCTATTCGTTCCGTACCCAAAAGGATCTATACGGCGTAGAACATGCCGAAGATATCGATTCCAAATGGAGTCTTCCCTTTAGTATCTTTGTTCTGGCAATTGCCACGGTATTCATTGCCGTTGAATCCGAGCTGCTGGTTGACAGTATAGAACCCATGACAAAATTGGCAGGCATCTCACAAATGTTTGTCGGCATCATATTAATTCCAATCGTAGGCAATGCTGCCGAACATACGACCGCTATAATAATGGCATTAAAAAATAAAATGGATATATCCATAGAAATAGCGGTAGGTTCAAGTTTACAGATTGCACTTTTTGTCATTCCCGTATCCGTATTAGTAAGCCTTCTCTTTTCGCCTATGAGTATTATATTTAAACCGGTTGAGTTATTTTTATTTGGTTCGAGTGTTCTAATTGCCAACCAGGTCGTCAAGTCCGGAAAGACCAACTGGATGGAAGGGTTAAAGCTAATGTCAATCTACATGATTGCAGCAATCGGCTTCTTTATCGTCGGATAAACATTTTTATATGCACAATGAAGTGATAAACCCAATATACCTGGCAATGATGCAGGGATGTCGGGTTTAATATTTTGCCCAAATGAATATCAAACAAACGCTTACCGGCATAAGATAGAATAAATATTTGTACGTTGCGGTACGCAGAGGAGCAAGTAATTGATTATTCATGTAGTCCAGCCAGGAGAAACCATTAACGCCATTGCCGAGCAATATGATATCACACCGGAAAGGCTCATATCGGATAACGATATCCAAAGTCCGAATAATCTGGTAGTAGGGGAAACCCTGGTTATCGTTTATCCGGAGCAGGTTTATGCAGTAAGGGAAGGTGATACCTTATCCGGTATTGCGGAAGCTCACGGTGTCAGCGTGATGCAGCTGTTGAGAAATAATCCAAGACTATCCGATCAAAGATACATATACCCCGGAGAGGAAATTATTATCAGTTACACGGACGATAAAATCATGGCAATTTCAACAAACGGTTATGCATACCCGTTCATCGACAGACAGCTTCTCAGAAAAACCTTGCCGTTTCTTACTTATTTGACTATCTACAGTTATTCGTTTACAGCCGATGCGGAGATTGTAGACATTAACGATATGGATATTATTGCGCTGTCCAAGCAATATGGAGTAGCACCTGTCATGATGCTGACAGCCTTAAGCGTGAATCAGACGGAAGAAATCAACATCATACATTCAATTCTTATAAGTGAGGAAAAACAGGAACTGTTTATAGAAAATGTGATTGCTATACTAAGAAGAAAAGGGTTTTACGGTGTTAATATCAATACTCCGTATCTGTACCCGCAGGACAGGGATTCCTATCTGGCCTTTATTACCAGATTCACGGACCGTGTCACGAAGGAAGGCTATCAGATATTCATAACATTAAGCTTAAGTCCTTTTGAAATAATGACAGATACCATATATAGCAGGCTGGAATATGCCAGGCTGGCGCAGCTGGTTGCCGGTACGGTTTTCATATCCTATGATTGGGGATATTCCATCGGCATGCCTTCCGGTTCGATAGCGTTCAGCTCTATCAGGAACCTGTTGGAATATATGGCATCACAAATATCACCCGAATTAATCACTTTTGGTATTCCAAGTATCGGATATGTCTGGACACTGCCTTATGAACCCGGTTTCTCAAGAGGTCAGGCCATCAGCTACAATTCCGTTCTGGAACTGGCCAGAGATCTGGGCGTAGCCATTCAGTACGACGATATTACCAAATCCAGCTACTTCCAATACACACTTGGAGATGAATATTTCGTGCAGTTCAAGGATGCCAGGAGTATTGAAGCCTACACCGGTTTAGTTCCTGAGCTTGGCTTAAACGGTATCGGAATCTGGAATATTATGTACTTCTTTGCCCAGATGTGGCTGGTTATCAACTCACAATATGATATTGAGAAACTTCCGTTATAGAGATCGACGGTGCTTCACACTTCCAAACATGATGCCGCTTTGCGGCATCTCAAATAATAGGTGAAGATGTTTTTTCTTCACACTTAAGCATTGCTGTAGAGTTTCCTCACCAGGTCCTCTTCCGGTAAAGGCTTGCTGAAATAATAGCCCTGGATATAGTCACAGCCGTGCTCCGTAAGGAATACCATCTGATCCTTGCTTTCCACTCCTTCCGCCACTACCTTAAGCCCTAAATTATGAGCGATTTCAATAATGGAGATAATCAGGGAACGGCTGATACTGTTCGATATCACTCCGTCTATAAAGCTTTTATCGATCTTTAGCGTCTGGATAGGCAGGCGCATCAGGTAGCTTAAGGAGGAATAGCCGGTTCCGAAATCATCCAGCGCAATATGAAAGCCTCTCTCCCTTAACAGGTTAAGTTTTTCATTGATATCCTCAAAGGATTCCACAAATATGGATTCCGTTATCTCAATAATAATCTGGGAAGGTTCGATCCCTGCACTTCCGACCAGCATGGAAAACTGCTCTATGAAATCCTTCTCAATAATCTGCTTCACAGATACGTTTATGGAGATAGGCAGCTTTTCATACCCCATCGTTTTCAGGCGGTTTTTAAAATCAAGCACCTCCTGAAGAACGTAGAAACCTATCAAAGGAATCTTACCCGTTTCCTCCGCCAGAGGTATGAAATCCATCGGACTGATCATGCCTTTATCCGGATGCTTCCACCGGATCAGTGCTTCCACATATTTTATCTCACCGGTTACCGCATCAATCTCCGGCTGGTAATATACGATAAACTGCTTTTTCTCAAGGGCGATCCGGATGTCCTCCGACAACTTCACCTTATCCTTAAGCAGATGGAACCATGAACTGTCGAATAGCTTATAGCGCATCTTTCCTTCCTTTTTTGCCGTATACATCGCAATATCCGCAAAGCGGATCAGTGCCTCATAATCGTCGGCATGGTCGGGATATACCGCAACCCCGACACTTGCGGACAGATAGATATCCTTCTCTTGAATGAAGAGCTTATCGTTATTCAGATTCAGTATCCTGTCCACCGTCTCATAGATCGTATCGTCGGAAGCCGGATATAATATCATAATAAACTCATCCCCGCCCAATCTTGCAATCCGGATATTGCCTCCGCACAGAACTTTATATCTTTTGGCAACCTGAATTAAGACCTGGTCACCGAACTCATGCCCGAAGGCATCATTTAAATCCTTAAAATTATCCAGGTCTATGAAGAACAAGGCATATCTGCTATTCGATGCCGCAGCCTCACTTTGAATCTCCCGTACCATCTTGTAAAATCCGGTCCGGTTGCTTAATCCGGTAAGCAAATCGCAGTAAGCCAGATTTTCAATCATCTGAAGGTTTTCCTTTTTCTCCGTGATGTCCATAAAGCAGCCCGACATGCGTACGGGCTTCCCGTCCTTCCATATTGCTTTTGCATGTATGGAATACCAGAGGAACCTTTTCTCATCAACATTGACCAGTATCTCCGCATACAGGATTGGTGACTCACCTTTCAGATACCGGTCCATCAGCTCCTTTAACTTCAAGTCATCCTCCAGACGGATCCAGGTCCGGAATTCCTCATATTGAACTTTATGCTTGGCATGTCCGTAAATGACAAGTGAACGTTCCGGGAAATAGAAACTGCCCGTATCAAAGAAATAGTCAAAGATAATGTCACTGGAAGCATCCGTAACCAGCCGGTATCTTTCTTCACTTACCACCAGCTGATTCTTGGTTTCCAGCAATTCATTATACTGCATTTGAAGCTTATCCTCCGATCGGCTTACGGTTTCATACAGATGCCGGATCACATCATTTTTCTCTATTAATTTCTGCTCCGCTCTTAACCTCTTAAATATGTTGTACAGCAGAGCTGTTATGAACAGCACCATAAAGAGGAAGATTCCGACAACAATCATAACACCTGTCTTATACCGTTCAAAAAAGCTGATTTGCCGGTTTATCACGACACTGTCCCGGGGAAGGTCTCCTAAAGGAATCCCATACTCTAATAATGTATGGTAATCAAACATCGGCTTATAATAATCTCCTGCATCCGGTTCCATGCCGGAAATATTTCCGCCGTTGATAATATCCGCCGCAAACTCTCCCGCTTTTCTTCCGTGATCCTCCGCAATCAGCAGGCTCCCTCCTATGGCCCCCGTACCGAAGGAATAATCATACAAAACATACAGCGGCACGGTACTGCGGCGGCTGATTATCTCCGCTACGTTCTGCCCGCCGTAATGCTCCTTTAGCTTATCCTGGGAATATGCCCCCAACATCAGAACACTGTCGGAATTAAGCTTTGATACAAAATCCAGCATATCATTAAAATCCATATTGCTTAAGGAAATGACTTCCAGCTGCGGGGCCAGGGCTTTTATCGTACTGCTTATCTTATCTTCAGTAATATTGCCCATGTCCGTGGGCTCCGAAATCAGGTAAACTTTTTTCAGTTTTTTATTCAGCTGCATCGAATATTTTAAGGTATTTTCTATGTCAAGCTTCTCGTAGACCCCGGTAAGGCCTTCATTTGTTTCCATAATACGGTCCGCGGTATCTTTATATACACCGCTGAATACGATCGGAGCGTTTGAGAATAAATCCGCCCTGTGTTCAAGGGCAAACAGCAGGGCCTGATCATCCGTGGTAATGATCATATCCATCTTCCGGTTTTTATATTTGTAGGTATACTGTTCCACAAGCAGGTCCTGATACTCTTTCTCAGGAAACCTTTTAAAGTCCAGGCTCTCCGTATATATTGTATATTCCGCATCCATGCCGTTTAACGCCGACATGATTCCCTTGTCCAGGTTATCCGTCCAAAGAAAATTGCTGTACGAATTCAATATAAGAATGTTTAAGTTGCCGCCATCCGCACTGACGGTAATCCCGGTGCCGCCGATCACGGAAAACAGCAATATTGCTCCGGCGATAATAAGGCACAGCTTATGTTTTTTATAACGAAGGCCCGTCGTCATGTAGTATCCCCCTGTATAATCTACGTTAAATCACGTATTATTTTCTCTTAATCTCAATCTCATCAGACAGAAGCCAATCCGCCATAACTTCTCTGAAATTTTTATTTCTGACAAATTTTTCAACCTGTCATATACATTATATTCTAAAATCCGCCTTTAGTAAATCCAAATTTTATCAGTAATAATTTTCCGACCCATTACTTTGAAATTCTTCAATTTCTTTCATTTCATAAAACAACTTTTATAAGGAATACTAAATTCGTGAAGTAATTGTGTAATTTTTTATTTCATAAATCTTTTTATTCCATGCAGCTTATTCAATTTGTATAAACCAGTTAAGGGAAAGGCGGGAATTTTCTATGGATGATAAGAATTTGGTAGACGGGAAAGGGATTCCGATGGGATTAGGTATGGCACTTGCACAAGATCTGGATGCCATGAACTATTTTTCGTCCCTGGATGATACGAAAAAGAAGGAAATTATTGATCACACACATCAGATCCGTTCCAAGAACGAGATGCAGGAATATGTATCTCATATCTCAGACGGAAACAGTTTCCGGTAACACATCCTGTTGTGCAAAGTATGCGCGGGAAACGGTAAAGCAAAAACAACACCGCTCCCGCGTATCTGGGCACAAATTAGTTCGGCTATTCAACTGTTTGCCGTAAGGCAATGATTTCTCCCTGCTTCTTATAGATGCTCAAAGCAGGAACATATCCGCGGACCATAGACAGCGGATAGATATGGGTATCTTTTCCTATCACGGTTCCCGGATTCAACACACTGTTGCATCCGACCTCAACATTGTCTCCGAGTATAGCACCCATTTTCCTTAATCCGGTTGCAACCCTGTTTCCCTCATAATCAACGGTAACAGAAGTTTTATCGGATTTCACATTGGAGGTAATGGCACCGGCACCCATGTGGGCTTTATAGCCTAATATGGAATCCCCTACATAGTTATAATGAGGCACCTGTACCTTATTAAACAGTATTACATTTTTCAGCTCGGTAGAATTCCCGACAACCGTCCCCTCACCGACAATGGCATTGCCCCGTATATAAGCGCAGTGGCGTATCTCGGCTCCCCTGCCGATAATAGCCGGCCCGTTAATACACGCTGTGGGGGCCACCTTTGCCGTCTTCGCTATCCAGACATTATCACCTGCCCTGTCATACTCATCGGCGGGCAGACTGCTGCCCAAAATAAGTATGTATTCCCCGATCTTAGGCAGCACCTCCCAGGGATAACAGGCATCCTCAAAGATTGAAGAGGCTATCGTCTGTGTCATATCATATAAATTCCCGATCAACATGTTATCATGCATAATGTCCTCCATCCTGCCGGCATAAGCGGCATAGCATATATCCTTATCTCTTATAATTTACGGAGATCTCGTCAAAACAGTTGCGGAGCATGCTTTGATTGTTCAGTCCCTTAACGCCGTTTGTCATACGGCTGACGAAACCTTCCAGCTTTTCCATATACTCCTCTTCCGTAATCGTCCCTTCCGCCACATAGGTCAGGCCTTTCTCCCAGCTTGCGGTCAGTTCCGCATTCAGAAGCGACTTTATGGACGAATTCACCACATCATAGATCATTTCTCCAAGCTGTGAAGGCGTAATGATCTGTGTTTTCTTATTCAGGTTCAGATAGCTGATTTTACACAGCTTATTTAAAATCTCCGCCCGTGTCGCACTGGTGCCTATGCCGCTGCCCTTTATCTGTGCCCGCAGCTCCTCATCCTCAATCAGCTGTCCGGCATTCTCCATTGCCAGGATCATGGAACCGGAGTTGTAGCGCTTTGGCGGCGCCGTCTCACCTTCCTTGATCAGCATGGCTTTTACCGGCAGTACCATGCCCTTTTTCAGATTCCGGATTACTTCCATGAAATCCTTATCGAAATTCTGTTCCTCCTCTGCCTGGTCCGAAACGACCGCTTTTTTATCAAAGGAATTCTTTATAATTTTAAGATACCCTTCCTCAATCAAAATACGGAAGGAGGAAAAGAAGGATTCACTTTTCATCTTTGTAATCAGGTTAATTTTCTGGTATACCGCCGCCGGATAAAAGATGCTTAAGAATCTCCTGACTATGATTTCATACACCCTGGTGCCGACAGACGACATGGAATTCAGTGCATTCAGGCCCTGTCCGGTCGGTATGATCGCATAATGGTCCGTGATCTGCTTGTCATTAACATACCGGGTCTTTGCTATATTTTTATAGGTACCCTTTTCCAGTATTTCATTCGCATAATCCTTCGCATATGGGTAAGCCCTTAAGCCTCCGATATTTCTCTGTATCTCTTTGCTGACCGCAGTCGAGAGCACTCTCGCGTCGGTTCTCGGATAGGTAACCAGCTTTTTTTCGTAGAGTTCCTGCACAATCTTTAACGTCTCATCCGGACTTATCTTAAACAGCTTGGAGCATTCGTTCTGTAATTCCGCAAGATTAAAAAGCAGCGGCGGGTTCTTATTCTCTTTCTTCTTCTCTATACCGGTAATCTCCGCAGATACCTTTTCCTCCCCGGACAAGGTATCCGTAAAACTGTTCTTGCCATTTTCCTGATTTTCCTTAAGTCTTGGTTCCCGTTCAAGCAGTTCCCGTATCAGCTCTTCCGCATCCTTGCGTTCCCGGAAGCCGTTCTCCTTATACAGCAGGGGGGAATTAAAATATTTGGAGCCCGGGGCTGCCCGGAATTCCCCGTCAAAGGTCCTCTCCGACGCTTCCAGCGTATTCAGCACCCTATAAAAAGGAGTTTTTACGAAAGCCCTGATCTCACGTTCCCTTCTGACAACCATGCCCAGTACACAGGTCATGACCCTGCCTACAGAGATCGCCGCTCTCTTCCCGTTCCCAAGATAGTTTGTCACGTTCTGGCCGTATTTTAAGGTCAGAATCCGTGAAAAATTAATTCCCATCAGATAGTCTTCCTTGGCACGCAGATATGCGGCATCCGACAGGTGGTCATATTCGGATAAAGGCTTTGCTTCCCTGATTCCGCGAAGGATTTCTTCCTCCGTCTGTGAATCAATCCACACCCGTCTCCGTTCCTTATGCTCCGGTACCTGCGCCATCCGCTCGACCAGCCGGTAAATGTATTCTCCTTCCCGTCCCGAGTCGGTGCAGACATAGATCCGTTCAACATCCTTACGGTTTAGTAAAGCTTTCACCGTATTAAACTGCTTGCTCACACCGGGAATTATTTCATACAGGAATTGTTTCGGTAAAAAGGGCAGTGTCTCGACCGTCCAGCGTTTCAGCGCCGGATCGTAAACCTCCGGGTAACTCATGGTTACCAGATGTCCCACACACCAGGTTACAATAGAAGCATCCGATTCCATATACCCGTCCTGCTTCCTGAAGGAATCCTTCAGTGCTTTGGCAAATTCCTGGGCAACACTGGGCTTTTCCGATATGTATAAACTCTTAGACATGTATCCTATCCAACTTTCTGTTATATTGCTGACTTTATCCTACTATAATATCATATCGGCGCAGATTTTAAAAGAGAAAAACCGCTTTAGGAATATCCGCGGTATTTTATCCGTAACAGTTCAGCCTATGGTACCGCGAGGCGTTTTTTGTGAGGGAAGCAAAGCGAAAGTCACAGAAAGCCCGAGACATGTCTGTGCTAAATTATGCATAATGCATAATTTCTGCACATCATTTGTAATAGTTCAGTCGTAAGGCTGAACTGTTACTTTTATCCGGAAATCACCTTGTCATGCATGTTCAATACATATAATTCCGGTTTTTACACTGTACAT
>JAEWSD010000047.1 GCA_023398615.1 Bacillota bacterium
TATGCCTTTCCTACAGGCAGACAGGAGTATATATGGAGAACAATTCTACAAAGATCGAACGGGAAAGAGAGCAGAAGGAGAAGGAGGAGTTAGATGACGGCAAGATTCGGGAATACGGACAGACGACCTTAGTGAACGAGGAACGTAAGACGAAGGTACACCTGATTTCCGTTATCGGTGAGATCGAAGGGCATGAATGCCTGCCGTCACATAACAAGACGACCAAATACGAGCATGTATTGCCCCAGCTTGCGGCAATCGAGGACAGCTCCGACATCGACGGGCTTTTGATCCTGATTAATACCGTCGGAGGTGACGTGGAAGCCGGATTGGCTATTTCGGAGATGATCGCCTCCTTAAGCAAGCCGACCGTATCCCTTGTGCTTGGCGGCAGTCATTCCATAGGCGTACCATTGGCGGTATCGGCAGATTACAGCTTTATCGTACCCAGTGCGACGATGATCATACATCCGGTACGCATGAACGGTACCGTAATCGGCGTGGAACAGACCTACGATTATTTCGAGAAGATACAGGAGCGAATACTGAATTTTGTTGTCAGGCATTCGAAAATAGATAAGGAACAGTTAAAAAAACTGATGCTGAATACGAACCAGCTTGCCAAGGATGTCGGCTCCATATTGATCGGCGGGGAAGCCGTTGAGGACGGTATTATAGACGAAGTCGGCGGCATCAAAAACGCCTTATCCAAACTATATGAAATGGCAGGGAGGGCATGAATATGCTGTATACGGTGGTTCCGCTGGAGAGAATCTACAGCTATAGAACGGAAAGTATTTTAGGCAAATCAAAAAGAAACACGGAGTCGGCCGCGGATCAGACGGAGTATATCAATCTTGAGCTGCCGCACGGCAGGCTTTATGCGAGGCGGGAGGAGGATCAATATATTGTGGACGGCATTCGCTCCACGGATATGGGTGATTATCTGAATACGGAGTATATGCCGGGTTCAAGATTAACAAATCTGCCCAATTCAAAGCCAAATATTAAATAGTTTTTCTTGCAACAAAAGTTAATAAAGGTTATAATATAGTTGGTTCTAATGTTTTCCGGCTTTTTCCTTTCGGAGACTTAGAATCAATTTGCTATAATAGGGGGATATGCATGTCTTTACTCGAAGCGATCTTTATGGGCATCGTTCAGGGCCTGGCAGAATTTTTACCGATCAGCAGTTCGGGTCACTTAGCTATATTTAAGTACATATTAAAGATAAATACGGATACGGGATTACTGTTCGACGTGCTTTTGCATCTTGGAACCCTGCTGGCTGTGTTTGCGGCATTCCGGGAAGATATAAGGCAGCTGCTTACGGAAGGCTTTGCCATTATAGGGAATTCCTTTTATAATCTTTTTATCCGGGTAAAGAACATGTTGTCTAAGAATAAAACAGGTTACAGAAAGGTAATATCAACACCTTACCGGAGGTTTGTCATGCTGGTGATCGTGTCTACCATACCAACCGGCATCCTTGGAATTGTGTTTGAGGACGTCATCGAGTTTTCGGGGACAACGTTACTGATACCGGGGCTGTTCCTTATCCTGACGGCAATTTTGCTAATGCTTGCGGACAGGGTAAAAACCGGGAATAAGGATGAACAGGCCGCAAGCTATAAGGATGCGGGCTTAATCGGGATTGCCCAGGGCATTGCGACCATGCCGGGGCTTTCGCGTTCCGGAACGACAATTACGGCATGCCTGCTGTGCGGTTTCGACAAAAGCTTTGCGGTGAAATATTCTTTTATTATGTCGATACCGGCAGTGCTTGGCGCTTTGCTGCTGGAATTAAAGGACTTCCGGATAGCCGGTACCGGCGGAACACAACTGCTTTATTATCTGATCGGCACCGCGGTTGCAGGCATCATCGGATATATCAGCATCAGGACTATGCTGGTTATCGTCAGGGGCCGGAAATTCAGGTTTTTTGCTTTTTATTGCATGGTCTTAGGACTGCTTGCGGTTATTGGACAATTTACGGTAGCTTAGGAGGGATTTCGCGTGGCTGCGGAACAGAATAAAAAAAGAAATACAAATTCGAATAGAAAAACCGGTGCTTCGAGCGGAAAAAGGGGCAGGCCGAAGAAGGTGGCCGGCAGGAAGCAGACGGATCATAATACACGTGGGAATAAGAAGCCTTCCGTGTTCCGTGATGAAATCGTGTTAATTGTGACACTGGTAATTTCCTTACTGCTTTTTTTCAGTAATTTTAATCTGAGCGGAAAAGTCGGGGAGGCAATAAACAGCGTTACCTTTGGCTTAATTGGATTTTTAGCTTATCTGCTGCCGTTTTTCCTTTTTTTCGGTGTGGCATTCTATATTGCAAACCGCGGAAATAAAACTGCGATTGGAAAGCTGGTATGTGCGGACCTGTTGGTTATCGTTCTTTCAGCCCTGATCCATCTTATTTTTTTCGATTATAATACTGAGGCAAAAATAACGGATTATTATACCTCCTCGGCCGATGCCAAGAACGGCGGAGGTATTGTCGGCGGTGTCGTGTGCAGGCTTTTGCACCCGCTGTTCGGTACGGTGGGGAGTTACATAGTGCTCCTTGCACTCATGATAATCTTCCTTATGTTCATAACCGGCAAGACACTCTTTGCCTATCTCGGCAGGAAAGCACATGCATTCAGCCAGGAATCCATCGAGCTTATGAGGGAACGCAAGCTTCAAAGAGAAGAGGAGGAGACGGCAGACGGCAGTGAGGAAGCATCCGGGACAAAAGAAAGACGCCCTGCACGGACGGTTTTGTTAAAGAAAAAGGACGGTACGGAAAATCAGCAGGCCGGCGGACTTTTCGGCCACAGGAAGGATAACGGGAAAGCCGCCAGGGAAAGCTCCGCTTCAAAAAAGAAGAATGGCATTGATATGGAAGAGATCCGCTCCTATGATACGGACGGCATTCCGATTCAGAGAGCCGGGAATAACGGGGAAGCCGGAGATGATGAAAGCCGGAATAAAACCTATGAGGACCAGTTAAGGGTGAAGTTCGGCGCCGACGGTGAAGTTTCCTCAGATACCGGAATTCTGCATACACCTGCCACAGAAGCAGGGCATGCGCAGACTGCCGATACGGAGCGTCCCGGCCTGGATGAGGATATCAAGAAGCTGCTCCATGCTGCGGGGCAGGATAGTATGACCGAAGTTCACAGTAAAGAACAGCGCAGCGTTACGGAGCATCCGGCAGCCGGGAATACCCGTGATTCGGATATGGAGGCCCTTAGCCGGAACCAGGCAATTCAGGAGAAGGAGTATATCTTCCCGCCGGTTGAACTGTTGTCCAAGCCTAAATCGGATTCCAAGGGAATGTCGGACAGGGATCTTAAGGAAACGGCAATCAAGCTCCAAAAGACACTTGAAAGCTTTGGGGTAAGGGTTACCATAACGAATGTCAGCTGCGGCCCGGCGGTTACCCGGTATGAACTGCAGCCGGAGCAGGGTGTGAAGGTCAGCAGAATAACGGGCCTTGCGGATGATATAAAGCTGAACCTGGCGGCTGCGGATGTCAGGATCGAAGCTCCGATTCCCGGCAAGGCGGCTGTCGGTATTGAGGTGCCGAATAAGGATAATACTATGGTAATGTTCCGGGATATCATAGAAAACAAGAGCTTTCGGAACCATCCTTCCGATATCGCTTTTGCGGTGGGCAAGGATATCGGAGGCCAGACCATTGTGACGGATATTGCTAAGATGCCGCATTTACTGATCGCCGGGGCAACCGGGTCCGGTAAATCGGTTTGTATCAATACCTTAATCATGAGCATTCTTTATAAGGCGAAACCTTCGAATGTCCGGATGATCATGGTGGACCCGAAGGTAGTGGAGTTAAGTGTTTACAATGGCATACCCCATCTTCTGATTCCCGTCGTAACCGATCCGAAGAAGGCGTCGGCGGCCCTGAATTGGGCGGTCATGGAGATGACGGAACGGTATAATAAGTTCGCGGAGCTGGGTGTCAGGGACATTAAGGGCTATAATGAAAAGGTTGCCGCGGTTTCCGATAAGAATGAGAATTACGGGAAGCTGCCGCAAATCGTTATTATCGTGGATGAGCTTGCGGATCTTATGATGGTTGCTCCCGGTGAGGTTGAGGATGCTATCTGCCGTCTCGCGCAGATGGCACGTGCCGCAGGCCTGCATCTGATTATTGCGACCCAGCGGCCTTCCGTTAATGTTATTACGGGATTGATTAAGGCAAATGTCCCTTCAAGGATAGCGTTCGCGGTGTCTTCTTCCATTGATTCCAGGACGATTATCGATGGTTCCGGTGCGGAGAAGCTGTTAGGCAAGGGGGACATGCTGTTCTTCCCGTCCGGTTACCCGAAACCGATCCGTGTCCAGGGAGCCTTTGTTTCAGATAAGGAGGTCGGGGCGGTTGTTAATTTCCTGACGTCAAAGAACGGACAGACGGACTACAGTGAGGATATCGCCAATAAAATTACGAATGTACAGGCGGCAGAAAGCACGGGAGCATCCGCCGCAAACGACAGAGATGATTATTTCATAGAAGCCGGCAAATTTATTATTGAGAAGGATAAAGCCTCCATCGGTATGCTGCAAAGAGTATATAAGATCGGTTTTAACAGGGCGGCCAGAATTATGGATCAGCTTGCGGAGGCCGGTGTCGTTGGTCCCGAGGAAGGAACGAAGCCAAGAAAGATTCTGATGTCTCTGGAAGAGTTTGAGCAGTATGTGGATGAGTACGTTTAAGTCAGGAGTTAATTATGACGGGATGGTTAATAACAAATGCATTTTTACATTCGAATAAGTTCACGGAGCTTAATTTCTGGCTGATAGATGCCGCTAAAAAGCATGATATCGGACTGACCTTAAAGACCAACGCGCAGGTGCCGGTTTCTCTGGAGTCCGGACGGCTGAAGCTTTGGGAGGATAAGGACTTAAAGCCTGATTTTGTGCTGTTCTGGGACAAGGATATCAGACTGGCAAGATATCTGGAGATGAAGGGAATTCCGGTCTTCAACTCTTCCAATGCGATTGCGGTCTGCGACGACAAATCCCTGACCCATCTTTACTTACAGGGTGCCGGAATCCGGATGCCGAAGACAATACTTGCTCCCATGACTTATTCCAATATCGGTTATAACAATCAGGATTTCCTGGAAGAAATCATAAAACGGCTTTCTTTTCCAATGATCATAAAGGAATGCTTCGGTTCCTTCGGCCAGCAGGTGTATCTTGTGAAAGACAGGCAGGAATTATATAATAAGTTCCTGGAGATCGGAACCAGGCCGATGCTGTTTCAGGAATTTATACATAACAGCTTCGGAAAGGATATCCGCTTAGAGGTGGTAGGTAATCAGGTTATTGCTTCCATGTATCGTTACTCCGATAACGGGGATTTCAGAGCCAACGTTACAAACGGCGGTAAAATGAAGCCGTATGAACCGACGAAGGAGCAGGAAGCGTTAGCGGTTAAATGCTGTCAGACGATCGGTCTTGATTTTGCCGGCGTGGATATCCTGTTTGGGGAAAATCAGGAGCCGATTGTATGTGAAGTAAATTCCAATGCGCATTTTAAGAACATTTTTGACTGTACGGGGGTAAATGCTGCGGATTGTATAATAGAATATATTATCAAGAGAATGTGTATCGGATAAACACAAAAAACTTGAGTTTCGCAGGAAACCCATAGGAATGGAGAAACAATGACAGGCTGGTTGATATACGGTGAGGAAGATGTAAAGAAGAATCAAAGCTATATTGATCTGTATATGGAGGAAGGAAGGAAATCAGGGATAAAGATTCAACTGATTCTTGCCGGGAAGTTGGAAATCGGCATCCGGGACCGTACGTGGTTCGTAACCTATGGCCATGAGGCAGTTACAAAACCTGATTTTGCGATCTGCAGGACAATCTATCCTTTACTGACCAAGCAATTGGAATACCTGGGTATTCCGGCCTTTAACAATTCCAGGGTTGCCGGATTGTGTAATGATAAGGCCAAAACCTGCCAGTACGTGGCACAGCTTGGTATTGATATGGTTGATTCGGTATTCATAAGAGGCAAGGAGCTTAGGGAGGCAATGGATCGGATAGAGGGGCGGTCCGTAATAAAGGCTGTTGCAGGACATGGCGGAAGCCAGGTTTTTTTATTTGATCCGATTGCTTCTACAAGTGTAGAACGAGAAGAAATTCTTAAGGGCGTAGGGCATTCCGATGCCATTATACAGCCTTTTACCGGAACCGGAAGGCAGGATCTCAGAGTATATGTCATAGGGCGGAAGATTATAGCCGCGATATTAAGAACCGCCAGGGAGGGCTTCAAATCAAATTATTCCCTCGGAGGCAAGGTAGAAAGATATGAACTGTCGGAAGAGGAAGTCCTGACGGTAAAGAAGATTATAAGTATTTTTGATTTTGGACTGGCAGGAATCGATTTCCTGATTGGTGACAAGGGTGAATTGATTTTTAATGAGATAGAAGATGTGGTTGGAGCAAGAATGCTTTATGAATGTACGGATATTAATCTGGCAGGCTTATATTTATCCTATATTGCTTCAAAACTTACCGCACAGGAATATATTAATAATAAGTAAGAACGATTCGTTACGGCATTTACGGTAATTAAGCGTTTATGGAATGGAGACTTGGATGATTTTACAGAATGAGAAGAAGAATAAAACTCGGATGCTTTCGAATGCATTCCGATTAATATTTAAACATATATTCCAGATATTACTTGGACAAAGTATATTTATAGCAATCTATGTATTGATGGTAACGCCGCTGGTCCATTACAGCCTGGATCTGGCCCGTTCGTTATCTGGCTTCAGTTATATCACACTGAATAATTTCCTCCGTTTTGTTATTAATCCGTTAACATTACTGACTCTGCTTATCTTAGCCTTACTTCTCGGACTGTTCCTGTTATTTGAAACCGCCTTTTTCATTACCTTTTTCTCATCCATTGAAAATGGGGATGCGCCGAAAATTTTTGCGGTTTTTTTCCTGGCACTGAAAAGAGTTGTGCTGACCATTATACACAAAAATTTCAAGTTGATACCCGTGATCTGGCTGACCTTATTTTTTTATAATATTCCGTTGGTAATATTTCTTATAAGGAATGTCGGAGTATTCCGGTATGCCTCCAGGAATCTGAACCAGTATCCTTTCATTCTGCCAATCATACTGGTCTTTCTGGCCCTGCTTTTTTGGCTGCTGTTCCGCAGGCCTTTCGTATTGCAATACTGCCTGATTGAAGGAAAAAGCTACCGACAGGCATGCGGACTCAGCGGAAAGATGAATAGAAAAAGGGCGGTAAGAGCGTTTTTCTATATCATTACCTGGAATACACTGGTTGGACTGTTCGTTTACCTGATACGTATTGCAGTCATGGTGGTGGCTGCTTTACTTGTTATTGTATTTGCCGACAAGGAATTTGCAATCGTAACTTTCATATCTATAAACGAAAGGATCAGCAATTACCTGTCCGTCGGATTCTTTTCAGTCGGTATGCTTGCGAATGCCGCACTGTTTACACACATGTTTTATCAATATAAGAAGGAGGAAAATGAATACTTTTATTTTGATAATTCGGTGGAAACCGTCTTCTTAAAATTAAGGTCTTATAAGAAAATCATTATAGTTGTCGCAGTCGCCTTTACTTTCATAAATATTTACATGAGTTATAACATTATCAGGAATGATGCATCCTTTATCTATGTAGATTTTGCTATGATAAAAATAACGTCACATCGCGGTTTCTCCAATGATGTGCCTGAGAATACAATACCGGCGATCGAGAAAGCAATTGAGGAACAGGCGGATTATGTCGAGGCGGATGTAAGACAGACGAAGGACGGGGAGCTGATACTGCTCCATGATGAGAATCTGCGGCGTACCACAGGTTTAAACAAATATGTCTGGAACGTTGATTATGTGCAGGTTGCCGCGCTGGATGCGGGCAAATGGATGGATGCGGCTTATGCCGGTACAAGGATTCCGACTCTTCGCGAAGCTTTGGAGCTATGCAAGGGCAGGATTAATATGAACCTGGATTTAAAATACGACAATCACACAGCCGGCCTGGAGGAAGGCGTAGTAGGACTTATTGAGGAATACGAAATGGAAAGCCAGTGTGTGATAAGCAGCACGAACGCAGACTTATTGAAAAATGTGAGAGCATTGAATGATAAGATCAGGACAGGTTATATTACTTACAGAATTGAACCGGACCGTTATGAGGATGAGAATATCGACTTTTTCAGTATGAACAGCCATTTTGTTTATGAAAACCTGCTGCAGAAAGTACATGATCATGGTAAGGAAATCCATGTATGGACGGTGAATACCAGGAATGATCTGACGAGGATGAAGAACCTGGGAGTGGATAATATCATTACGGATAATCCTTCCTATGCAAAGGAAGTTCTTAACCAGGATAACTCGAACCGCCTCATTATTACTTTATTTAAAATGATGTTAACCTATTAGCATTAAAATGCCGGAAGGCCGTTTCATGCTATGAATTATAAATGACTCACGAAAGCGTAACCACAGCAAACGAAGGAAGGGTAAATCAGTATGAATTATGTATTAGATATCCATAGTCACACATTGGCGAGCGGACATGCCTACAGTACGATAAAGGAAATGGTTGAGGCCGCAAGTGCACATAAATTAGAACTTCTTGCCATTACCGAGCATGGCAGCGGAATGGCGGGAAGCTGTACGGAGGTTTATTTCTCGAATCTGAGAGTAGTCAGACGTGAAATGATGGGAGTAAAGCTTCTTATGGGTTCCGAATTAAACATTCTGGATTACGAGGGACAGGTCGACATGAGTGAGCAAATCCATAAATCTCTGGATATCCTAATTGCAAGCATGCACATAGGCTGTGTCAAACCGGGCACCGTGGAACAGAATACGAATGCTTATATTCAGGTAATGAAGAATCCGTATGTGAATGTTATCGGGCATCCGGATGACATGCGCTATCCGGTGGATTATGAAAGCCTGGTGAGGGCGGCCGGGGACAACCGTGTCCTTCTTGAATTGAATAACAGTTCATTGAATCCGATCGGATTCCGGAAGAATTCCGAAGCCAATGATATCACGATGTTAAGGTTTTGCAAAAAATTTGGTATTCCGATCGTGATCGGCAGTGATGCCCATGTAGCGGATGATGTCGGTAATTTCTCATTTGCACAGAAAATTATCGAGCATACACAGTTCCCGGAGGAACTGATTATAAATACTTCCGTAGATAAGCTGACGGATTATCTGAAATAGTATATATAGATGAAACGACAGGGAGGCGTATGGATATGTCCGGCAAATTGAACTGTGAATGTTGCAGCAGCTATGTTTATGAGGAAGAGTATGACTGCTTTATCTGCCAGGCTGCCTTGGATGAGGATGAGATGAGCAGGTTTTTAAGGAATACCTTTGATGACTGCCCGTATTTCCGGCTTGATGACGAGTACGGGGTAGTGAGGAAACAGATATAAACAGGTCAAGAGAGGAGTAACCGTATGATATCAGAAAAAATGATTAATTGGGGGAGGAAACGTTCTGTAATTCGGGAGATCTTTGAATACGGAAGAGCCAGGGCAAAACTGATCGGAGCAGACAATGTATTTGATTTCACCCTGGGCAATCCCAGTATACCGACACCGGATTGTGTGAAGGAAACTATCTTGAAGCTTTTGGAGACAAAGGATTCCGTTGCCCTTCATGGCTACACTTTGGCGCAGGGGGATGAAGCGGTCAGAAAAGCGGTTGCTGATTCGATTACTGAAAGGTTTGGCGCAAAGGTGGGCACGGAACACATTTACATGACTTCCGGTGCCGCCGCTTCCTTAAGCATATCTTTAAAAGCGTTGGCTGTACCGGGTGATGAATTTATAGTATTCACGCCGTTTTTCCCGGAATACGGAATATTCATTGAATCTGCAGGCGGAAAACTGGTTGCGGTTCCGACAAAGGCGGGCAGCTTTCAAATTGACAGCTCCTCTTTTGAAAAAGCAATTACCAGCAATACAAAGGCGGTAATTGTGAATTCACCTAACAATCCGTCGGGTGTTGTCCTTTCGGCAGAAAGTATCGATGCGTTATGCGGAATCCTTGTCGAAAAATCAAAGGAATACGGACAGACAATTTATTTAATTTCGGATGAACCTTACCGTGAGATTGTTTATGAGGATACCGAGGTTCCGTATCTTATGAATTATTATGATAATACTCTGGTCTGTTATTCATTCAGTAAATCTCTGTCCTTGCCCGGTGAGAGGATAGGTTATATTGCGGTATCCGATAAAATGCACCGGTCCGACGAGGTATATGCTGCGGTGTGCGGAGCGGGGAGAGCCCTGGGCTATGTTTGCGCTTCCAGTCTGTTCCAGATGGTGATTGCGGAATGTATCGGTAAAACGGCAGATATATCAATTTACAGGAGAAACAGGGATTTGCTTTACAATGGGCTGACTGACCTGGGTTTTCAATGCATCCGTCCGGATGGTGCATTCTATCTCTTTATAAAGGCAATGGAAGAGGATGCGGGCAGTTTTTGTGAGAAGGCCAAACGATATGAATTGTTGCTGGTACCGGGAGATGATTTCGGATGCCCCGGATATGTTAGAATCGCCTATTGCGTTAAGACAGAACAGATTCAAAGATCAATACCGGCTTTTAAAAAACTGGTCGCTGAGTATAAATAAATGGGATGAGAATATTCGGGTACCACTGAAAATAGAATAAAATGTAATAAAAACGATTTTTATGCCATAAATTTTATAATAATGTAATATACTACTAATATATGGTTGAAAAAGGTACGCTGCATATTGTATAATATAAATAAGAAAAATTGCTGGGGGTGCAAATATGGAGCAGACCGTTCAAGATTTATTTAATGCTAATTTGTTGAAACATCAGAAGGAGCTTAGTGGCGTCATTAATAAAACCGTCATATTCGGAAGCTATGTAGGTGTCGGATTCTATGTGCTGTTAAAAATCGTAGGTATCATGGATGATTTTAAATGGAGCAATATACTTTATTTCTCTATACCTTTCGTATTTAATTCGGTTTTACTGGGAATATCTAATCTGATTTTAAAAAGGAAAGGAGACCGGATCTACGTTAATGTATTTAAGTATATCCTGTTATTGGCTACAAGCATCAATTTATTTGCGATCTGTATGTTTATACCGTACCGTGATGCCTGGGGTGCCGTGGTAATGCTCTTTTTCCTGTCCGCATACTATCTGGACTTCAAGGTGACGGCTTTCGGAATCACATTAAGCCTGTTTACCTGTATCTTTACTTTTTATCGGAATACCTGTATTGAAGACCTGAGTGTTGCCTTTCCGGATATTCTGACCAGGGTTCAAATGCTTTGTTTCGGTACACTGACCTCCTGTATCAGTACATATCTTGGCAGAAAGATGCTGCGAAATTCCTGCAGGAATGAATTTAACCTGAACAGGACGCTTGAAAATATTCAAAAAGTAGATTCCCAGGTAAAGGATACGATATCTCTGCTCGGAAGCTCCAGCGAGCATATAACGGAGCTGTCCACATTGCAGTATAACGGGGCCGAGACTACGTCCGCAAGCGTGTCGACAATACTGGAAGAAACGATTAATACCTCCAATAACGTCCAGGAATGTGCGAATCTGATAAATGTACTTGCAGAGGATACGGCGGTTATGAAGAGTCAGACCGTGACTGCGATCGGCAATTCCGAGCAACTGAAACAGACCGCACTGAACGGGGCAAACTCCATCGAGAATGCGGTGGATAAAATAACAAGTATTAAGGAAAGCGCAATCAAAACCTATGACAGTGCAAAGGAAATGGATGAACGCACGAAAAAAATCCAGGCTATCGTAGGAGATATCCAGGCAATAGCGGAGGAAACAAATCTTTTGTCCCTGAATGCATCCATCGAAGCGGCCAGAGCAGGTGAGTACGGTGCGGGCTTTACCGTTGTTGCGGATTCTATCCGGAAGCTGTCCGAGCAAAGCCAAAAGTCGTTAAGCAATATAACAAATGTAATTTCCAATATGAACCGGCATGAAACTACGGTCAATGATCTGGTGGATAAGGTTGATGAGGGTGTCAATGTTATCCGCAGATTCAACGATTACTATAGCAATATCATTCATGATATAGAAATAACAATTCAATCCCTTGGTACGATAAACAGCCTGGCAAATAAACAGGAGAGCAGTGTTACAACGGTAAATGATTTTATCAGGAGAGTTAAGGATATGTCCGATATTGTATCGGAAAATATCCAGGAAACCTCAGCGGCAACACAGCAGACCTTTGCCTCCTGCGAAGAACTGCTGCAATCCGCAAAAAGCCTGGACATTATGTCAAAGGAATTAAAGGCTTTAATTGTGTCCCAGCAGTAACGGCCAATATCTATTTCTTTTACAATTTACTGTATTATAACAAATAATGAAACAGAAATCTTCATCAAAATTGCTGTCTTTAATATTATTAAATGTCATGTATAATGCCACCTGAATCGAATGAAATTCTACGATTCAGGTGGTTTTTATTTTCTATGAATGAAAGCAATTTTAATTAAAAGAGCAATTTTGATGAAGAATTATGAAACCGATTCTGTTAAAATTTTGAAAAAGATGAGTATTTTATAACAATAAGTAAAAAAATGAGAATCGGGGTGATAATATGGCTTTTAATAGCAAAGAAATGGAGGAATTGGTGAATCATGTAGCCGAATATATAGAACAGCATTTAACGGACGATTTAAATTTAAACGATATAGCAAGGGCTGCGGATTATTCGAAATTTCATTTAAACAGGGTATTTGCCCGGTATACAGGCTGTACGATCGGACAATATGTTAAGAACAGGAAACTGACAGAAGCGGCAAGACTTCTTGTAAACACGGACAAATCTATCATAGATATCGCATTTCTTTCGGGATATGCCTCCCAACAGTCCTTCACGGATGCTTTTAAGGAATTATACTTGATAACACCGTATAAATATCGTAAAAATGGTAAATTTATACCGAAGCAAAAAAAATTTGCAGTGGTTAACAGCAAGCAATCTGAAACTATCGATGTGGCAGATTATCTTGGAAGCCACATTAAATCCATGAATGATTCTGTAATATGTGAGACATATGCTGCATGAATAGTTCACCGGTAATTATAATTTTCTTAAGCAGATTATTTTCTAAAGAAAAATATTCCCAATATAATTAAAAACAGAAGATGGAGGTACCTCAAGTGTGGAAGATAATGCAAAAAGGTTATTTGAGCTAAATTTGCTTAAGCATCAGAAGGAGCTAAGCAGTATGGTTAGCAAAAGCTGTGTCCTGGCAGGTTTTATGGGTGTTGGCTTTTATATAGCTATGAAGGTTATCGGGATTATGAGCGGACTTACCTGGTTAAATATTTTTTATTTCTGCTTGCCTATCGCATTCAACAGTTTTTTGGTTGGTACGTCAAACTGGTATTTAAAAAGGAAGGAAGAAAAAACCTATGTGAATGTTTATAAATACATTCTGATATCCGCCGGATGTATCAATTACTTTTCTCTTGCCGTATTTTTGCCGTACCGGGATGCATGGGCGTTCATTGTATTAGTATATTTTTTATGTGCATTTTATCTGGATTTTAAGCTGACGATATATGGAATCTTCCTTAGTTCCTGTATTTGTATTTTTTCCTTTTATTTTAATACCTGCATAGAGCAGGTAAGTACTTCTCTGCCGGATTTTTTAATCAGGCTCCAAACCGTATTCTTCGGCGGCGGTGTAGCCTATATCAGTACCTTTTTGGGAAGAAAAATATTGCGGGATTCTTCCGGGAATGAATATAATCTGAACAGGACGCTTGACAATATTCAAAAAGTAAATATTCAGGTAAGGAACACGATAGCGGAGCTTGGAATTTCAAGCGGACATATATCGGAGCTGTCGACGGTACAGTATAACGGTGCGGAAACTACATCGGTCAGTGTGTCGGCGATCCTTGAGGAGACGATACATACTTCCGACAGTGTACAGGAATGCATTAACCTGATTAATGCTCTTGCAGAAGATGCGGCAGTTATGATAAACCAGACAAGGACTGCAATCGGCAATTCCGAACAATTGAAGCAGACTGCACTGAACGGCACGCATTCTATTGAGGATGCCGTTGAAAAGATAACCGGCATCAAGGAAAGCGCTATCAGGACCTATGACAGTGCAAAGGAAATAGATGAACGTACGAAAAAGATCCAGGCAATCGTCGGTGATATCCAGACAATTGCGGAGGAGACAAATCTGCTGTCCCTGAATGCATCTATAGAAGCCGCCAGAGCGGGTGAATACGGCGCCGGATTTACCGTCGTGGCGGATTCCATCCGTAAGCTTTCCGAACAAAGCCAAAAGTCCTTAAGTAATATAACGAATGTAATTTCCAATATGAATCAGCATGAAACTACGGTAAACGACCTGGTGGATAAGGTGGATGAAGGCGTTCATGTTATCCGGGGTTTCAACGATTACTATAATCGTATTCTTCATGATATCGGAATGACGATACAGTCCCTTGATATGATAAACGGTCTGGCTCAAAAACAGGAGAGCAGTGTTACGTCGGTACATGAATTTATAAACAGGGTGAAGAATATGTCCGATATTGTGTCGGAGAATATTCAGGAAACCTCGGCCGCTACACAGCAAACCTTTGCTTCCTGTGAAGAACTGCTGAAATCGGCAAAAAGCCTGGACATTATGTCAAAGGAGTTGAATACTTTAATTATATCACAGCATTGAGGATTGTCAGAACCTGCCTTTCAGGTTCATTACCGTTTCAATATAATAATGCCATCGGAATCTGAAATAATACTTTGAGAGATTATTTCAGGTTCCGATGGCATTCGTTATAGTTCTTTTTAAAACCTATTCAACCACGGCTTTCTTTCTCTTCTTCCATGAAACCCAAAGAGGACCTGCAATACAGATCGTGGAGTAGCATCCGCTGATGGAACCGATCGCCATAGGAAGCGCAAAGCTCTGAACGGATTCGATGTTGTTGCCGAATGCAAGGATATATATCATACTCACACTGATCAATACGGCGATATTCGTATTGATGGATCTTGACATTGACTGTGTTATGGAGAGGTTCGTTAGCGTATCAACCGAAATTCTGGGATGCAGCGAACTGTTCTCACGGATACGGTCATATATTACGATGGTATCGTTAATGGAATAACCGATTATACTGAGTGCTACCGCAATAAAGGAATCTCCGATCGGTATCTGGAATATAACATGTGTAAAGAATACGACCAGCAGATCGTGCAGTAAGGCAATCAGCGCCATAACACCAGCAGAGAGGCCGCCAATCTTATTAAAACGTATCCATACATAGATCATAACCAGTGCGGCGGAAAGCAGTATGGCGGTAATTCCTTTTCTTAAGAACTGCTGTCCGAAGAACGGTTGAACCATTGAAGATTCGGCAAGTTCAAGCTTTGAATCAGGGAATTCTTTCTTTAAGACAGCATCAAATTCTTCCTGGGCTGAAGCATCTACACCGTAATCACCGGAAATATTTATTATAAGCCGGTTAGCGCCTGTGGACAAATCTGTTGTAGTTTGTGTCGTTACGGGTCTTTTCAGGAAATCCTCCGCAACATCGGCCGCATGTTCCGCATCAATCTTATTTTCATAATTATATTTTAAAAGAGCACCGCCCTTGAACTGGATGTCAAGCTGTACGCCTTCCTTGAACATCGTTATAATTCCAACCAGCATGATTAGCAATGATATGGTAAAGAATATCCAGCGTTTTTGGTAAAAGGCGATTATTCTGTTGTTATTTGCAGTATCTTTACTCATAATGTCACCCTCCTTGACCAGCAGGTATAAAGTCCGGGCTTTCGTAAGGCCTTGAATTCACTCAGGGACCAGATCATTAATCTGGATGCGGTTACTCCGGCAACAAAATTAAAGAATATACCTGTTAATAATGAATACGCAAATGACAGCAGAGAACCTGAACCAAAGATCATTAATATTACGCCGACAATTAACACCGTAATATTACCGTCAAATACGGAGGTAAAAGCACCCTTGAATCCGGAAGAAATTGCGGAACGTACGGTTTTTCCAGATTTGATTTCTTCACTGATACGCTCCGAGATAATAACGTTGGCATCCACACCCATACCGATGGAAAGGATAACACCGGCAATACCTGTAAGGGTAAGAGTTATCTGCGGTATTGATAATGCCAGAATCTGTCCGGCAATCTGTATCAAAAGAGAGATACAGGCAACAAATCCGGGCAGGCGGTAATAAAAGATCAGGAGTACACAGATCACACAAAACGCGATGAGGCCCGCATCCAGCATTATTTTAAGTGCGCCGGAACCAAGAGTCGGACTGATGGTGGAATGGTTCTTCGTAGTCATGGAAAACGGAAGAGAACCGGCATTAATCTTATCGGAAAGGCTTTTTGCCTCTTCATAGCTGCCCATTCCGTTAATCATGGCTTTTCCGTCTTTTATGTGTACGGAAACGGTAGCCGTTTGAATCAATGTTTTATCCATATAAATACTGATATTTTTGCCTACCAGTTTCGCGGTTGCATCACTGAAAAGCTTCGTACCTTTTTCATCAAAGGTCAGGGATACGATATATTCATTTGTACTCGGATCCTTACCCGGTTCACTGTCGACTACGTTAGAACCGTTAACAAGGACATTTCCTGCGTCATCCTGGAAGGTAAGCTGTGCGGTTTCACCTAATTCAGCCATTGCCTTCTGGGGGTCGAAATCTTTTTCATCCGCTTTCCAGGGGAACCGTACGATAATATATCCGTTTTTCCGGTCAACGGTAACTTCACGGTCCAGAATATTCTTGGAATCAAGGCGGGTTTCTATAATTGTGCGGGCTTTCTCTAATTCACCGGGAGTTGCCTTGCGGTCCAGTCCGACCGGCTCGAATGCCGCATCAACACCGCCGCGGATGTCGATACCGTAACGCATGATGGGAGCCCCTATGAATATGGCACAGTATGCCATAAGCAGGCCTACTATTAAAACAATAAAAAATACGGGTTTTTTGCTTTTCATGTTTCTTACCTTTCTTAAATTTTATATTTTATTTTTTCAGTCTCAGATTACCCATGCTAAGACCGACGGAGGAGCATGTCCGCCGACGGAAAGGGCGATCATTGATAAATGCTTTGTGATCCTGCGGAAAGAGGAGAGAAAAGCATAGATTAATAATCTGATTCCGAACAGCAAAAGTATTATATTGCAATATCGTATATAATTTTGAAAAGTTTCATAATCACTGTTTAGCTCATTAAGATATTCGATAAATGCGATTATTTCTTTTTGCGGCGGGACCAGTAATGCGGGACGGAGTGATTTCGGATATTGCGGCTGATTTACGCCGTTTGCGGAAGCAACTCCGTCTGAAAGGGGTTTTACAGGGTTATCATGGGTCAAAAAAAGAATCGGGTAAAGGGTCAAAGACAGTATAAAGGTAATATATAACGCATATTTTAAGCATTCTATAGCAGTTCTGCCCAGACGTTTTAAGCTCATGATAAGTCCCCCTCGATTCATTTCATATACAGTTAAAAATATCATATTATTTGTATTTTGTCTATAATTTTAAAAAATATTATCTGCTGTTTCGATGAAAGCAAGGGTTCCGGGTGGGTTATGCAAAAGTGAGTCATAATACAGGACTCATTCAGCAATTTGGATGAAGATTTACCGGTAAACCGATCGAACAAATTGCAATCGATACGGAACGGGATCATTTTATGAGTGCAGGAGAAGCAAAAAGCTATGGATTGATCGATGGTATCATAGAAAAACACTGAAAGTTTGTAAGTGGCAGGTATAATTAAAATCGGAGAGGACCTTGACTGTAAGTAAAGTCCTCTCCGGTTCCTTATATTTTGATAAGGTAATCCGCTATTTCCTGCGGCTTTTCAATGATGATATCCGCACCGGCATCTTCCAAAACCTTTCTTCCGCGGAAGCCCCAGGTAACACCGATACAGAGAATTCCCGCATTATGCGCGGTTTCGACGTCTACCTCGGAATCGCCTACGTATATCACTTGTTCCTTTGCGCAACCTAATGCTTCCATGACGGCATTAACGCTGTCCGGAGCAGGCTTTCTTGCAACTCTTGCCGATTCCCCGATGGCAATATCTATATAGCCGGGGAAGTACACCGGGCACAAAGCTTTCACTGCGGCATCGAATTTGTTGGATACTACCGCAAGCTTTATACCTTGTTTCTTCAAATCTTCCAGAAGCTCCATAATACCTTCATAGGGGGCTGTTTTATTCCTGTTGTTGCGGGCATAATGCTCCTTAAAGAGCTGCAGGCATTGATCTGATGCGTCCGCAGAGGTACCGGCAGGTACCGACAGTTGAATTAACTGCCATACTCCGTTTCCTATATAACTCCTTACCTCCTCCGCAGTCTTTAGCGGATAGTTTAACTCCTTTAATGCATGGTTCACGCTGTCCTTTAAATCTTCAAGTGTGTTAAGCAGTGTTCCGTCCAAATCAAAAATCACAGTGTTGTAAGTCATAGTATTCCCTGCTTTCCTGTCACGTAAGTAAGTTGTATTGTTGTCTGAATCTGTTGGTACTTATTTAATCATACTTCCCGTACAAATAATGAGAAGATGTTTTCCTTCCAGCTTATTATAACGCCGGATAAAGGAAAGGTCAA
>JAEWSD010000159.1 GCA_023398615.1 Bacillota bacterium
GCAAAGGAATAGCGGTACGATAATTAATGTCTCAAGCGACAGTGCGTTTGCGGTAATGCCGAGTAACGTACTGTATGCATCTACAAAGACTTTTCTGTTAACCTTTACGGAGGGGTTGTATATGGAATTCCTTGATACGGATCTACATGTCCAGGTGATATGCCCCGGCTTCATGGACAGTGATTTCCATGAAAGTGCCGGTATGAAGGTGGACAAGCATAGGAAGGGCTTTATGAAATTCACTCAGCCGGAGGAAATTGTCGGTGCATCCATGAAAGATTTAGCCAGAGGCAAGGTGGTATCGGAGCCTACCTTTGATGTAAAGCTGATACATATTTTATCACGGATATTGCCAAGGAAAATATTCTACAGGATGGTAATCTCATTTACAAAAAAGTTAAGGAAAAGCAGGAACGGCAGATAGGCAACACTTTATAGGAATAATATATCCATTAATTGTTATAAGATTAGGCAGAGGAACAGTTAAATTATGTAGGCAGAGGAACAGTTAAATTAACACTTGACAGCTATTCGGATATATGCTATATTCATATCGATAATTCAAAACACTGTTATGAATGTGATTTGAAATTCTGACAGAAAGCGGGGTGTGTTATGGCTAACCGGATTGAAGGAGTTCAAGAACGTGTACTGGAATGGGCGAGGATCGAATTTACGGAAAAGGGATATCAGAATGCTTCCCTGCGCACCATAGCCCAGAATGCCGGTACCAGCACAGGCTCGATTTATACCCGTTTTATCGATAAGGAGGGGCTTTTTGATGCTGTAGTTGAACCTGCCGTCAGCGCTTTAAGAGAGTGGTTTAAGGAGCAGCAGGAGAGTTTCTTCAAGCTCCCTGCCGATTACCAGGCAGGGAATGTTTTTGAGCATTCCGCCGGGCAGATAGATGTAATCGTGGATTATCTTCTTGAGTATCTTGACATCTTCAAGCTGCTTGTTACCGGTTCGGCCGGCACTAAATATGCCGAATTCATCAATGATATAGCAGAAATCGATGTTGCGTATACGATTAAATTTATCGAGACTACGGGAAATACTGCGATAACATCGGGAAGAGTCGGAACAAACCTGATTCATATTCTTTCCAGTGCCTGCTATTCCGGCTTGTTTGAAATTGTCATCCATGATATGACAAAGGAAGAAGCATACACTTATGCACATCAGCTGTGGAGATTCTTTATGTGCGGCTGGCGGGATATCTTATCGGGAGGTGACAGTTGACGAAGCAAAATAAAATAGTTGTGGATGACAGAGGGTGGATACATTGTCCACTTTGCGGGTCAAAGACCCGTACTAAGATCAGGAAGGACACCGTCTTAATAAATTTTCCCGTGTTTTGTCCAAAATGCGGACATGAAACATTGATTGATTTTACCGCAAACCTGCAATCAGAGCCAGACGCACAGACGCAGAGCCGATAATTAGTGATTTTAATTGTCACGGTTAGAGGCTTCTTTTATTTTCGGCGGTTAGCTATGGCTAACAAAAAAGGAAGTTAAGCACTATAAAATAGGAGGTATGACATGTATAGAAAGGAAGATACAAGAACGATGCTGCTGACGGCATCACCGCTGCAGCTTATGATTTCCCTCAGCCTGCCTGCCATTATCGGCATGGTAGTGGTAGGACTGTACAACCTGATGGACGCGGTCTACGTAGGTCAGATGATCGGAGCAAATGCTATGGGTGCAGTTTCTGTTTCCTATCCGTTTACCTTGATAAACAGCGGGGTTGCTACCTTGATCGGTATAGGATCGGCCTCTGTCCTGTCAAGGGCCATTGGCAAGAAGGATCAGAGAACGATCGATAAAATCATGGGCAATCTGATTGCCTTGAACCTGATTCTATCAGTTGCAGTCACCATTATCGGCATGATATTCACGAGACAGATAGTAACACTGTCCGGTGCGGAGGGTGAAATTCTGGACCTTGCGGAACGCTACTTAAGAATTATTTATGCCGGTTCCCTTTTCGTCAATTTTGCACAGTCGGCCAATATGATCATGCGCGGGGAAGGTATTTTGAAAAGAGCCATGCTGATAACAGGGATAGGTGCGGTATTAAATATTATTCTTGACCCGGTTTTGATTTATGCTTTGGACGGAAGCGGCTACGGGCTGGAGGGCGCTGCATATGCAACGATATTTTCCCAGTTCGTAACAGCTGCCATTACACTATGGTATTTTCTGAAAAAGAGCCGAACGGTACGTATTCACCGGATTATGGTAGATGGCAGCCTGCTGCCTGAAATTTTAGGTGTCGGTGCTTCCGCAATGCTGATGCAGGTAATGTCCCTGGTACAGCAAACTGTTTTATATAATGCAGCGTCACGATACGGAGGAGATATCTGGCAGATTGTTCTTGGCGCTTCCTTACGGGTTCAGGCTTTTGCTTTCATTCCTTTATGGGGGATGAGTCAGGGCTTCCAGCCCGCAGCCGGAACCAATTTTGGTGCAAAGGAATATGAGCGCGTAAAAAAAATTACGCTTGGCTTCAGCTTTGGCGCAACGATCCTTGCATTGTTATTTTATCTGCCGGTGGAGCTTGCACCAAGACAGGTACTTTCCATGTTTATAACCGATCCGGCAATTGTATCCCAGGGAATCGGCGATTTCCGTGTGCTGTTCAGTACTTACATAATTCTTGGGTTCATGATTACTGTCATTACGCTGTTCCAATCCCTGGGGAAAGCTGCTAAGGCTAGTATACTGGTCATGCTGAGGCAGATTGTACTGTTTATCCCGTTTGCGGTACTGCTCCCTAAGGCAGGCGGACTTGGTATTCACGGAGTATTTTTGGCACCGGCTCTGACGGACGGCATCGTATTTGTGTTGAGTCTGATTATGCTTATCTCTGAATTCCGTGTATTATCAAAGTTGTCTGTTAAAAAGAGGGAAGAAACCCGGAACGGGATAGATTAAAAGAAATGTGAAGGTTTTTTAACAGACCCCGGTTGTCAAAAGTCCATTTGAGTATGCTCTTTGTTTACAAACGTATCCATAACCATAGAGCATACCTTAAATGGACTTTTGATTTTCGAATCTTACTATATGAAAAGATACTCCCTTATTTAATTGGTACGACAACCTGCAGATCCATAGCCTGCCTGTAGCCCGGCTCTGCTGCAACAACGGCAGGAATTACGTTGATGGTAGGCGCGGTGCTGGTAACATAGCTTTCATCCAACGGCATCAGGCCCTTGATATCAACATCCAGGTCGCCCGGCAGCCCTTCGATATGGATGTGGTCTTTGATTGCCGGTTCTGCTGCGATATTGTCGCAAATCTTGTGTACATAGCTTAAGGCAACAACCTCTTTTCCTCCTGTTATGCCTGCCATTCTGAAGCGGTGCCCGCTTATTGTGCCCTTCTTAACGGTTCCCCAGATCGGATGCAGGTCTTCC
>JAEWSD010000199.1 GCA_023398615.1 Bacillota bacterium
GAAACGGAAGAACTGGAAGCCGTTTACTATGCGGTCATTTCGGGTGAATTAAAGATATTTGACTTATGAAAAGACATGCGGGAATACAAGCAATAAGATGTACCCGTACCGGGTACACTGATCCAGTGAAGAATCGGAATACCTGCCGAATTCTTCACTGCCCCATCAGAAATTTTAACCTACTCATTGATTAGATGCCTAACCTTAATGTTATACATATTCGCTTACCAGATCATCCACGATTTCGCACATGGAGACCAACGTTACTTCATTATGCCACAGTTTATGTACTATTTCTTTTACTATATCTCTGGAATAAGAAATAGGCTCCGTATACTCCGTCTCTAAACAATCCCCCAAATGCTTTACAATCTTGATTCCATACAAAAGGGCCTGTCGTTCGCCATATTTGTAATCTTCAACCAGATAATAGTCAAGTATAACTTCCTTGTTATCCTCCAATACCAATGTTTTTGTACCCTCTAAAAATAATTTCTTCATGATCCTCCTAACTTCTCCCAATAATTGTAATCTAAGCATCTAATCTAAAGTAAGTTATTACATTATATACTTGTATTATAACGCCCTTTGTAAATTTAGCAAAGCATAACAGCTCGCATAAACAGTCACGCATTGACAAGTTTCGTGTAAATTTCACGATATGTAAAATTTCGATGTTATTATTTCACGATATTCTTCGTATACGTGAATATTCCGACAAGTACTTACATATTAATTCAAGCAACATTTTGTTGCAGAAAAACGGCGGAACCATACCTCTTCCTATCTTTTCCGGCTCCAAAGTTTTTCTTTATTTTATATGGCTAATTTGATATAATAGCAGGATAAAGGAGTTTAGGTTGAGTTTTTTCAACCTACTAATTTACGCCATAATCGGCTTGCAGACAAGTCGATTATGCAGGAAAGAGGTTTATTATGGACTTTAGTAAAAAAGGCACATTGAAAAAACAACATCAGATAAAATCCGCGTCAAGAAAATTCGCGTCAAAAGCTGGCGTTTCTCTTTTTAGAGTGCTTTTAGTAAGCCTTGTGTTTTTATTTATCGTAGGCTCCGTAGCAGGTTTTGGCATACTAAAAGGATTAGCCGACAGTGCGCCCGGAATTGACCAGATTAATGTCGTTCCGACAGGCTTTACCACCAATATATATGATAAAGACGGTAAGATAATCAAGTCCCTGTACGCCGTTGGTGCAAACCGCGTATATGTAACCATAGATCAGATACCCGAGGTGGTAAGGAATTGCTTTATCAGCATAGAGGATGAAAGATTCTACGAGCATAAAGGGATCGATGTCAGAGGCATCTTCCGGGTTGTCTTCCAGGGTATAAAGCAGGGGAATTTTGACGCGGGTGCAAGTACACTAACACAGCAGCTGATTAAAAACCAGGTATTCGACGGCGGTGCCGAAGATAACTTCACCGACCGCTTTATCCGGAAAATACAGGAACAGTATCTGGCCATTCAGTTGGAAAACAAATTGGATAAGAACTCCATATTAGAATACTATCTCAACACCATAAACCTGGGTGCCAGTACCTACGGGGTACAGACGGCTTCAAAACGTTACTTCAATAAGAACGTTGATCAACTGGATTTATCGGAGGCTGCGGTCATTGCCGCCATTGCACAGTCGCCTACGAATATGAATCCGATCAACCATCCGGAAAATAATGCGGAACGCCGTGCAAATATTCTTGAGAACATGAAGAACCAGGGATACTGTTCGGAAGCCGAGTATACGGAAGCGGTCAATGACGATGTTTACTCCAGGATACAGAATATTAATGAGGAGCAGGATGTTACTTCCTACAATTCATATTTTGTAGACGAATTAATCGAACAGGTTATGGAGGATCTGCAGGAAAAGAAGGGATACACCTATACACAGGCTTATAATGCCTTATACAGCGGCGGTTTAAGCATCTACACCACGCAGGATACCAAGATACAAAGTATAGTAAATGACGTATATTCGAATCAGGATTACTTCCCTGAACTTGGGAAAGGTTCTTACTGGGAGTTATCCTATAAGCTGTCCGTGCAAAAAGAGAACGGAACAACCATTCACTACCAGCATAAGGATTTTGCCGAATTTTTTCATTATGATTCTCCTATTTCAACCTATTTTGACAGCAAGAAGGAAGCACAGGAGAAAATCAAGGAGTTTAAGGCCGCAAAGGTTAAAAAAGGGGATATCGTCCTGGGAGAAACAATCAACCTGGTAATACAGCCCCAGTCCTCGATGGTAATTATGGACCAGTCTAACGGACAGGTAGTCGCAATCATGGGCGGCCGGGGCAAAAAGCAAGGCAGCCTGACCCTGAACCGTGCAACCAACACCAAGAGGCAGCCCGGCTCCACCTTTAAGGTACTGTCCACCTATCTGCCTGCATTGGATTCCGCCGGCATGACTCTTGCAAGTGTGATTGATGATGCAAGATATAAATATCCCGATTCCGATAAATATGTAAGCAACTGGAACGGCGAATCCTATGAAGGACTTACTACCCTAAGGCGTGCAATCTGCCGCTCCATGAATATTGTAACTGTAAAGACCTTAGCCCAGGTAACCCCCCAGGTAGGCTTTGACTATCTGAAGAAGCTTGGCTTTACCACCTTAGTGGATTCCAGAACGGATCAAAACGGAAAGGTATTTTCCGATATAAACCTTTCCCTGGCGCTCGGCGGTATCACAGACGGTGTTACAAACCTTGAACTGACGGGTGGCTTTGCGGCAATCGCCAACGGCGGCGTCTATACGGAGCCGATCTTCTATACGAAGATTATCGACCATGACAATAAGGTTCTTCTGGAGAATAAACCGACAACGAACCAGGTAATGAAGGAATCCACTGCTTTCCTGTTAACCAGTGCTATGGAGGATGTAGTTAAAACAGGTACCGGTACCCTGGTCAAGTTCCCGAATATCAGTATGCCAATCGCGGGAAAAACCGGTACTACTTCTGATACGTACGATTTATGGTTTGCGGGTTTCACACCTTATTTCACCGCTGCCATTTGGTCCGGCTTTGACAATAACCTGACACAGACGAATACGAATTATCAAAAAATAATCTGGCGTGATATTATGGAAAGGATTCATAAGGAATTAGGACTGGAGACCAAAACGTTTACCAAACCTGATTCCATCGTTGAGGTTAAAATATGTACAAAAAGCGGTAAAAGAGCGGTTGACGGCCTGTGTGACAAGTATGTCGGCGGTTCTACCGTGAGAACCGAATATTTTGCACGAGGCACTGAGCCCACGGAGAAATGTGACGTTCATGTAAAAGTAAACGTATGTAAGGTATCAAATGAAATAGCCGGTGACTTGTGTCCTGCCGATTCCCTGAAGGAGGCCGTATACCTGATCAAGGAAGAAACCTCTCCGACCGGCGACACACCGTTCATATTACCGAAGAAAACCTGCAGCGTACATGTGCCCGGGGCAATCTTTGAACCCGATCCGGAAGATACCGATATTTTACCAACCATTCCTCCGAATACGCCGCCGATATCCGATCCGGGAAACGTCCCCATCCCTACGCCGACACCTGTTCCATCCGGGGAAACAGGCCCGCCGGAAGGTGGGAACACACCTACTCCCACTCCGACACCAAATTCTTCATCCGAATAACAATATCAGTCCCAGGACTTTAGAAAGAAGCTGCCCAAGCAAGGCAGCTTCTTTTAAAAATCTATATTAAAAGCAGTTTATATATCCTTCTCCAGTAATTATAGAAACATGATATGATATCTCAAAATTATTTTAATTGGATATATAATTCTGCTTGAAATATTTCATATCGAAAAGCCCTATTTTTTCATCTTCGGGCTGAATATCAAAGAAGCAATATAGCTGAATATCAGTGCCGCCGAGATTCCGACCGCAGACGCGGTAAAACCGCCTTTAAACAGGCCAATAAAGCCTTCCTCCGTAATTGCTTTTTTAATCCCTTTAAAAAGGTTGTTACCGAATCCGATCAACGGAACACTGGCGCCTGCACCTGCCCATTCCGTAAACGGTTCATAAATTCCAACCGCTCCCAGCAAGGATCCTAAGCAGACCAGTATTACCATGATTCTTCCGGGCATCAGCTTGGTATTATCCATTAATATCTGTACTGCGGCACAGATTGCACCGCCTATAATGAATGCCTTTAAATAATCCATAAGTACCTCTTTTCTGAATCAAAAGTGATATATAAATAGTTAAACCGTCTCTATCATTACTCCATGTGCAATACCCGGAACAGTATTTCCCTCGTTAAAACTGACGGTTGAATGCAACGCCCCGGTAGGAACAAAAAGGATACGTTTCCATTCCTTCCTGCGTAACTTGTGAAGGATATATCCCGTTAAGGTAATGGCACTGCAGCCGCAGCCGCTTCCTCCGGAATGGGTATCCTGTGTTTCCTTATCAAATATTTCAATCCCACAGTCCATATGATTGCCGCTGATATCATATCCGTCCTGCTTTAATAAATCAATCAGGATATCTTTTCCGACATAACCCAGATCACCTGTAATAATCTTATCATAATGATCCGGCTGCACACCAAGATCCTTTAAATTCTGTGATATGGTATGATATGCCGCCGGAGCCATACAGGCACCCATATTCATGGAATCCTTTACACCGTAATCCACAATTTTGCCTACCGTAAGCCCCTTTACCTGAATAACAGGCTGGCCTGCCGCATTTCCATTATCGGAAGGAGCTCCGTAACCGAGTACTACCGCACCGCTTCCCGTAACTGTCCAGGTAGCTGCAAGCGGCCTCTGGTTACCGTATGCCAAAGGGAATCGAAACTGTTTCTCAGCTCCTGCAAAATGGCTGGAGGTAAGTGTCAATACCTTATCCGCATACCCGCCGTCTATAAGGATTGCACCCAGGGCCAGGGATTCCCCCATTGTAGAACAGGCTCCATAGACACCAAACAAGGGGATTTCCAGGTCCACGATACCAAACGATGTGGCAATGAGCTGTCCGAGTAAATCACCTCCGATAAGATAACGAATTTGTTCCTTCTGTAGGCCTGCCTTCTCAATTGCCAGCTCTGCCGCCCTCTTCATTAAGCGGCTTTCCGCCTCCTCCCAGCTCGTGCCTCCGAACATCGGATCCTCTTCAATCTGATCGAAAAAACTGCCGAGCGGACCTTCCCCTTCCTTTTTTCCGGCTACGGAAGAACCGGAAAGTATATGAGGCGGATTCGAGAATAGAATGCTCTGTTTACCGGGCATTTTATTGAATGAATTTCCCTGCTCTGCCATCTATATCACCCCTAACTTCAAAAGAATATAATAAATCACTCCTAATACCCAGGAGGAAAAGATACCGTATAAAATAACAGGCCCTGCTATGGTAAAGATCTTACAGCCGATACCGAAGACCTGGCCTTCTTTCTTAAATTCCACCGCCGGTGCCGCAACCGAATTGGCAAAACCGGTAATGGGTACAATGGTCCCGGCGCCTCCGAATTTCGCTATTCTGGGATAGATATTAAGCCCGGTAAGAATAACCGCGATCAATACCAGGGTTAATGAAGTATAAGAGGAAGACATGTCTTTATCCGCACCCCAGCTTTTGAACAGGTCCATGAATGCCTGGCCGATTACACAGATGATTCCGCCTACAAGAAATGCCTTGCACAGATTTGCAAAACCGTTGTGTTTAGGAGTCATTGTTTTCACATATTCATTGTATTTCTGGTCTTTGGTCTTCTTATCTGCTTCCGTAAATATATCGGAAGCAGTTGCTTTATCTTTCATATCTTTCATATATAAGCTCCCTTCCATTACTATACCAACAGTTTGTTAACCCTAAGATTAGCAGACTGCTAGTGCTTTGTAACTCCTTAATCTTTGCTTTGTACGATAGGATGATTGTTCCAATGCAAGGCGGAGGAATGAGCTGTAGCGGTTGCTACAGCGATTGACGACAACACAGCAGTTGGACAATCAGAGCAGTACAAAGTAAAGTTTTAAGGGTTACAGAGTACTAGATTCTTTCTGCCAGACAATACTCTTTGACTAAAGTACCTTCGTGCTGACTGCCGGTATCCTTCCGCATGATAAAAGCCAGCATGACAGAGGCAAAAATAATCAGCAACAATACAATAACGATATAAAGTTTTTTCCGATAAATCATGAATGCCACCTCTTGATAATTGATACTATATAAAATAAAAAAGCATCTGTTTAATATTAAATATAAACAGGTGCCTTTTTCGCAATAACCATGTTCGCAACAATCATAATAACCATGTTTATATTTATGGTTATTATTTGATATTGATGTTTTTATATACTGGCAATATTTACATCATTTTTTCACGCATTTTCATAAGAATTTTCTTCTCCAGCCTGGATACCTGAACCTGTGAGATTCCCAACTCTTTTGCTATATCTGTCTGCGTTCTATCCATAAAGTATCGAAGCCTGATTAATTCCTGATCCTTCTCATCCAAGGATGCTATGGTTTCCTTTAATGCAAGCCTGTCAATCATGATTTCATTTTCATCATTTGTCTGTTCTAATTTATCAATCAAATAGATAGCATTTCCGTCACCCTGATATATTGTCTTATACAAAGATTCTACTTCCGACCCGGATTCCAGTGCCATTACAATTTCTTCCTTCGCAAGATTCAGTTCATTTCCGATTTCCTCGATCGTAGGTTCCCGTCCGTATAAATCACTCAGCTTTTCCCTGGTCATCCGTACCTTTCCGGCAGTTTCCTTAAGAGACCGGCTCACCTTGATTACCCCGTCATCCCTCAAAAACCTTTTTATCTCTCCCATAATCATGGGTACCGCATAAGTGGAGAATTTTACCTCATAGGATAAATCAAATTTATCAATAGCCTTCATTAAACCGATACTTCCTATCTGAAAAAGATCCTCCGGTTCATGCCCCCTGCTCATAAACCTTCTTACGATACTCCACACCAGTCCGATATTATCCGTAATTACTTTGTCCCTGGCTTCCTTATCACCCTGCTGAGACCGTCGAATAAGCTCTATTGTATCCACGTTTCACTCCCTCCTATTTATGAATTTCTCAATGGATCAGTTTTTTCATCTTAACTGTGGTACCCTCACCAAGCTTGGATATTACCTCCAAATCATCCATAAATGCTTCCATAAATGCAAATCCCATGCCGGAACGCTCTAATTCCGGCCTGGTTGTGTATAAAGGCTCCATAGCCTTTTCAATGTTCTCAATTCCTACGCCGGTATCCTTAACATCAATGAATATTTCGCGGTTGCAGA
>JAEWSD010000200.1 GCA_023398615.1 Bacillota bacterium
ATGACGGTAATTGGTGCTGTTGCATCTGCATTGTTTCTGCTGGCTGTGACGCTGATGCTGATTACAAATCCGGCTCTCAGGGGGTGAACTTGTGATAACCAAGAAATATAAACGATTCCTTTGGCTAACGCTGGCCGTACTGCTTATTTTGCCGGCATATCCGCTGATAAAAGGTAAATGCGTGGCATATCTTAACAATAGCATATTCGGCTGCTACGAGTTTGATGAGTGTTTATATATGAATCCTTTAAGCTCGTTCCTGATGGTAAAGGACTCTATGCCATATGTTTACGGTCTGGGCGAAGACTCACTGATTATCGCAAATACCGAAACCGGCGATATACGCCGCTTATTGGCGCGATATGAGAACACCGCTGTCGCCGAAGACGAATTTTCTTCGAAAAGCAGCTTTGTCTCTTTTCTTCTGCCCGACGTTTCCCGATATAAAGAGCGTCTGCTGCGCGCCGTGTTTACCGACGAAGGTGGGCAGCAATACGGCCTCTATCAGATGGACGGCGAGATCTGGCTTGCCGAACTGAACCGGGGAGAGGCCGGAATATGGAGTATATACCGTTTACAGCGAACGGACAGATTTACTTTTTCCGATTTGGAATACACTCTCGACGCTCAGAAAAATGCAGCCGATGACAAAACGCAGATGAGCCTGCGCGATGTTTATGAATTGGCCCGGAGAGGCAAGAACCTGACACTCAGAGATTTCGATACCTTCAGCGGTAAAGATGTCGGTTCCGGATTTACCATTATGCGTTACAATATCGAGGGCGGCTGTGTACTTATCGTGCACTCAGGCACACCAGATTCACCAATCAATTACGCCTGTTTGTCAAAGCAGGGCTATGATCCGTTCGATGAATCTCTGACCGTCGACATCCGAGACGGAGAACAAGCGGTAGCAGCATATCTTGATCCGCTGCATTCACTGGCAAACCTGGAGATTGAGGATACACACAATGGTACGATGGGACGTGAGCTCATTTACGAATTTGACGGTTATCGGTATTTTCTGAATACCAAACGCTCCGATAAGGTCTTCATTACCTTTGATAACGGCGAACGCCTGCCACTCAAGCAGGCCCTGGAGGAACGCCGGACAGTCGTGGAGGATTTGGTGGCAAACAGTCTTTTCAATGTCTATATGGAACCAATTGAAAATCCAATGGGCGGCTTTTTCCCCATATTGCATCACCTGCACAAATTCTCATTCGACAATGAGGCATTTTACCCATCCGCATCCTTTATGTACCTTGTTAACATGGATTTCGTATACTTCGATGTCGCGGAGCTTGCGGATATTCTTGAGCTGCAAGGCAGGGATGAACTTGCCGAAAGGCTGCGTTCCATCATGAACACCGGCAATCTTTCTGTTATCGCAGGCAAGGCTTATATAACAGATAGTGGGCTTGCCGAAGCCGGGATCACTGTAGAAATCGGCTGGATGTACAGCTCTCATACACCGGTACGTTTTACCTCGGATTCATAAACTTCAAAATAAAACCGTTAGAACGCCTGAATTTAAGCTCTAGCGGTTTTTTTAATCAATAGCAAAATAAATGTTGACATAGAAACCAAAAAAGATTATGTTATTATTGTTTCCGCAGAAACAATAATAGGAGAAAAATTATGTTTATTGATTTAACAACAAAAATTACACCTAAAATGGTAAAAGACGCACAGGGAAATGAGAAAAAAGCATTAGTAGGACACTTAGGTACTCATTTTGATGTAATGAATAAAGCATTTCCGTTGGAATATCTATCAAGAAATGCTATTATTTTTGATGTTCGCAATATTAGAAATCGCGATATTGATATAGCAGACATTTCGCTTGATAAAGTAGAAAAAGATATGTTTGTTTTATTTTACAGCAATTTTATCGAAGAGGAAGGATATGGCTCAAAATATTATTTTGAAAATCATCCTCAGTTATCAAATGTGTTAATTGATTGTTTAGCAGAAAAACAAGTATCCATTATTGGTGTAGATTTTGCAGGAGTGCGCAGAGGTATAGAACACACACCGAAAGACCAGTATCTTGCTGATAAAAACATATTTGTTGTTGAAAATCTTTGCAATTTAGAAAGTGTTTTAAAAGCAAACAGTTGTGAATATAAAATAAATACGTATCCTGTAAACTATTCAGGCATGACAGGGCTGCCTTGCAGGGTAGTCGCAGAATTATGAAATACGATAAGTTATTAAGTTTATTTGCCGAACATCTTGAGAAACAAGATATCCTATCAAAACTTACGGAGGCAGAAGAATTACATAACTGTAGTTATTCTGAAATACACACTATTGATAGTATAGGTAAAATTACAAATCCCAATGTAACTAAGATTGCAAATCATTTACGCATGACTAGAGGAGCAATCAGTAAAATTACTAAAAGACTTCTTGTAGCTGAAATGATTGAATCCTATTTTTTATCTAATAACAAAAAAGAAATTTATTTTAAGCTTACAGAAAAAGGTAAATATATATTTCAAGAACATAAAAAAAGGCATTTTTTATGGGAAGAAAGAGATTCAACTTTTTTTGAAAAATATTCAGATGAAGAAATAAAAATCATAATAAATTTTATGGGACAATTTAATGAGTACTTAAACGAACAAATAAAAATTCTAACCAGCAAATAGGCTTTTACTGTGAAAGTATTTCCACAATAGGCTTAAATACTGCATTATTTATGATGTAAAACACCTTTTACATGTCGTTTTCCAGCAATGTAAAAGCTCTTTGATAGCATCTTTCTTCTGAACATAATATCATGAAATCAGGTCAAGAGAAACTCAATTAGAAAGGCGGCTTACCTCTTGGAACTAAACACTCAAATAAAGAAATATCGTACTAACATGAATTTATCACAAGAAGAATTGGCTGAAAAAGTATATGTCACCAGACAGACTATTTCTAACTGGGAGAATAATAAAAATTACCCGGATATCCATAGTCTTCTTCTCTTAAGTTCATTATTTAACGTATCTCTTGATCAATTAATCAAAGGAGATATAGATATTATGAAAGAAGAAATTAAAAAATCAGAAATTGAAAAATTCAACCATTATGGAAACATTTTCACACTACTATTACTGGTAACCATGCTCTCAGTGGTTCCACTCGCAATATTTCTAAATTATTATGGCCTAATTATCTTTGGTGTCTTGTTTGCAATAACAATGTATTTTGCTTTCAAAATTGAAAAATGTAAAAAGGACAATGATGTACAAACCTTTAAAGAGATTGTATCTTTTACAGAAGGCAAGCGTCTTGATGAAATTGAAAAAAATCAAGAAGTTGGAAAGCGTCCTTACCAGAAAGTATTACTTGTGTTTGGAAGTGCAGTGATTACTTTCATAATATGTTGTTTACTACTATGGATCCTAAAACCGTTTATTG
>JAEWSD010000226.1 GCA_023398615.1 Bacillota bacterium
ATCATTTTATATCCCCAAGCCGCGGGGAATACTTTCCCTACAATTTTAAAAAACCTGGGGAGTAAATCAACGGGAAACATTATCCCCGACAGCATAATGGACGGCAAAAATATCACTTGTGAAATCATGGTGAGTTTTGCCTGGTTTTTTACCATTAACCCCAAGACACTCCCAATACTTAATGATACCGCAATAAAAATTGCGAGTGAGCCAAAATACAACGGCAGACTTGCCGGCGGTGCTGCGTCAAAAGCAATGGGGGCAACGATGTATATGATCGCACACATAATCAGTAGATGGATAAACGCTGACAAGAACATCGAAACCAGACCAAGATACAACGGCACCCCATTGGCCTTATATACTTTCTTTATATCACTTCCGTATATCTCCACAAGGGAAGGCGGCAAACCTATCAGCGCACCGGTTGATACGCCCAGCACAGTCATGGATTGTATAAGCGTATATTTGGCCTCAGGATTTATGGATGTGAATATCCCGCCCATAACAGCAAAGAATAAAAGAGGAACCACATAGCAAGTAATCAGCAGTGATTTGCTCCGTATATCCAGTTTCCATTGCAATGCTACCCCGTACAAAAATGCACTCATTTGCTATTCCCCCTTGCTATGTCGATAAAATGCTGTTCAAGCGTTCCCCTGTCTATTTTAATGTCCAGCACGGCAATTCCCCGCTGCTTGAAATCTTCAAGCAAAGTCAGCATAGTATCCCCGATATTGTCAGATTCAAAACTTTCATCACCTTGCTCGGTCTTGATGTGAAGGATATAACGTTTACCGATTTTGGAGGTCAATTCTGCAACAGTACCCAAAAAGACAATATTGCCGTCATTCAGAATAGCAATGCGATCACACAGGCTTTCAACCTCCGCCATATCGTGGCTGGCTAAAATAATAGTCTTTCCCTGTTCTCTCAGTTTTCGGATTTGGTCATGGAGCGATATTCTGCCTTCAACGTCAAGTCCGGCAGTCGGTTCGTCAAGGAACACGATATCCGGGTCGCCGATTAAGGCAAGGGCAAGGTGCAAACGCCGCTTTTGTCCCATTGACATATCTGTGTACAGCTTTTTCGTCAGCTCGTTAATCCCAAGAGCGGCAAGCATAGAATAGTCTATTTTTGTTTTATTCCATTTTGCAAATAACCGTACAGCTTCCAACGGTTTGATATAGTCCGGGAGAGATGCCGATTGCAGCTGAATACCCATCCTGCCATTCACCACGATACTGCCGCCGTCATACTTTCGTAAGCTCTCGATACATTCAAGGGCTGTGGTTTTGCCTGCACCGTTTACGCCAAGCAATGCAAAAATTTCACCTTTTATCACATTGAAATTTAAACCCTTCAGTACGGTATGATCACCATAACTTTTCCTTAGCCTGTCAATTTGTACGGCATAGCTCATTTTGCCCCCTCCTCAAACGGATTATAACCCAATGCCGTAAAATAGGCTTCTAAAGCCGGTTCGATAAAAGCGCCGGCAATCACTTGTTTTTGTTTCCATTCGTCGTCCGGGCCATTAAGGTTTTCAGTCTCCATAAGTTTAGACAACATACTCATATCCCCGCCCGTAAAATCCATAAGCATTTCCCAAAACTCTTTGGCAAGGTTTTGACCCTTCTCACTTTCGGGCGGTATGTTTTTCTTTTGAAGCCGTATCGCTTCATCCTGCAAGCGTGTGAAGGTCTCCATCATCACGAGGCCGCTATCCATATCAAAGCGGTTCCGAAAATGGTCAAGGGTCTTATCATCGAAATGCTTGATAAGCCAGTAGAACTTATTTTTCATTTGCAGATTTACGATAATATCAGCATATCTCTTAAAATCCACCGCTTGCATTTGCAGTACTTCCGTTTGCAGCGTTTCTATCTCTTTTACGGATTCCGACAGGCTTTCCATCTGTTTACGTATGGCGGCGGCCTGCTCTGAAAGCGCGTCTGCAACATCGGCGGGGGTATCAAGAGAAATCAGGCGATTCTTTATATCATCTAAGGAAAACCCCAGATGTTTCAGTGACAGAATTTGATAGAGTTTAATTACATCCTTATCGGTATAAAGCCTGCGGCCTCCTTCACTCTCTGACGATGGCGAAAGCAGATCTTCTTTGTCGTAGTATTGCAAGGTGCGGACGGTAACCCCCATTTTCTTTGCAACCTCACCAACCGTCATATAGCCTTCCAGTATCGCTTTGTACTTTTCCATATTTACACCTCCTGCCTATATTATAATTCATTACGTTACGTCATAATCAAGATGTTTTTGTAATTTTTTAATTCGGAGGTGATAGTTTTGATATTATCATTTACATAAAGTATTCATTCGGCCGTGCCTTCGCAAGTCTAGCAGAAAATTCGACCGCAAATCCGTTGTAATCCGGTGTTTCCATATTTTTAGCTTTCTGGGGGCAGCTGCGAATACAACGGAAACAGGATATACATTTTTCGGAATCTATTGTTTTGCAATCCTGCGCAATTGCCTGTTCCGGGCATGCTTTGACGCAAAGGCCGCAAAGGGTACAGGCAGCTGAGGTCAGGGGCCGGAACCCGCCGCCGGAACCGCCATCCATATACGGGCGGCTGCCGGGCAGTACGAAATCCGTCATCCTCTCTAAATCCGCTCCCTCTGTTTCGAGCTTCGCGGCAACGTTAAGCGCAAAATTTTTATCCTCATCCTGATCCCGGCTGTTTGGCCTGCCTACCTGAATCTCCCCAAAGGTATGCTCTCCTATCAGGGCAGCCGCGGCAACGGGGCAGAATCCCTGGCTCTTCATCTGGTCAAAAAGTTCAAGCAACGCATCGTCGTAATGGCGGTTCCCATATGTAACCGTGACGACACACGGCGTATGATCGCCCTTCAAACAGGTGAATCTGCGTGCCGCTCCCTTATAAATTCTTCCGGAGTATACCGGGGCACCTATAACCAGTATGTCATCTTTGCCAAAGGTGATTTCCTGTGACCCCGCATCAAAGCCGGTCAAATCCAATTCCCGGTATTGTTTCGACAGTCCCGACGCTATCGCACAGACCGATGTGCGGTTCGTTCCTGTAGCCGAAAAATATACAGCTGTTACTTTCCTGTTTAACATTATAATATCCTCCTAATTATTCTTGCAGTCCTGATCAGCCAATCCGATTTTAATTGACATCAAATTCCATTGCAGATATAATTATTATACTTAATACATAATCTATATCAAGTACGCAGAAATTATTGAGCAGGTAAGAAAACAATGAGCAGGAAAGGAAAGAATTATCAAATATGAGGAATGAAGATATTAAGAAAGAAACGTCAGCAACCAAGTGTCCCTGCCAGGCGTCCTGTCCGTTGACGGATGTCCTGTCTGTCATAGGCGGCAAATGGAAAATTCCGATCCTTTGCGCCTTAAGTCTGGACCGGATCATCCGTTATAACGAATTAAAGCAAAGCGTAACAGGGATTACAAACACCATGCTTGCCAATTCCCTTAAGGAGCTGGAACGGGATGGCTTAGTATCCAGAAGGCAATATATGGAAATCCCTGTCCGGGTTGAATATTCACTTACCGAAAAGGGGGAAAGTATTCTTCCGGTCCTGACACAAATAAAGCAGTGGGGCGTAACACACTTAAATGCGGAAACTGCAATTATCTAAAAAATCAACCTGCAAGCCCGCAATCTTTGTTCGAGCTCCCTTATCGCCTCCTCTTCCTTCTCCGGGCCGTCTGCTATAAAGGTGACGGATATTCTTATATAGCTGCCGGCATCATCCCAGGGAACCGTCGATATCAGGGCCCGGTTGATCAAATACTCTGAAAACTGCTCCGCGTTTTTAAATGCCGTTCCATCCTCCGTACCGGCCGGAATTTTAACATACTCGTAAAAGGAAGCATCCGGTGTCTGAACCTGGAATCCTAGCCTTTGCAGCATACCGGACAGTTTTTTATGGCGCCTTTCATATTTCTTACACATTGCCGCCGTAATCTCCGGATGTTCCAATGCATAAATACCCGCATGCTGTATGGCCTTAAACTGCCCGGAATCATTATTGTCCTTCACCGCAGCCAGCGCCTTAATTATATACTCATTACCGGCCGCAAAGCCAAGCCTCCAGCCTGTCATATTAAATGCCTTGCTTAAGGAATGAATCTCGACCCCCGCCTCCTTTGCTCCGGGAACGGACAGGAAGCTGAGGGGCTTTGTATTTCCAAAGGTAAGCGCAGCATAAGCCGCGTCATGTACCGCTATGATATGGTTCTCCCTTGCAAATTCCACTACACCCTCAAAGAATTCCCTTGTTGCGCTCCTCCCGGTTGGATTGTTCGGATAATTGATATAAAGGAGCTTTGCCCTCTTTAAGATTTCTTCCGGTATCTTACCAAAATCCGGATAGAATGAATTCTCCTCCAAAAGCGGCAGCTTAAATACCTCCCCACCCAGCCATTCCGTTTTTGTCCCGAGGATCGGGTAGCCCGGGACCGTCAGCAAAGTAATATCTCCGGGATTGATAAAGGCCGAAGGTATCATGGACAGCATTGCTTTTGAGCCCATAGAATGCAGAATCTCCGTATCCGGTTTTAAGGCATCCACATTGTACTCCATTTGCATATATGCGGCTGCCGCTTCCTGGAAATCCCTGATCCCATTATCCGCATATCCCCTATTTTCCCATATCCTTGCCTGTTCATATAATTTATTCACGATTGCCATATCCGCCATTTCATCCGGTTCTCCCACGCCGAGATCGATCAGTTCCATGCCCGGATGTTCCTGCATTGCCAGTCTTTTGGCCTTTTTAATCTTCTCAAACTTAAACAGCTCCGTACTCTTACCGAAGCTTGAGCCGCCGATCCTTTCCGCAAACATCTCCTGAATATAATCCATACCAACCATCCTTTCAACGATTCATCACTATCTGTGCAGATTATAGCAACTTAAAATACCATTTGTAAAACAGATATATCAAATAGTCAGAATTCGTTTTTCTGATAATTGAATACCAGACCAAGGATACCGACAGAAGGATAAGGAAAATACAATTATGAAAGACCAGATAACAGAAATTGTAATAGAAAAAGCAGATATCAATTCCAAAGAAGCCGGAAAGGCAGTCGGATGCGGAGCATCCATAGGAATATCACAAGACACTGCAGAAATAAAACGAATGTATGCAAGAAAAAAATCATCTGGGATTGGCAAACGCATCCTAAGCTATTTGGAAGCAAAAGCAAAAGAAAACGGATTCCGCCGGATCATACTCGAAACCAGAAAATCAAAGCTTTTTATTAATCAAAGAAGGTAAGAACGCAAACCAAAAACCTATAGTAACACCGTTTGTTATCTGACTGTAAGGCAACCCGATGATATCATATAAAACCTGTACCAGTATGCTTAATACAAATACAATAATGATCCATAATACGAAATTATATTGCGGCTTAATCCTTTTATTTACAAACGTCCAAAATCTCGTACTCCATCCGAATTTAATAGAAACAAACATAAAAACCATTCCTGACAAAGCTACTGCCAGCAACTGGGGAACCAATTCATTCATATATCAAACCTCTTCCATTCTCAGAATAAAAATCATTAAAATATAAACATAGCCCTATTATACAACAACCGCCTTAAATTATCTATCAAAAACTGATCTGAATTATTTTCGCTGTTACTGTTCAGCCTTTCGCGTACACAAGTCTCGGGTTTTCTGTGACTTTTACTTCGCTTCACTCACAATAAAAACCATACATAATATTTACCATTATGTTACTAACCTATACAGCTATCCTAAACAGCTTTGCCTTACCGGCAGCAGAAAGCCCCGGGAAGACTTCCTGTTCAGGAATCGTGAATTGAAAGAATCCGCGGCATTCCTTATACGGTGGCAATCGTTATATTCCGGCAGAACAGGATGTCTGACGAGACATTCATGTCGAGGAGTTACTGTTCTGACGGAATGCTATAAAAGATTGCCGCAGGATTAGGAAAGCCGGATTCTTTCTCTGAACGATAACTAAACAGGAAGTCCTCCCGGAGCTTTCCCCTGGCCGTAAGGCAAAGCGTTACTAGTATAGTACCCTTAGTTCAACTGCAAGAAATCACTGGTACACTAGTACAGAAATATCAGGAAAGTTCAAACA
>JAEWSD010000241.1 GCA_023398615.1 Bacillota bacterium
AACTCCAAAAACAGTTTTATAATACAAGCATGGGCAAGAACCAGCGAAAAATGGCCTTGCCCATAAGTAACTATTAAATTTTTATATCAGTTTTTTGCATTTACACAGACTTTGAAACGGTCTCCAAATAAATGAGATATTTGATTTAATACAAAATTTAAGAGGTAGTTGACTTAATAAGTCAACTACCTCTTTTTTAACTAGCTAATACATTAATTGTTATTTTTTCGCAAGTACTTATTTTTATGTGTGAACCATATCCGTTTTTGAAAGCCTTGATTTCACTAGGGTTTATAACAAACTGCAATATTGGTAAATAGCCTATCTTTGTATCAATACGGCTTGAGCTGCTGCTAATCTAGCGATCGGTACACGGAACGGTGAACAGGATACATAGTTCAAACCGGTTCTGTGACAGAATTCTACGGTGGAAGGATCTCCGCCGTGCTCACCGCAGATACCCAGCTTAATGTTAGGTCTTGTCTTACGGCCTTTTTCTGCTGCCATTTGTACAAGCTGTCCGACGCCGTCCTGGTCAAGTCTTGCAAACGGATCGGATTCATAGATCTTATTGCTGTAGTAAGAATCTAAGAATTTGCCTGCATCATCACGGGAAAAACCGAAGGTCATCTGTGTCAAGTCATTGGTACCGAAGGAGAAGAACTCAGCTTCCTCGGCAATTTCGTCGGCAAGTAAAGCCGCACGCGGAATTTCGATCATGGTACCGATATGGTATTCGATATCGGATCCTTTTTCCTTCTTAACTGCTTCTGCTGTCTCAACAACTACATCCTTAACAAATTTTAATTCCTTCTTCTCGCCAACTAACGGAATCATGATTTCAGGAACGATATCAAAGCCTTTCTCGCTCTTTACTTCGATTGCAGCTTCCATAACGGCTCTGGTCTGCATCTTGGCAATTTCAGGATAGGTTACGGCAAGACGGCAGCCTCTGTGTCCCATCATAGGATTGAATTCATGCAGGGAATCACAGGTTGCTTTTACTTCCTCTACGGATAAGCCCATGTCTTTTGCAAGTGCTGCAATATCGGCATCCTCGGTAGGTACGAACTCATGCAGCGGCGGATCTAAGAAACGGATGGTAACCGGTCTGCCTTCCATAACTTCGTATAAGCCCTTGAAATCACCCTTCTGGAAAGGAATCAGCTCATTTAATGCTGCCTCTCTTGCTTCCACAGTCTTGGAAAGAATCATCTTTCTGATCTTAGGAATTCTGTCAGCATCAAAGAACATATGCTCGGTACGGCAAAGGCCGATACCTTCTGCTCCGAATTTAACAGCATTAGCTGCATCCGCAGGAGTATCCGCATTGGTTCTTACCTTTAATGTTCTGATTTCATCAGCCCATTGCATAATTCTGTCAAAGTTGCCGCTGATAGATGCTTCAACCGTAGAGATGTCTCCGACATATATGTTACCGGTAGAACCGTCAAGTGAGATATAATCTCCCTCTTTTACGGTATTTCCGGCGATTGTAAAGTATTTAGCTTCCTCATCGATATTGATCTCGCCGCATCCTGATACGCAGGCTGTTCCCATACCACGGGCAACAACTGCAGCGTGAGATGTCATACCGCCGCGAACCGTTAAGATACCTTCGGCTGCATGCATACCTTCGATATCTTCAGGGGATGTCTCAAGACGAACAAGGATGACTCTCTCCCCTTTATCATGATGTGTTTTTGCATCTTCTGCGGTAAAGTATACCTTACCTGCTGCAGCGCCGGGAGAAGCAGGAAGTGCTTTTCCGACCGGTTTTGCCGCCTTAAGAGCCTTTACATCAAATGCGGGGTGCAGCAACTGGTCTAAGGATTTTGCTTCAATTCTGGAGATAGCGGTTTCCTTTGTTATCTTTCCTTCATCCACCAGGTCACACGCGATCTGAAGAGCAGCCGGAGCGGTTCTCTTACCGTTACGTGTCTGTAAGAAGTATAATTTGCCTTCCTGGATTGTGAACTCCATATCCTGCATATCCGCATAATGGTTTTCAAGCTTCGTAGCGATGGCAATGAATTGCTCATAGCATTCCGGAAGGTCTTCCGCCAGCTTCGTGATAGGCTGAGGAGTTCTGATACCTGCAACAACATCCTCGCCCTGAGCATTGATTAAGTATTCACCGTAAATCTTTGCTTCGCCTGTGGACGGATTACGTGTAAATGCAACGCCCGTACCGGATGTATTACCCATGTTACCGAATACCATTGCCTGTACGTTGACTGCGGTACCCCAGTCTCCGGGGATATCATTCATTCTTCTATAGTAAATAGCGCGAGGGTTGTCCCAGGAACGGAATACGGCTTTAACTGCTTCCATTAACTGTACCTTGGGATCCTGCGGGAAATCAGCGCCCATTTTTTCTTTGTAAATAGCTTTATATCTTGAAATTACTTCTTTTAAATCATCTGCTGTTAAATCAGTATCATATTTGGCACCTTTTTGTTCCTTGATCTCATCAAGGATTCCTTCAAAGAAGGTTTTGCTCATCTCCATAACAACATCGGAGAACATTTGAATAAATCTTCTGTAAGAATCATATGCGAATCTTGGGTTGCCGGTCTTCTTTGCAAATCCCTCCACTGCCACATCATTAAGACCCAGGTTAAGGATAGTATCCATCATACCCGGCATGGAAGCTCTGGCTCCCGAGCGAACAGAAACCAACAGCGGATCCTCGGTATCTCCGAATTTCTTTCCTTGAATATCTTCAAGAACTTTTAAGGCATCAAAAATCTGAGCCTGAATTTCGTCCGTGATTTTCTTGCCACTGTTATAATAATCTGTACAAGCTTCTGTAGTTACTGTAAAACCTTGAGGGATCGGTAGTCCCAGATTAGTCATTTCGGCTAAGTTCGCACCTTTACCGCCAAGCAGATTTCTCATGTCTGCTTTACCTTCCTTAAACAAATATACCCATTTTGACATTTTAGATATTACCTCCGAGAAAATATATTATTTTGACTTTTTTAGTTGCCACACATGATTATACCACATAAAACATTAATAGGAAATATTTTTTTTATTTTGTGGAGAATATTCAATCATTATTCATGATTCAATCCGGATTATAATAAATAAAGGTATTCTATGCTACTTTTCTTATTCTCGGACCATATATAGCCGTAGTA
>JAEWSD010000255.1 GCA_023398615.1 Bacillota bacterium
AAAAAATTGAAAGGTATGGGTGTTAAAAATGAAATGTAATAAATTAGGGTTCCTGTCATTCATTGCTTTATTGGGTATTCTGGGCCTGATAACCGAGAATAAAGGTTTTTTCGGCTTTTTCGGTTATCTGTATTACCTGCGCTATTTTACCGTGATTCCGGATGAACTGTTTATGGATAACGTGAGGAAAGCGGGCAGTATTGCTTTCTTTACCGGAATTACAGTTTCTGCTGTTTCCATAGCGGTCAGTACCATTTCGGGCAGCCTGATTCTGTCAACGCTTTGCTTTACAATAGGTTTTATTGTTTCTATGTTTGCGTTTACCATAACACTGTTGTATTTGGAATATAAAGAACAAAGGGGGATATAGGGAGCAGGAGACTTTAAGGAAAGGTTTGTGTATAACTATGATAATTAAGACCAGGATAAAGGAATACCGGGTAAAATACAATATGAAGCAGGAAGAGCTGGCAGCTCTGGTTGGAGTACGGAGAGAAACCATCGGCAATCTGGAGAACGGCAGATATAATCCGTCCCTGGTTCTGGCCTGGAGTATTGCAAAGGTGTTCCATGTTACTATTGAAGAGCTGTTTGAAATCGTTGAGGAGGTGTGAAGAAAAACCATCTTCACACCTGGAAGAAGTCCATTATTTAAGATGCCGCAAAAAAGCGGCGCAAGAATGGAGAGAAATATGGATAAATTTATAAGAATAATCAGTATTACTAAATGGATAGGCTGGATAGGCATTATCGGGAACATGATATATCCCCACAGGATTCTGAGGCTGATAGGACTGTTTATACTGCTTGGTTTAATTGAACTGTTTTTTACTTTTACTTTAAGAACATTCTGTCAGGCAATACAACAGCTGGCTTCCATTCCTTATACTTATCTGATACATAATTTCTGCCTGCCTTCTTATCTGAATTATACCTGTAAGGGAGATTATATACTTCCTTTTGAAGGAAAGTGGGATGTAGTAAACGGCGGCATAGATAAAGCATTTTCTCATTCATGGTCCATACTGACGCAAAGGTATGCATATGACTTTATCATTCTGGATGACGAAGGTCATTCCTTCCGGGAGGAAGAGACAAATCCTTCGAACTACTACTGTTATGGGAAAAATGTTATTGCTCCGGCCGACGGTGAAGTGGTGCAGGTCAACAGTAAGCTTCCGGACAGTAAGATATTCGGAAACGGCAGGCCGGATTACAAAATCAGGGATATACGGGGCAATTTTGTCATTATAAAGCACTTTGACAGGGAGTACAGCTTTATAGCACATATCATGCCGGGCAGTATTCTGGTTAAAAAGGGGCAGAAGGTCCGGCAGGGGGAAGTGATAGCGCAGTGCGGCAACAGCGGTAACACTTCGGAGCCGCATGTCCATTTCCACCTTCAGGACGGGAAAAGTGTATTCTCATCTGCCGGGTTGCCTGTCCGCTTCGGTAATATCCGTTCGGGGGAAAGGGAAAGCTACAAAAGCTACGACCCGCGTCGCATGCCGAAAGCAAGCGAGATATACCGGGAAAAGGGCTGGCTTCGCAGAGGCCTGACGGTTGAAACGGAACGGTAAGGAAAAAGAAAAGGCTGCCCGCAGCTGAGGTATCCCATTGCAAGGAATGGGATTTCTCAGGAGGCAGCCTTTCCTGTTATTGTATGAAACACTTAATATACATATACCATATGGCCGATTCTTGCGGTTATCGGCTTTGACCATAACCATTGGTTAGTGGAGCTTTCATCGAAATAGAACATGGCACCGTTGCTTGGGTCGCTTCCGTTTAAAGCGGCCTTTGCGGCTTTCTTTGCAGTTTCCGTGGCAGGTTTTTTAATAAAGCCGTTCTTCACCGGAGTGAACTGGTAGTAGCCGCCGGATACGTGATTGATAACGGAGCTTATCGTTGAAGGCCATTCCGGACTTTGTACACGGTTAACGACAACCGCTCCGACGGCAACCATAGCCTGATACGGTTCCCCCTGTGCTTCCGCGGAGATCAGCCTTGCAAGCAGATCAAGTTCCTTTTGTGTATAGGAGATTACCCCGCTTTGGCTGACTGCCGCCTTTTTGGAGGCTGTGGTGGGTTTTATGCCCGGCAGTAAAAGCTTTTGCCCCGGAACAAGCTTGTTGTTTTTCCTGCCGTTTGCTTTTTTGAGGGAAGATACCTTGATTTTATGCTTTTTAGCAATGCTGAAAAAGGTATTACCGCTTTTAACCGTATAAATTTTGGCGGGAACGTTAAGAGTCTGTCCGGGACGGATTTTGTCAGAAGTAAGCTTATTTTTATTCTTTAGCGTTTTTACGGAAGTCTTAAACAAAGCCCCTATCTTATACAGAGAATCGTTTTTCTTTACTTTGTACTCCGCTGCGGAAGCAGTAGTTGATAGGATAGTAAGGGAAAGTATAATACCTGCGGCAAAAACAGCCGCTTTTTTAAAATAGTTCATATCCGACTCCTTTCTGTCTGTATCTGAGGTAGCTTGTACAGACGTAGAAAAGTTAACTGTGGACTTATTTTATCAATACAATGTTCATTTTAACGGAATTGGTTTACATAATCTAGTCGGAATTACTGGCAGGTCTGGAAAATGTAAAGAGAGGAGGAAATTATATGAAAGGATTCGTCCTCCCGGACATAGCGGCAGTGATACAATTTTACGGCAGCAGGTCCGTATCGTCAGGGGGAGTACCTTATGAGCTGAACTATTCCGGAATTTTAAAGAAAGCTTATCAAGGGCTTGACAGGTGCGGCGGCGAAAGACTAGAATCAAATGCAGGAAGTGAATGTTTTACATAAGAATGAACATAGGAAAGGATATATTTATGAAAATCTTCAAGGCAAAAGACTACAAAGATATGAGCAGGAAAGCGGCCAATATGATATCGGCACAGATTATCATGAAACCAAATTGTGTTCTTGGTCTGGCTACCGGTTCCTCCCCGATCGGTACCTATAAGCAGCTGGTTGAATGGTATCGCAAAGGAGACCTGGATTTTTCAGAGGTAAGATCCGTTAACCTGGATGAGTATAAAGGCCTGAGTAAGGACAATGAGCAGAGCTACTACTATTTTATGAATCAACATCTGTTCCGGCATGTGAATATAAAAGCGGAGAATACTCATATTCCGGATGGAACGGCCGAAGACGGTGAGGTGGAATGTGAAAGGTATAATACCGTCATCCGCCTGCTTGGCGGGGTGGACATACAGCTTTTAGGGCTTGGATATAACGGACATATCGGATTTAATGAACCGGGGCAGGCTTTTGAAAAGGAAACACATTGTGTTAAACTGACTAAGAGCACGATTGCCGCAAATGCACGATTGTTCGATGAACCGGGAGATGTGCCGGAATATGCGTTTACAATGGGAATAAAGAATATCATGCAGGCAAGGAAGATAGTGGTGGTTGTCAGCGGGGAGGATAAAGCGGATATCGTTAAGGATGCCTTCTTCGGCCCGGTTACTCCGGCGGTGCCTGCTTCGATTTTGCAGATGCATAACGATGTTGCTTTGATCGGTGACGAAGCCGCATTATCAAAGATTTCCCATAAAAGGAGCAATCCTTAAGGAAAAAGAAATGTAAGTGGTGGAATACATATCCATCTTCTATAATATAAATGTAATAATTACATATTGGTGCTTTGTTTGGAGGCTTGCATTCTCCGGATGGATGCAGGCTTTTATCCGGGGCCCGGAGGCTGGTATGAACATAGAGGAAGAGAGGACAAAGATATCCGGTTTTATTAAAACCGGAATTATTGTTTTAACCACCATTCTGCTTGTCGCAGCAGCTGTTTATTTCATTCCGAATTCCGTTGCGGTAAGTAATTTAATCGGTAAAAAGGAACTTCCTATCTACTGCGTAGACAGTAAGGAAAAGAAAGTCGCACTGAGCTTTGACGCAGCATGGGGGAATGAAGATACCGCGGAAATCCTTAAGATTTTAGATAAGCATAATGTCAAGGTGACGTTTTTCATGACCGGGGGCTGGGTAGAAAAATATCCCGATGATGTAAAGGCGATTGCCAAGGCGGGGCATGATCTGGGGAATCACAGTGAGAATCACAAGCATATGTCACAGCTTAGCAAGGAACAATGTAAGGAAGAAATCATGAAGGTCCACGAGAAGGTGAAAGCGCTTACGGGAGTAGACATGATGCTGTTCAGGCCTCCCTACGGTGACTATAACAATACCCTCCTCCAGGTGACAAAGGAGAACGGGTACCACTGCATTCAGTGGGATGTCGACAGTCTTGACTGGAAGGATTACGGAGCAGAGTCCATCATTAAGACCGTATGCAAGCATAAGCATCTTGGCAACGGTTCCATCATACTATGCCATAACGGAGCAAAATTTACGAAGGACGCGCTGGAAACCATGATAACCGGTCTTCAGGAGCAGGGATATGAGATCGTACCGATATCCCAGTTAATTTATACCGGGAATTACTATATGGATCATGAGGGCAGGCAATTTGAGAAAAAGTAGGAAGCAGATTTAAAAGCTGAATAAAAAACATTTAAAACAGGAAATTAATAGTAAAAGCATATATGTGTAAAGATTCGCTTTATAAGACTTTACACATGTATGCTTTTTATTTTTATCGTATAGGGAAAGTTCGTCCTATATGATAAAAAGCGCTCCGCTATGCGTAATTTAATGTCCTTTTCACTCAGGATTATTTTAGTATGCTGAAATAGTTGTCATAATTCAGTCAGTTTGAATTGGTAAAATGTTCATAGTCGAAATTACTCATAATATACCATTTTATGTAAATATTGCCATTGTAAAGGATATACAATATAATGCGCCTTTAATGTGAGGAAATGGTGATGATTGAGACTAAGCTATTTAACTGCATATAATTTTTCTATAAAGGAGGTGTTATTGTGTCCGGACAATACTCAGACGATTCCATGCTGGATATGTATATATTTGAAACAGATCAGCTTATCGAGCAGCTTGAACAGGCCGTATTGGCAAGTGAACAGCTGCACTGCTATCCGCAGTCATCCGTTGATGAAATATTTAGAATTATGCATACAATCAAAGGCTCTTCCGCGATGATGATGTTTGAAAACATATCTACACTCGCTCATTCCGTCGAGGATTTATTCTATTTTATGCGCGAAGGAAATCCGCAAAGTGTTAAATGTTCAGAGCTTAACGACCTGGTTCTTGCAAGCGCGGATTTTATAAAGAACGAGATACAAAAAATCAGAAACGGGGAAAAAGCGGACGGGGATTCCTCCGCATTGATTGAGAAAATAAGAGATTTTTTATCTGTTATTAAGAATGACGGGCAGTTATCCCACGGTACTGCTAAAAATGTATATCAGGCGCTTATTTATTTCGATGAAGGCTGTGAAATGGAAAATATACGGGCCTTTTCTATAATCCATAAACTGAAAGGGCTCACCGATGAAATTCACTATTTTCCCGACGACATTATAAATAATGAAGAAAGTGCAATAGCTGTCAGGCAGCAGGGCTTTAAGCTGTTTCTTAAAACGGATTCTTCCTATGAAGTAATAAATGATATTCTCATGCAGACGTTATTTCTTAAGAGTCTGGAGCTTATCCGGCTTGATGAGAACGAGTGGAAGCGTGTGGAAAACGGAGAGGAAATCATTTCCGGCTGCGATACGGCAATACCTGCAGCAGAGGGCCAGGATAAAAATGAAACTCAGCCGGGCAAAAACATCCAGGCAGGGCCGCAGCACGGCATTATCAGTGTCAATGTGGCGAAATTGGATAAATTAATGGATTTGGTTGGAGAGATGGTTATAGCCGAAGCAATGGTGACACAAAATCCGGACCTGATGTACTCGGAGCCGGATCATTTCCGAAAGGCGGCGCGCCAGCTGCATAAAATTACAGGTGAATTACAGGATATCGTTATGGGCATCCGAATGGTACCGTTAACGGCGACCTTTCACAAGATGCAGCGCATTGTACGGGATATGAGCAGGAAGCTGGGGAAGGAAATTCAGCTGAACCTGACAGGCGAAGAAACCGAGGTAGATAAAAATATTATTGAACATATCTCCGACCCGCTTATGCATCTTATCAGGAATTCCATTGACCACGGAATTGAACCTCCCGAGGACCGATTGGCCGACGGAAAGCAAAAGGCCGGTACCATTACATTGGAAGCTAAAAATGCGGGAAGTGACGTCCTGATTATTGTAAGGGATGACGGAAAGGGTTTAAACAAAGACAAAATTCTCCAAAGAGCAAAAGAAAATGATCTGTTAAGTAAACCTGAGAATGAAATGAGCGATAAGGAAATCTTTAAGCTTATCTTTCTTCCCGGATTTTCTACTAAAGACGGTGTGTCCGAATACAGCGGCCGTGGTGTCGGAATGGATGTGGTATCAAAAAACATCGAGGCGGTCGGCGGTTCCGTGATGGTAGACAGCTCTGTCGGCATCGGAACAACTGTTACCGTCAAAATCCCGCTGACACTGGCAATAATCGACGGCATGAATATAAAAGTCGGAAACGCATGCTATACGATTCCCACTACATCGATTAAAGAGTCCTTTCGTCCGAAGGAAGAGGATATCATAACGGATCCTCACGGAAATGAAATGATTATGGTACGCGGAAGCTGTTACCCGATACTTCGTATTCATCGGTGTTTTGGTATTAACGGCGGTGTGGCGGACCTGGCAAAGGGCATACTGGTTATGGTGGAGGCGGAAGACAAATACCTTTGCATCTTTGCGGATGAATTATTAGGACAGCAGCATGTAGTAGTAAAGGCTTTGCCTGAGTATATACGTTTGGCAGGCAAAACCGACGGCCTGGCAGGCTGCACATTGCTTGGGGACGGCAGTATAAGCCTGATACTGGATATTGCAAGTTTTGTGCTTGCGCACTAAAGCTTGAAATGAGTATAAAGAAACGCAAGAATGGAGGTAACTATGGATAATATTATGGCACAGGAACTATTGGAGACAGAGGAAGACACACAAAAAGGTAAATTCCTCATATTCTCGCTGGGCAATGAATTCTACGGAATCGAAATCAGGTATGTAACAGAAATAATCGGGATACAACCGATTACCGAGGTGCCCGAGCTTCCTGAATATGTAAGAGGCATCATTAATTTAAGAGGGATGATTATCCCGGTAATGGATGTACGGCTTCGGTTTAAGAAGTCATACAGGGAATACAATGACAGGACATGTGTAATTGTTGTCGAACTGCGGAGTATACCTGTCGGGCTTGTTGTTGACAGTGTATCGGAGGTACTGTCCATACGGGAGGAAGACATTGTCCCTCCGCCGGATATGGGAAAAGACCATAACAACAGGTATATAAAGGGTGTGGCGAAAGTCGGAAATAACGTTAAGCTGATATTGGACTGCAACAGGTTACTGAATGAGGATGAAATTGACAGTCTGGGCGGAATTGCCTAGATTAAAAACAGGAGGTTGATGAAATGAAATGGTTTTATAATTTGAAAATAGCGGTAAAGCTGCTGACCGGTTTTATACTGGTAGCATTGATTGCAGGGATTGTCGGCGGAATAGGTGTTATGGATATCAACTCAATCAATCAGGATTACTATACGATGTATGAGGAAAATACGGTGCCGCTTAAATATATTGAAAAGGCGGCGGTTGCATTTCAAAGGATGAGAGTCAACATATATACCATTATATCGATCGATGACGGATTCGATACCTATGTAGATAAGATTGAGACATACGATAAGGAAGTGAACGATAACCTGGCGCAGTATGAAAAGTTTATTTCTACGGAAGAGGAAAAAAAGGAATTTGATAGTATCAGCTCTATGATAGAAAAGTATGCGGGCTTAAGGACGGAATGTATGAATCTGGCATTGGAGAATAAGGATCAGGAAGCCTTTGCGTTAAGCCAGGGAGAATTGGGAGACCTGGCACCACAAATCGATGATTCAATCAGTCAGCTTTATGATATAAATCTTAACCAGGCAGGAAAGATAGCTGATGCAAACAGTAAGAAAGCCAATGAATCGGTGATTATGATGCTGATATTTATTGCGCTGGGGATGCTGATGTCCATAGGATTTGGTCTGTTCATCTCGCGTATCATTAGCAGGCCCATCAGAAAGATGGTGGATGCGGTGGACAAGCTTGCCGCCGGTGATGTGGATGTTAACATTGAGGTTGACACAAAGGACGAAGTCGGTATTTTAATGCAGGCATTTGCCAGAATGGTAAACAGCATACAGGAGCAGGCGGCAGTGGCCGAAAACATTGCGGAGGGCAGATTAGGCATCGAAATAAAGCCGAAGTCGGAAAAGGACGTATTAAATATAAGACTCGGTGAAATGCTTCAGGTAATTAAACGGCTGATTTCGGAAATGAATAAAATGTATGAACTGCAAAAATTAGGCGATAATGAAGCTTTTATAGATACGGAACAGTTTAAGGGAGCTTATCGTGAAGTAGCCGACGGAGTGAATAACGGCTATAAATTACATATTGGTATCGCTTTGAAGATACTTACTATCCTTAGCTCTTATGCGGAGGGTGATTTCTCCACTGTCCTGGAAAAGCTGCCGGGCAAGCAGGCAGTTGCCAATGAAAAAATGGACCTTCTGCGGGGAAATCTTCTGGAACTTATTAACGAGACGGTATCGCTTTCCGGGGCCGCCACGGAAGGAAACCTTGCTGTCCGGGGTGATACGGACAAGTTTAGTGGAGATTACAGGAAGATTATTTCCGGTATAAATGATACCCTGGAAGCAATTATACAGCCTATAAACGAAACGGCTTCGGTGCTTGAGGAGGTTGCAAAGGGCAATTTACAGGTGGGTGTTAAGAGTGATTATAAAGGAGATTATGCTGTCATTAAGAATGCCATCAATGATACGATAACTTCCTTCAATGAGGTGCTCGGCAATATCAACTCGGCGGCGGAACAGGTCGCATCCGGGGCAAAGCAGGTATCCGCCTCCGGAATGGCTTTATCACAGGGTTCTACCGAACAGGCAAGCTCTGTGGAAGAGCTTACGTCTTCCATTGAGGAAATTTCCTCTCAGACGGAATTAAATGCTCAAAATGCCGGTCAGGCCAAAGATCTTGCGGAGACCGCCAGGGTAAATGCCGTTCAGGGCAATAACCGCATGAAGGAAATGTTAAAGGCGATGGATGAAATTAACGACTCATCGGGAAATATCTCAAAGATTATCAAGGTAATTGACGAGATAGCCTTCCAGACCAATATCCTTGCTTTAAATGCGGCTGTAGAAGCGGCAAGGGCCGGTCAGCACGGCAAGGGCTTTGCGGTAGTGGCCGAAGAGGTAAGAAATCTTGCTGCGAGATCGGCAAGTGCCGCCAAGGAAACCACCGATATGATCGAGGGTTCCATCCGGAAGGTCGAAGACGGCACAAAAATTGCAAATGAGACTGCGACAGCGCTTGATAAGATAGTTGATGGAGTTGCCAAAGCGGCATCACTGGTAAGTGATATATCAACCGCCTCCAATGATCAGGCGATCGGAATCGCACAGGTTACGCAAGGCCTGTCACAGGTATCTCAGGTAGTTCAGACGAATTCTGCGACATCGCAGGAAAGTGCGGCTGCAAGCGAAGAGCTGTCAAGTCAGGCGGAACTGTTGAAAGAGCAGGTCAGCAGATTTAAACTGAAAAGGAATGATGGCTCTTTCAAGGGAAGCGACGAGTTAAGTCCGGAGGTTCTAAGGATGCTTGAAAATATGTCTGAGAGGAAAGTAAACCCGCAAAGTAACAAGGAAACTCATGCCGGCGCACCCTCGGCAAAAACAAGGATAGTTTTATCTGATAATGAATTTGGAAAGTATTAGACACCCGGTTCGCGGTGTAAGCATATCCGCAATATCTTTATACCTGTCATTGATTATAGTGGAAGATTCATGGTAGAATTTTTTCATTATATAAAAGCGGTTAATGGACATAATACGTAATATTTTCCAGCGCCGACTTTTGAAATTCTTCTATACACAAAGGGTAAGATTATGGATAATATACAGGAAGGAATCATTATAGCGGATGCGTTTGGCAGAGTTCTTGGTCAAAATACGGTGATGGATGAATTTATAGCGAATAACAAGGAGGCAAAGCCGCTCTCGGCCGGTGGTTTGTACCGGGGGCGGTTTTCCGGCTGTGAGGATGACCAAAGACACGATGACGGAAGGAAATGGTTGGAGTTGCAGACAGTTTTTGAAGGAATGACAGATGCAATATATGTATTCGATAAGGATGGCGGCTTTATGTTTTCAAACAAAGCAGCAAAAGAATTCTACCCTGATATTATTTTCAGCAGGGCAGGCGATTCCTATGCATATGCAAAATATTATAATATGGACGGAGAAGAAATCGAATATGAAAATTCGTTTTTAAGCAGGATGTTAAAGGGAGAACAGGTTACCCCCGGTCAGATTAAAGTCGTATATAAGGATGTCACCAGATATGTAAGTGTCAGCTGCATTCCTGTAACCGGAAGGGAAGGCTTGCTTGAATATGTAGTATTGTGCGGCCGCGAAATCACAGAAGCTATTGACAGGGAACTACTCATAAAAAAACAGCAGGATGAATTATTACAATTTAGGCAGGAAAGAAATAAAGCGCTGCAAAACAACATGGATAATTTGAAAATAATAGATAACCTTATGAAACTGAATTCTTTGAAAGATAAACTGCTGACGGTAGTCTCTCATGATATACGTCTCCCTATGGCTTCAATGACAAGTCTGATAGAAATACTGGAAGACGATGTAAGGCATTATAATGACGACAACATAGAAATTATAAAAGCAGTAAAAGAGCAGGTGAATGATACCTGTAAGACTGTGGAAAATCTTTTGGAATGGTTAAAAAGCCAAATGCAGGGATTGGTTTATAATCCGTTAATCTGGAATCTTTTTAATATTGCGGAAGAAGTGGTTCGATTGGTTAGAAACAGTGCCGAGGCAAAAAGCATACGGATAAACACGGATATCGACAGATCCAAAAACGTCTATGCCGACAGAGGCATAATGGAGTTAGTCTTGCGGAATCTTCTTTCGAATGCAATTAAATATACCGGTTCCGGCGGAAGGATATCCATTTATTCTTACGAATCCGGACATGAGACAATAGTTGCTGTTAAGGACTCCGGAACAGGCCTTGACAGCGAAAAAGTAAAACTGCTTTTCAGTGAGGCTTATGTCAGTTCCACAACAGGCACGGCAGGCGAAAAAGGAGCGGGGCTTGGACTTCTGATATGCAAGGAATACGTATCACGTTATGGGGGACGGATATGGGCAGAGAGTATACCCGGTCAGGGAAGCACATTCTATTTTTCAATCTTATCCGCAGATAAACGGGGCAGCCTTAACAGCAGTGACTGACCTGCCTGCCCGTACATACATTTTTAAAAGCTAACCAATAATATCTTTCTTTTCATATATAATTAAGCTTATCATTTTGATTTTCGCCCTTTAGCTTTGCACTGTCAGCGATTATATATTTATGGGTCATATTTCGGTATAACCCGTTGCAGTTTATGCCCATTGCCCGGAATACTATATGGTTCCATTGGTATGGAAGCTTTCAGAGCCGGTACGAAAAACCATGAGTAAGTTATATAAATATGATAAGCATAGAGATTGAAAAGGTGACGCTATGAAAGTAATTCTTGTAGATGATGATAAGTCCACGCTGCTTATCATGAAAAAAATGATTTCTAAAATCCTGAATATTGAACTTGTCGGAAGCTTTCAAAGAACTGTAGAAGCGTATAGATTCCTTAAAAATAATAAGGTGGATGTAGCTTTTGTGGATATCAACCTGCCGGAGGAAAATGGCCTTGATTTTGCAAGAAGGGTCAAGGAAGAAGCTGCGGACACAGCGGTCATTTTTTTGACGGCCCATAAGGAATATGCTCTGGAAGCCTTTGAGGTGCAGGCATTTGACTATATAGTAAAACCGATATCACAGGCAAGGTTAGAGAGTACGATTCAAAGAATGAAGCAGAGATATCTTTTCCCCTGTCACACTAAAATAAATATGGATTCACCCAGGCTGTATGCATATTGCCTGGGGGCTATTGAAGTAGTAGGGGAAGATAACAGGATCGTACATTTCAGTTCCTCCAAAAGTATTGAATTGTTAGCTTATCTGCTTGCCAAAAACGGGAGATTTGTTTCCAAATGGAGTGTCATTGAGGATGTTTTTCGGGGAATGCCTCCGCAAAATGCGGAAACCTACCTGAATACAACTGTTTACAAATTAAGGAAAGCTCTGGAAGCCCACGGAATGAAATCCGCCATCATATCCCATAATGAAAGCTATAAGATAGATATCAATGATATTTATGTGGATTTTATAGACTTTGAAAGCCGGGTGACCAGTTTTTTTGGGTTTAATATCTCCAATCAGGAAGAGGCCTTGAATACGGAAAAACTGTTTGCGGGAGAGCTTTTTGGTGAAAAAGACTACTATTGGGCCTTACCTCAGAAGGAAAGGCTTTCGGAAGTGTATTGGAGCTTTGCGAAGAGGCTGGTTCATTATCTGCTTGACGGCAATCAGCTGACAGTTGCATTGCAGATCTTAAAAAAATTAGTATATCTTAATGAACTCGATGAGGAAGTAAGCTGTCTTCTTATGAGGATATATGCCGCTCAAAAGGACAGGCTTTCCCTGGAAAGGCAGTATGAACGCTACAAAAAGGTACTACGCAGGGAACTTGGAATTTTACCCGAAAATGCTACGATTAATCTGTATTTGTCACTTACCAAATCCATAAAATAAGCGTCATACATGGTCCGCAGTAACAGGCTTGACTTCGATAAATACATAGTGAAGACTGGAAGTTTGGCATGTTTCGTGATAAAATTCTCCGATCCATATCACTATCCTGTATAAGCTGCATAAATTGAAATATATCAGCTAAAAGGAGTTCAGTCTTGCACAACAACAATTTCAATCGGTATAATTATGGCAAAGCAAACGATGAGATAGAACTGTCGCAGATGCAGCAGCCGGGCAGGCAGCCGGGTCCGTCTACAGGAAGACCGCC
>JAEWSD010000129.1 GCA_023398615.1 Bacillota bacterium
AATATGACATAATGATGTCAACTTATTTCTGATAAAATTCAAATAAAGGGAGGTGGAATAAATTGAAAATCAATCTAACTGAACGCTCGGAATTTAAGCTATGCGGTTATTCGGTAGAAACCAATCCGGAAAATAATGATAAGGATATCAGTGCACTCCTTCATGATTATTTTCATCAGGGTAAGGCGGAGCTGATCGAGCAAATTGCAAAGAACAAGGGCGAGGAGTATTATGGATTTTCATGGTATACGCAAGCTCATGAAAGGTACTGCTATCTGTTTGGCAAGGAGGTTGATGACCCCGAGGAGCTGCCGCACGGCGCGCAGTTAAAACGAATCCCCAAGACACAGTATGCGTTTGAAGCGTTTGAAGCAGGGAGGGATATTATCCGGGCCTGGTCGGATTTTTTCTATAAGGACATTCCCGAATCCGGATATGAGCCCAATTATGAACATGGACTTTGGTTTGAATATTACCCGGAAGGGATTAACAGAAAATATGAATTATGGTCTCCGGTGGTGAAAAGTTAAAAGGAAAAGGAATTTCGGATGCGCAAAAAGTATGCGCAGGAATGAGGCAAAAATGTATGAAAGAATACTGGACAAAGATCATATGCCTGAAATAACCGATATCGAACGTTTTATTGGCATTGAAAGCAACAAAAGACTACATATTTTGGAGGAAATTCTAAAAAGTAAATACCGGATCAACCGGGAATTACGGTACCCCTTTGGACAGTCCTATGGCTGGGGATTTAAATACAGTCATAAAACGAAACATTTGTTTTATCTGTTTTTTGAAAGAGATGCGTTAACGGCAACCATACAAATCGGGGATAAGGAAGTAACTGCACTTAACGGGCAGCTTCCTTCCTTTTCACAAAAAGCCCGTCTGCTTTGGGAAAACCGTTATCCCTGCGGTAAAGACGGTGGTTGGATCCATTACAGGATACTTTCCGATGATGATCTGGACGATATTGTCAGATTTATCGCATTGAGAAAAAAGCCTGTTCCGGTTATGGCCGGTTCTTCAATAAGTTAATTTAAGGAAAGCTTACTGATTTCTTTTATCGACATGGCGGAAAGCTGCCTTATCTCCGCTTCGGTAACTTTATGCTTGGAAGTATCCTTACGTGTGGGCGCCGGCTCCTGTGGAAGCAGATCCTTTATGTGCTGATCAAACACAAGAACCGGTTTTGTGCCCGACCTTTTTAAAAGCTCTTTCGATAGCTTCGGATTTTCACCATCGGCTCCGCCGCTGATAGATAAAAAGCCGTATCGTTTTGGATTTGATTTTAAATATTGCAAATAAGCCCGAAGCGGAGCAGCTGCTTGCCCTAACCAGACGGGAGCAAAAAACAGGATGAAATCATATCGTGCAAGAATATCCGGGGCAGGTTGTACTTCCGGTGTCCGGTTAAAGCTCATATCCATGACGATTATTCCTGTCGTTACCTTCTTTTTCGGAACGATTTGGATGTGTGCCGCCGACAGCTCTCTTGCAACGCTCTCGGCGAGCAGATGATTGTTTCCTGTGTAAGAATAAGAAACCGCCGCAATATTCATGATAACGCCTCCTCGTTTATTTTTTTGCGCTTGTTTCAGCGCATTTTCCAATGCTTTCAGGTGAGCTTTAGAGGTAAGGGTGGCTCCCGTAACCGTATCCGCCTTCAATGTTTCCGATTCAATTACGCTTTGAAACAGATCGTCCATTTTGCTCGTCAATACTGCCGCCTGTCGGTCATTATCAAGTGCGCCTTCCAGTATGTTTATTTCCAAGATTTTACTACTAGATATAGTGACTTCAACGGTCGCATTCCGAAAGCTTTCCTTGGTACCGTGATATTTCACGCTCTTTCATTTACACACCTCCTATTCTAGCAATCTGTCAGGCTTTTCATAATAAGCTCCGTCATGAGATGCAAAAGTTCAGGGAAATATTCGGGTCCAATTTCTTCTTTATGTGTATCCGCATTTATAATCGCAGCAAAAATCATCATAATCATTTTGCTGTCTATATCGGTGTGCATCTTTCCCTGCTTCTGCCAAAGTGTTATAAGCTCTAAAAAACCGTTATAGAGAAAGTCCACTGTATCAATGCCGTTTGTTTCACGATAGATCTTCTCCAGCTTCTCAAAGACGCTCCTGTTGTACCATTCCCGCAGAATAGGGTTCGTTTTTATTCCTTCTTCGTTTAATTTGAGCATTTGCCCGACTACAACCATAGGATTTTGTTTTAAATCAAGCGCCTCAAAACACGCTTGTTTCAGCTTCGCGTTCTCTTCCAGAAAAATATCCATAAAAAGTTTTTCCTTAGAGGAATAGTAATTATAGAAAGTTCCGACAGCTATTTCTGCTTTTTTTGCAATTTCCGAGATGTTGGTCTCTTTATATCCTTTTACGCAAAATAATTCTTTCGCACAGTCGTAAATCAAAGCCTTTTTATCTTCCACAAGCAACCTCCAAATTGTGTTCAATACCAATGAATGAATATTTTATAATTCATTCATATTATAGAAGATACAGTATGCTTTGTCAATATGTTTTATAAGACATTATTCTCCGTTGACTATCGTTTCTCTCTTACTTTTCACTATCCCTGTAATGAAGTTGATTGTTTAGCTGAGGAAAATGCTGTATAATAACATTGCTTATATAATGCAATAAATTTATGGGAGTGACAAAAATGCATGTAATAGAGACGATTGCAAACAGAAGAAGTATACGCAAATTTCTTGACATCCCTGTTCCCGGGGAGGTAATCGAAAAGATACTTCAGGCCGGCACTATGGCTCCGTCCGCAAAAAACAGGCAGCCGTGGAGGTTCGTTGCTGTTCAAAATGAAAAGCGAGATATGGTGCGAGCAATGAAAAAGGGTATTGAAAGAGAGAGGCAGGGAGACGGACTGCTGCCAAATTACAAAAAATATCTTTCGGGAGCGGAGTTTACGGCACAAATTATGCAGCAGGCACCCGTTACCATATTTATATTGAACCCGCTGGAAGAGGCCTTTTTCCGTTACAGCAGCATGGAGGAAAATTTTTACCACCTGTCGAATATTCAATCCATTGGCGCCGCCATAGAGAATATGCTGTTGGCTGCATGTGATTTGGGCCTGGGAAGCTTGTGGATATGTGACATAGATTTTGCATATAAAGAGCTGCTGAAATGGCTTGGAACAAGGGAACAACTGGTTGCGGCTGTTGCACTGGGGTATGCCGGTGAAAGCCCTGATCCAAGGCCGCGGAAGGAAATTACACCCCTGATAACCTGGAGATGAGATCTGGAATATTCAGGTATTGGACTTTAGTGAATAATGGTTAATTGAAGCATCACCATTCATATTTCTGAAAATGGTGATGCTTTTTTATCGTAAAGGAAAGTTCGTCCTATACGATAAAAAGCGCTCCGCTATGGGTGTGCGCTCGGCGCGAGAGTTTCGCGGGCGAAACTCTTTCTTATGGCTTTATTTTGCCTCTCTGTTAGGTCGGAAGCCTATGCATATTCATAAATAATATCTTGTTATACATAATGTCCAATTTTTTAATATGTATTTTGAAATTCATAAATAAAAATGTACAAAATAGACAAAAATTGTTTTGGTAAATTTATTTGTATTGACAAGAATCATGTTAAGAATTAAAATAAATACAGATAAATTAAATTAATTAAATTAAATTAAGGAGGAAAAACAGATATGTCTTTAGTAACAATGAGTACTGTGTTAAAAGAATCCATTGCCGGAAAGTATGCAGTAGGTGCTTTTGACACTATGGATCGAGTGTTTACCGAATCGATTTTGAACGCAGCAGAAAAAAAGGGGGTGCCGGTAATCTTAATGATTGTTCCGCCGGTTCTTGATGCGCCGGATGCAGATTTATTTATGAGTTATGTAGTAGACCGGTGCATAAGAAGTTCTGTTCCGGTTGCGCTGCATTTAGATCATGGTCCGACATTTGAATCGGTCGTAAAAGCGATACACTTTGGCTGTACGTCAGTTATGTTTGACGGTTCGTCTCTTCCATATGAAGAAAATGTGGCAATTACCAGGAAAGTAGTTGAACTTGGCCATGCCTGCGGTGTAACCGTTGAAGCGGAAATCGGACATGTGGCGGGGCACGAAGGAAATATGCTGGACGGGAATGTGGCGGATGAAAGTGCTTATACTACGGTGGAGGAGGCAATAAGCTTCTATAGAGATACGAGTGTTGATTGCTTAGCAGTTGCAATTGGAACGGTTCATGGTGTGTATAAGGGTACTCCTAAATTAGATTTGAAGAGACTTCAGGAGATCAGAGATGCACTGCCGATTCCGATTGTATTGCACGGAGGTTCCGGGCTTACAGAGCAAGACTATAAGAATTTAGTGGCACATGGTATTAACAAGATTAACTTCTTTACCGCTATGACGCTTGCGGCTTCGGATGCTGTCAGAAAGTTAGTTGGAGAAAAAGATAAATTGATGATGACAGATATCATTATGGCAGGTCAAAATGCAGCGGAAGAGATTGTTAGTAAGCACATAGAAGTATTTGGTACAAAGCCGTTGTCTTGTTAATATGGCGCAGAAATCAAAACAGGATTACAAGAAATGAAATGGGAGGTATTTATGAAAAAGAAAGTTATTGGTATGGTGTTGTGTACAGCAATGGCAGTTTCTCTGTTAGCCGGATGTGGCGGCGGAACATCTTCGGACGCCGTCAATTCAGTGAATGAAACTGAAACAAATGAAGCGGGGACAAATGAAACAGGAACAAATGAAGCTGAGACAAATGAAGCGGAAAAAAATGAAACGCAAACAAGTAATGGAAACACTTCAAGTGAAGCATTTGATAATTTTACCAGACCTGTGATAAAAAGTGACGGAAAATTGACAATTGCATGTATTCATCCGAAGCCGGAAGTGGAATCTCAGAAAAGATCTATATTACAATGCCAGCTTGAATCTGAAAACAGAGGCTGGGAATTCCAGGATATCGTATATCAGTCGGATTCCGAGTGGGCAGATTTATTTAAAAATGTTGTAAATCAGGGTGTAGATGCTATTATTCTTGGCTCCACCGAATCAATGGAAGCAAAGGTCGATTTAATTCAGGATGCGAGAAACAAGGGTATTGGGGTGTACAGTAATGATAATCAGGTTGTAGATGGCGTTATTATGAATTCTACTATGCCAAATGGTTCGGCAGCAATGAATTTGATCTATAAAATCGGAAATGATGTCGGCTGGAAGGGCAAATTTGGATTTGCAACAGCAGCTTCTATTCAGGTACATAGTGAAAGAATTTTACCGATTCAGGCAATTTGTGACATCTATTCCAATCTGGAAGTATTAGATACCGCTGATTCGGCCGCAGGCGGATCCGATCCTGCAACCTACTGTTCAGATGCGGCAAAAGCATGGTTCCAAAAATACGGAACAGAGATGACGGGTGTGATTGCATCCTGTGACTTCCTTGGAATGCCTATAGCAGAAGCTGCGGAACAAAATAAGGATCTTGTAAACCCGGCTTTCTTTGTTGCCGGTATTGACGGCGGTTCCGATGCATGGAGTTATATCCGGAACGGAAGCTATTTCAAGTACAGTTATGCACAGCCGTTTGAGATGTTCACACATAAAGTATTCGAAGCAATTGATCAAATTCAGGTAAAAGGATTAAATCCCGGAGATGAGAACTGTATTTTAACCAAAGCGGGCGAAGTATTATATTCGGAAGGCCTGGTTATTTCACAGGATAATGTTCCGGAGGTCGGAGCAAACATCAACAGTATTTTCGATTACTATGATGATACTGCGGATGCCTGGTATAACTGGGAAGGTACCTATACCGTCAGTGAATAGTGGTAATATGACAAATCGGTGATAATAAGAAAATGATGGGGATGTCAGAACACCAGGATATCCCCATCTCTTAGATAAAGGATTCTCAAATAAAACGAGGTGATAGATGTGTCAAACGGTGTTCCGCTTTTAAGTGTCAGAGGAGTTACAAAGAGATTCACAGGAATTACGGCCGTTAACAGTGTTGACTTCGATGTTAATAAAAATGAAATACATGCACTTATCGGAGAAAATGGAGCGGGAAAAAGTACGTTATGCAAAATGCTGACAGGTGCTTACAGTATTGATGAAGGACATATTGAAATTAACGGGGAAAAGGTGGACTTCAAGGGGCCTGCGGATTCTATGAAAGCGGGAATCAATATGGTTTACCAGGAAAGAAATTTAATTGGGTATATGACAGCCGCCCAGAATATAAGCCTTGGCAGCGAAATAAAAAAAGGTATTTTAGTTGACCAGAAGGCAATCATGAAGCGTGCGGAAAAAATAAGAGAGCGTCTTGGAGTTGACGTGCCTCTGGATGTTCCTGTCGAAAGTCTGGGTGCAGGTGCTCAGCAGCTGGTGGAAATCATGAGAGCGGGTTCAACATCTCCAAAGCTCCTGATTCTGGATGAGCCTACGGCGTCTTTAGGGGAAGGAGAAATAGAACCGTTTCTAAAATTTGTAAAAAAATTATCAAAAGATATGGACATTTCCGTGATATATATTACTCACAAATTAGAGGAAATCTTTACAATTGCCGACAAGGTAACCGTGATGGCAGACGGGAAGAAAACAATGACGGCAAATATCCCGGAAATTACACAGGATGCATGTGTTCGCGCAATGATTCGCAGTGATAAGATAAAAACGGTCGAAGTTCCACGGAAGAATTACGAAGGACTTGAAAAAAATAAAATATTAGAAATAAAAGAATTAACCTATGATGGAAAGAAACATAATGTAAGCTTTTATGTTTGCAAAGGTGAAGTTGTTGGCTTCTATGGATTAGTCGGTTCCGGACGAACCGAGACTATGGAAGCGATTTCAGGAATCCGAATGTGTAATAAGAAAGAGTTCACATTTGATAATGAGTTAATAACAAGCGGTGACAGCTATAAAATGATACAAAAGGGCATGATTCTCACACCGGAATTGCGTATTAACGGTATATTCCCATCTTTGAATCTTGTAGAAAATGTATGTACTTTGTTTATCAGGAAATTTGCAACTAGATTTAAGCTGATTAAGAATAAGCAAAGCAGACAATTTACAGAAGAAGTACTGAAAAAGAATGGTACGAAGTATACGAGCAAAAATCAGCTGATTTCCGAACTGTCCGGCGGTAATATGCAGAAAATCATCATTGGGCGTTCCGTAGAGGTGGAAAATTTAAAATTACTTACGGTAGATGAGCCTACTGCCGGTTTGGATCTTGGTGCAAAAAGTGAAATTTATTTAAAAATTCGAAATCTGGCAGATAATCTGAATAAAAGTGTTATTTTTATCTCTTCGGAGCTGGAGGAACTGATGAAGGTCTGCGACAGAATGTATATCTTCTATAATGGAGATGTTGTGCAGGAATTAAAGAGAGATAGCTTTGACAAAGAGGTAATCTTAGGATATGCACTGGGAGGTGTCGGTAATGGCAGATAAAAAGGAAATAAATGTTCGGAAGAAAGGAAAATCAGGTGAAGTCATTACAAAGTACTTTCTGTTAATAGCGGATTTACTGCTGATTGTAATATTCGGCATCATACGTCCGGGTTTTCTGCAAGTAAACAATCTCCTGGATATCGTATCTACGGCCGCATTAGTTGGTACTATGGGAATGGGAGCCAGCATTGTTATGACGGTCGGGGAAATGAACTTTGGTATTGGTGCGGAAGCAACCCTGACAGCAGCTATTCTTGGGTGGGTTCTTGGAAAAGGAAATGTTTCTGTCTATATAATAGGGCTATTAATTGCGATGCTGGTCGTTGGATTAATTGGCGTTATTGATTCCTGGTTTGGTGTTATTTTAGGTGTTCCGGCCTTTATTGCAACGTTAGCAATCTCAAAAATTAATGATGGCTTTGTAAATATATTAACAGAGGGTAAAACAATGTTTTACAGTAATTGGCCGCCTGTTTTTAAATGGTTGGGACAAGGATATATCGGTCCGATTCCGGTTATGGTAATTGTATTTGTAATGATAGCTCTGCTGCTCTGGTTCTTAATGGATAAAACACAATTAGGCTCAAACATTCAGGCCGTTGGAGCTAACCAGAATTGCTGTAAGCAAGTTGGTATCAATGTAAAGAAAATCAAGATCACAGCATTTATAATTTGCTCCGTGGTATGCGGTTTTGCCGGTATTATGGCTTCTTCCAAAACCTATAATGTAATGAATACATTGGGAAGCGGTATTATGATGGATTCGATGGCATCGGCAATGTTGGGCGCCACCTTTTTAAGACCGGGTCGATTTAATATTCAAGGGACGGTAGTTGCGGCATTATTAACGGCAATTATCAGTAACGGTATCACATTCTGTTCCTATCCTGATTATATACAGAATATAGTAAATGGCGTTATCTTACTGATTGCAGTCGGCTATATTGCAATGACAAGAAAAGAAGGTCTTCCTTCTGTGAAGATGGGATAGGAGGAGCAAAAATGGAAAAAGCCAAAGCAGCAATAAAAAGTTTTAATTTTACAAAGTATGCATTACTGTTTTTTACGATAGCTGTTGTAGTGACCTTTACAATATTACAGCCTGCCTTTATCGGAGTGGGAAATATAATGAATATTGTCGGATCAACCGTAGTGTTGTGTATTGCGAGTTTAGGTCTTTCTTTAGTTATGATTACGGGCGAAATTGATTTTGCCTGTGGTTCGGAATTAGCAGCCGGTGCATGCATTCTTGCAGTCCTTGCAAAATCAGGTATGAATTATTTTTTAGCTATGGCAATTGGGTTAGTATTTTGTGCGCTGGTAGGTGCCGTTAACGGAATGTTACATACAAAGATGGGGATTCCGGGATTTATTGCCACTATGGGTGTTTCCTTTATTCTTGATGGATTTAATAAAATGATAACCGGAAGCAGCCGTGTATTTTCTTCTTCCTGGGGGTCCATTTTTGTATTGATCGGGCAGAAACGGCTTGGGAAAATCATACCCATATCTGTCGTTATTTTAATAATCGTCGCGGTTATTATTCTGATTTACACGGAAGCAATGACCAATGGCCGAAAATTGTATGCCGTAGGTTCCAATAGTCATTCGTGCAAATATATCGGAATTGATGCCCGAAAAGAAAAGATGAAAGCATTTATCATCAGTGCTGTTTTGTGCGGATTGGCAGGCATGATTAATGCATCACAACTGAATGCGGCATCTCCGTATTTGGGAGAAACAACTTTAGTAAATTTATTGACAATGTTAATGCTTGGTGCAACCTTCTACCGAATAGGCGTATTTAACGTATATGGAACAATTGTCGGCGCATTGCTGGTGAACATCATAAATAATGGAATGACGTTAATCGGTGCAAAAACCTGGCAGCAATATCTGGTACAAGGTCTTATTATGCTGGTAGCGGTAACATTGGTTACCGTATTAAAATATCGTGCGAAAAAAGGGCACTAAAATTCTGAACGGAGGTAAGTGTGAAGGAAAGGCATCTTCACACCTGAAAGAACTCCAAAATGAAATTAGAGGAATTTCATTTTGTACTTCTTCGTCTTATTGTTTGTGCCGCGCAGCGGCATGTTTGAAAGGTTGAAAGAAAATATAATAGGAGAAAGGAATGCCACATACGGATTCTTTCAACCTTTTTATTTGTGGCCATAACATATCTGCATGCAGATATGTTATGCAATGGGTATAAAAATGACTGAGAAAACAGGTAAATTAGCGGTAAATACGGGATATTATTCGATGGAAGTGAAAGAATATCCGGTTCCGGAAGCAAAGGAAGACGGCCTGGTAATTAAAATCGAGACATTCTGTATATGTGGAAGTGATCAACATTTAGTGAAAGTGAAGGAGCCTCATCCGGCAGGTGTGGAAGGCCATGAATTTATGGGCAGAATTATCTCAATGGGAAATAAGGCGAACGAAACGCTGCATGTCTATGGAGGTGATTTGAAAGTAGGGGATCGTATTGTGGTTTATCCTCACATTACCTGTGGAAAATGCGATTCATGCCTGACCTATGGCGACGGTATCTGCGGCGTCTGTGATAATGATTTTATTTATGGCGGTGTGTTCTTAAATATGGATGATAAAATGCTGAATCATGATCCTGAAAAATGGCCGTACTTTAAAGGCGGATTTGCGGAGTATTGTTATATCTTCCCGGGCACATACGTATGGAAAATACCGGATGATATACCGGGTGAAATCGCAGCTTTACTGGACCCCTGTGCGGTAGCCATGAGGGCTGTGGAGCAGACCATGACAAGCATCGGAGGACTGGATGAAGGTTTGAGCATTACTTCTCGCTGCCTTGTTGTCGGTGCCGGTGCCATCGGTATTATGACGGCAATGATTCTTAAGCAGATGGGAGCGCAGCAGGTTATTATCACGGACTTTGTCGATAAAAAGCTGGAATATGCGAAAAATATCGCAAAGGTCGATATTGCTCTTAACACATCGAAAATGACGGCGGATGAAAGAGTTGCCAGGATAATAGAACTCACACATGGCGGAGCTAATATTGTAATTAATTGTGCAAATCATCCTTCCTCCTGTATTGAATCTCTGAAGATGGTAAGAAAACTGGGCCATTATGTTGAAATCGGAAATGCAATGGACTTTGGAGCAGGGATTGTATCAGAAATTAATATCCCGGCAGTCGTATTTGAAAAGAATGCTCACATTACAAGTGTAGTTGCAAATACGCCGTCCTGCTTTGACCGGGCATTTAAATTCTTACAGAGATATAAGGAGCTTCCGTTTGATAAACTGATTACCCATCGTTTTACCAAACTCGAGGAGATTATTCCGGTAATGAAAAAGATGGGGGACACGGATTTTATTAAAGCAGCATGTACATTTGAAGATTAAGGAGACGAGAAAAAATGGGAAAAAAGATAGTAGTGATGGAGGACTTCACGGTTCGCGGCACGGACTCCATGCATAAATTTGATGTTTTAGCAGAAAAATACGGAGCGGAAGTAAACTATATTCATGTTCAAAAAGATATTGAAGATGGAGACGGATTTGCAAAAATGTTTTTGAAAATGGAGAAAAACGGACCGGATGTGATTAACGAAGAAGCGGAGCTGCTTCGGGAAATCAAGGATGCAAATGTTGTAATATCCCACATCAGTGCCGTCAGCACGAAGGCGGTGAATTCCGGAGAAAAGCTGGAGGCAGTATGCATCATGCGCAGCGGCGTGGAAAATATCAATGTTCCAAATGCCACTAAAAAGGGTATAAAGATTGTTAATGCACCGGGAAGACTTGCCGTCCCGGTATCTGAATTCACGGTCGGATTAATAATTTCCGAAATGAAGAATATTGCCCGTTCACATCAGAGAATGCAGAGTAAGAATTTTGATTCTGCCTTTGCTAATGCAAATTATTCCGTAAATTTAAAGGGTAAAAATATCGGCCTGGTCGGATGCGGCGCAGTGGGTTCCAGAGTAGCAAAAATTATGAAGGCTTTTGAAGCAAATGTAATGATTTATGATCCGTATATGTCTGATAAAAAAATTAAAAGTATGGGATATGTTCCGGCAGAACTGAATGAACTTTGCAAAGAGGCGGATGTTATTTCTGTTCACTATAGGTTAACGGATGAAACAAAAGGATTAATTGGAGCGGAACAATTTGGATTGATGAAACCGGGCTGCTATTTTATTAATACGGCAAGGGCAGGACTTGTGGATGAAGCGGGTTTAATGGATGCCCTTATCAATCATAAAATTGCGGGGGCAGGGCTTGATGTCTTCCATCAGGAGCCGCTGTCAGAGGATAATCCGCTGCTTTCATTGGACAATGTTACGATAACAAATCATCTGGCGGGACATTGCGCGGACATTTTTGAGATGACAATGGACATTATGCTTGGAGCGCTGGAGCATTATTTTAAAACCGGTGAATGGATCAATGTGGTGAATAAATAAGGTGATAAATATGAAGAGAACTATTATTCTGGTTGTAGACTATGGAACCTCCAACGTTCGTGTCAATGGGATAGATGCGGCAAACGGCGATATTGCATATTCTTCTTCGAAAAAATACCGGATAGACTCAAAGGGATGCGGGTATGCGGAGATATCAACGGATAATTTATGGAATTATTCTGTGGATTGTATGAGAAACGTAAAGGAACAATTCACGGAAGAGGATGAGGCAAAAGCAATTTCATTTTCCTTTTTTGGAGATAATCTTATTCCGGTTAATAAAGACGGAGATGCTTTGAATGATTGCATTCTTTGTACCGATCCGCGAGGACAGGAGGAGGCGGATTATATTAACAGCCGGATTCCTGAGGACGAACAAATTGAGCTTATCGGTGATTCCTATATGGCTTATAAAGTTGGGGCAAAAATTCTCTGGGTTAAAAATAATATGCCGGAGATAGCTGATCTAATTACAAATTATTACTCACAGCAGCAGTTCGTATTTCGAAAATTGGGAATAAACGCAGTAAGTGATTATACAATGGCGTCCAGAAAGCAATTGTGTGAACTAAACAGTCTGACATGGTCAAAACGTTTTTTGGATGTGTTGGGAATTACGGAGGAATCCCTGGGAACCGATATTGTTTCTTCGGATGAGATTGTTGGTTATGTGCGAGCGTATGGAGATGTGGTTTTCGAGAAGGATATTCCGGTAATTGCAGGTGCCCATGATTGTGACGTGGGTCTGATTGGAATGGGGCTTATCGACGAAAATGTGGATTTTATCGGTGACATTACGGGAACATTTGATCATGTGGGATATCTGGCACATGGAATTGTAAATTTGGCAAAGGAGAAGCCGGAATATCCAATGAGATCATATAATGGACCGCTTGATAATACTTCTGTTTGCCTTGGAGCAATTCCTACCGCAGGAGCGACCCTGGAATGGTTTATGAGGGAAATCAACGATGGGCCAAGCCAGACAGATTATAACAAGTTCTGGGAAAGCGTTGAGTTCGACGGCAAGGGCTCCGTAATGGTTTATCCGACACTAGACAACAATCGTGGGCGGATCGAGGGAATTGGAGTTACCACATCCAAAGCCGATATTTTTAAAGCTATCATTGAAGCGCTGACCTTCGAAAACAGAAGGCTGATTGAAGATTGTGAAAACTGCAAAGGCAGTTCCGTAATTAGTGTAAGGATTGGAGGCGGAGTGGCAAATTCTGATGAGTGGATGCAATTACGGGCAGATATATCAGGAAAGCGAATTGAAAGAATGAATAATATTCAAATATCTTCCCTTGGAGGGGCAATATTGGCTGCGGTAAAGATAGGAATTTATCCTGATTTGCAGGAAGCAGTGAAACATATGGTTCGAATTAAAGATACGTTTATTCCTGATTTGGAAGTGCATAAAAAGTATGAGGAAAAGTATCGGATATTTCTTAAAAAATTGGGCTATCGTTAGGAAGGAGCAAGAAAATGAAATATAAACAATTTGGTAATACGGATATGAACGTATCGGCCTTAACAGTAGGCACCTGGGCAATTGGCGGAGCGAACTGGGGTGACGTAAATAAGCAGGACTCTATTAAAGCAATCCGCACAATGCTGGATTGCGGCGTTAACAGTATTGATACCGCACCGGGTTATAATTTTGGTGAATCGGAAAGAATTGTCGGTGAAGCTATCAAAGGACGCAGAGATAACGTTTATATTACTACGAAAACCGGCGTATATAATGATAAGAAGGAGGGATTTGTAAAGGATTGCAGAAAAGAGACCGTTTTACGCCTTTGCGATGAGTCGCTGAAAAATCTGCAGACAGATTACATTGATTTAATGATTATCCACTGGCCGGATATCAATTATAACACACCGTTTTCGGAAACCATGTATGCCCTTAACAGCCTTAAAAAAGCCGGAAAAATCCGTTACATCGGAGTTTCTAATTTTGACAAAGAGCAAATCACAGAGGTAAGAAAATTCGGAGATGTTGTTGCCATTCAACCTCCCTATTCTATGGTGAACAGATCCCAGGAAGAGTTAATGAAATGGACCAGTGCAAATGGAATGGCAAATATGACATACGGTTCATTAGGAGCCGGAATTTTAACGGGCGCTATCAGGGAATTGCCTAATTTAGCACCGGATGATATGCGTTTCGTATTTTACGATTTCTTTAAAGAACCTAAATTTTCTAAAGTGATGCAGTTATTAAAGGTGCTGGACATAGTTGCGGCAGAGAGAAATGCTACGGTTGCCCAGGTGGCTGTTCACTGGAATTCACAAAAAGATTTTGTAAATACTTCTCTTTGCGGTGTCAGAAATGCGGAGGAAGCTATTGAAAATTGCAAAGGCTTTGAGTGGAATTTATCGGATGAAGAAATGAAGATGATTGATAAGGCGATTGATACATATTTATAGATGGGGATAAGGATGGATTTAAAATTAGGCGGTAAGACGGTAATTGTAACAGGCGGTGCAAAAGGAATCGGTGCGGGAATCAGTTCTGTTTTTGCAAGAGAAGGCTGCAATGTAGTAGTTAATTACAGGTCTGATGACGAGAGTGCAAATAGATTTGCGGGTGATTTGACCAAAAAGAATGTACAGGCCATTGCAATAAAGGCAGATGTGTCAAAAGAGTCTGAGGCTGATTATTTGCTTCATCAGGCGGCTGCAAAGTTTGGAAAGATTGACATTTTAATTAATAATGCGGCCGGAGGTTACCATCCGACTCCATTTCATGATATAACATCCAAGGAATGGCAAATAGCCAAAGAAGGGCTGTTAGACCCCGCTTTTTATATGAGTAAGGTATTTGTAAGGCATTGCCTGGACCACAAGAAAGGGGGCCGCATTATTAATATTTTATCGAAATCGGCTATCCTTTCCAGCAGTGTGAATAATCTGGCATATGTGGCAAATAAAGGAGCATTGCTGGCATTAACCAGAGGAATGGCAAAGGAATTCATTCCATACGGAATATATGTAAATGGGATTGTACCCGGTTATGTCAAAACGGAAAGAAATCATGTCGATGGTGATGAGCGTACGGAACGGGTAAGGACATTGCTTCCGACAAAAGAATTTGCAATACCTGAGGACATTGGAAATGTTGCAGCTGTTCTCTCATCACCTTTATTCAGGCAAATGATTGGCTCTATTGTTGATTGCACCGGGGGGACCTTAATGTAGGAGCAATATAAGAAATGGGAATGAAATAAAAGATATTTTGTTTTGGTTCCCATTTCTTGTATTATAGCAGAGGAAACGGAATATGCGGCATGATTTACGAATGGAATATATAAAATTTTCTTTAGTTGAGGCATTATTTTTTGCTATTTTTTCAATTACATCTTATCAGACAGTTTTTCTCCAGGAGGCTGGTTTGGACAGCTCAGAAATAGGACTGATTGTGTCAGTCTCGTCTGTTGTCGGGCTCATAGCGGTACCGGTCTGGGGGATAATAAGCGATCGGTTGCATACTGCACGCAAAACATTTTTTGTCAGTGTTGCCATAACCTCCGTAATGTATGGAATTCTTCCTGTTGTCGGAAGCTTTGCGGATAGTGGCGGCGCAGTGTTTTATATTTATATTCCGCTTATATTTCTGTTTAAACAGGCATCAAATTCAATGCTTGATAGCTGGTGCATCAGTGAGTTGTCACCAAAAGGGATTAGTTATGGCAGCGTTCGAATGTGGGGGTCGGTAGGTTACTCACTTATTTCTATAGCACTGGGGTTCCTTATCGGAGTCTATTATGATGTGAGTATTGCATTCTACTTGATTATTCCGCTTATTGCTTTATTGCTTATGATAAGTCCTCAAAAAGAGGGGAAGAATGAAGAGGTGTCACGGGACACCGGTAAAAATAATAATTATTTCAGAGCATTATTTAAGAACCATACATTTTTAGCATATATTATTTATGCATTTGGATTAAATATATATTTGGCAGTCACTTTGATCTTTATGCCATACATATTGCTGGAGGCAAATTGTCAGACCGGGCAGGTGGGATTGGTTACAGGCATTCGTGCTCTGATAGAAATCAGTACGATGTATTTCGGAAGCCGCTGCGTCAAAAAGATTCCGATCAGATACATAATGATTGTACCGGGGATTTTATTTGGTTTGGAGCACTTGCTATATCAATATGCAGCAAATATATATGGAATTCTTGCCATTATGGTTTTGTCCGGTGCGGCAGGAGGGATTTTTTATAGCCTGGGTCCCAGTTATATTTATGAAATTGTACCTGAAGAGGTACGGAATACGGCACAGGCATGTAACGCAATGAATATGACAATTGTCAGCATTGTTGGTTCATTAATTGGCGGTTATGTTATAAATATATGGGGGATTCACGCATTAACAACAAGCTGCGGTATATTAATCTTCGTACTGACAGTCCTTTTTATAATAAGTTTGAAACTGAAACATTCAGGCCTGTTCAATTTTTTGAATAGGTCGTCAAAAAATTGAAAGGCACGGGTGTTAATATGAAAAAAACAGGAATTTTAAATGCTGATTTGGAGTATGAAATAACAAAACTACGTCACCAGGATAAATTTGTAATATGTGATGCGGGATTCCCGATTCCCAAAGGCTCAACAGTAGTGGATGTCTCTCTGGTCGCAGGAATCCCTTCCTTTATGCAGACATTGAAAGCGGTTCTGAATGAAATAATAGTTGAAGAGTATATGGTTTTTGATTTTATGAAGCAATACAATTCCGAATACTACGATGAACTTCAAAAAATGCTTATAAATCAAAAATCTTCGGAAATGTCTATGCAAGAGTTTATTGAAGTATCTAAAGAAGCAAAATTATTTATTCGAACAGGTGAATTGAAACCGGCTTCTAATATTTTGCTTATTTCAGCAACCGGTGTAAAAGAAATGAATAAAACGCTGGATGTTTCCTTTGATTTGTGAGATAAAAAGTATTTATATGAAATTATATTAAATCAATTAAAATAGGATTTCAATATTTGGATATTAATGCTATAATAGAAAATAAAATAGTTGTAAGGGAAGGAAAGGAAGAAGCTGTGTCAAAAGTTCAAACATACGATCCGAGATTCTCAGCCATAAATAAAATGAAAAAAAGCGGGAAGAATTCTTCTACAATTCTTCAGGATAATAGAAATCTTATTTTACAATTGATACAAAAGGCAGGGACGATATCCAGAAAACAATTATCAGAGAAAACCGGATTACAGCCGGCTACGGTAACAATTATAATACAGGAGCTTTTAGCGCAGGGTATTATTAAAGAGTATGGAATGGCAGATGGCGGAAGCGGAAGAGGTGTAAAGACGTTTGCCCTGGTGGAGGATTTGTACACTGTTATTGTGAGACTGACGGCAGTGTATATAAAAATTGCGTTATTTAACGCACATATTAAATTGTTATATGTTGAAAAGATTTTTTTTGAGAAGGACGATTATATAACTGAGGCGGTTGATCTTATTGATGAGCATATTAATAAAATGAAAAACATTATTGATATCGGGAAAATATTATGTATCGTCATAGGTGTTGAACATATGTATCGGTTAATTGATTCCGACTATAAAATCTGGGACGAGTATAGACAGGAATATTGTCCTATCGGAAAGATAGTACATGGCAGAACAGGGTTCGAAGTTTACGTCAATCGTGCAATTAACATATCGACATATGAAGTGTGGGATAGATTTAAGCAATTGAAACATTGGGATGATGATTATATTATGATGATTAATATCCAGTTGAGTTATGATCTGGAAGGAACCGTTATAATAAATAATGAGTTGATTTACGGCGCGAATGGGTTATGCGGTCAATTAAAAAATTTGAGAGCAAATCCTGACAGTGAGAAGACATTAAATGACTTAATTACAGTGCCTGCTTTATTACGGCGGACAAATGAACTGATAAAAGAATATCCGGATTCCTATATAGCGCAAAAGGAAAAGGTAAATATTCGGGATGTTATTGCAGGGTATGGTATGGGAGATCAATTATGTAAACAGATTTATAATGAAGTAATTAGTTATATTGGCTACCCATTAGCACAAATGTTAGAGCTGTTGGATCCAAATGTGATCCTGATAGCAGATGAGGTTCCGGAAATAGAAGAGTTTGTGGAAGCGCTTCAGGTTGAAGTCGCCAAATATACGGAAATTGAAAAAGCAAAACGTGTAGGGACATTGATGACCGAGCGTCTGACAAAAAACGATCCGACATTAACCGGAGGAGCAAAATATGCATTTGAATTGATGTTTGGTGACATAGGCTTTTTTGATAAACGAAATTAAATACTACTTTACACTGCCGTACAATTATAGTATGATTACACTGATATTAAGAGTAACGAAGAGAACGCATTAATCCGACAAAGCCGTCAGCTTTGCCGGATTTTTTGAAGTTAGCGCAAGCGGCTACGCGGCAGCGCGAGAGTTTCGCAAGCGAAGCTTTTTGTTGTAACGATCGGCTATAAGCAGCCGAAGAAGGAAGGATGATACGAATGAGACTTCATTATTTACAGCATGTCCCGTTTGAGAACCCGGGAAGTATTCTTGTATGGGCGGAAAATAACGGTTTTTCCGTTACCTGTACAAAATTATATGAAGAACAGACTTTTCCCAAACAGGAGGAGTTTGACTGGCTTGTCGTCATGGGAGGGCCCATGAACATTTATGAAGAGGATATCTATCCGTGGCTGGTGAAGGAGAAAATATTCCTTAAGGAATCGATTGCCGCAGGGAAAATAATCCTGGGACTGTGTCTGGGAGCACAGCTCTTAGCAGATGTGGCAGGCGGTAAGGTGACAAAGAATCCAATAAAAGAAATTGGCTGGCTGCCGGTTCAATTGCATGAGGAGGTCAGGAAAAATCCGCTCTTTTCCTTTTTCCCTCCAAATCCGACCGTATTTCAGTGGCATGGGGATACCTTTCAGATCCCGCCGGAAGGGGCGGAGTGGATTGCCCATAGTGAAGCCTGCCGGAATCAGGCATTCATTTACCGCAAAAGGGTATTTGGTTTTCAGTTCCACCTGGAAAATACTCCGGAGATTATTCGGGGACTGGTTGACAACTGCCGGGATGAGATGGTAGCGGGGCCGTATGTGCAGACACCGGACGAGGTGCTGAACCATCCGGAATATATAGCCCAGGACAATATCTGGATGGGCAAGTTTCTTACGCAGTTATATCAGTTAGATGCAAAGGGTAATTTATAATGTAAAAGGATATTATAATGGGAATTCTGATTACGGATAATTCTTTTTCAAAGCCCGGAGAGCCAATGGAGAACGCATATTGCTGCTAGGCAGAATGAAAGACGGTATGGAAAAGCGCTATTGACAATTGAAAAGCCATATGCTAGTTTATATATAAACGATTGCTTATATATCAATATAAGGAGGACGGTTTTATGACCAACCATACGGAAGCCGATGCACTTTGCAGCTGCACAGTTATCCATGAAGATATCTTAAACAAAGTGAGGGGCGAGATGACCAATGATCATTATCTTCTAAGAATTGCGGAGCTCTTTAAGGCACTCGATGATCCTACGCGCCTTAAAATTGTCAACGCGATTATGCTTTCGGAAATGTGTGTTTGTGATATCGCGGCATTGCTGAATATGAATCAGCCTGCTATCTCACACCATTTGAAAGTACTTCGGCAGGCGGAACTTATCAAATACCGGCGGGAAGGTAAAATCGTTTACTATTCATTAGATGATGAACATATAGAATTGCTGTTTAAGCAAGGTTTAGCTCATGTGACAGAAAAGTAAAGGCCGGTAAGCGGAAACACAAATACGCGGAAAGCCGGGAGGTATTGCTGTGAAAAGAAAACTGACCCTGCTGTTTGCTACGGTACTTGCTTTGCTGCTTTCCGGTTCAGTCATTCAACGGACTTCCTCCGTGGATGCAATATCCGGTGCTACAAAACGCAGTAAGCCCAAAGCGGTAAGCGTGGCAAATACGCCTCTTTCCGGCGGGGAAGAGCAGGCGGAGCCGGAGCTTGTGCTTGGTGATCAGGGGTTTCCCTCCGACCTTGATCCGGCTCATGCGGACAATGGCCGATTCACCCTTGCATACGGTGTGGGCGAGACACTCGTGCTGCCGGACGACGAATTGAAAATACGGCCCTGGCTGGCAGAATCATGGGAAAATATTGACTCCCTTACCTGGAATATTACTCTGCGGCCTAGTGTGAAATATCACAACGGCGCGGAAATGACCGCGAAAAGTGTTAAGGAGTCTTTAGAACGGGCAATCCGGCTTAGTGATGAGGCGTCAAGGCTCATCCCCTCGGCTTCCATACAGGCGGACGGTTTGTCCCTGACCATCCGCACCCCGGAGCCCTGTCCGAACCTGATGAATTATCTTGCCAATCCGGCTTTTGTCATTGTGGACACGAAAGCGGCAGAGGGGAAAAATTTTTCCTATTTCCCTGTTTGTACCGGCCCTTTTATCCCGGCCGGTTTCACCGGAAATACGGAAATCCGTTTGCAGCGTTTTGAAGGATATCACGGCGGCGTACCAACGATAAAAAGCGCGGCTGTCCGATATGAAGCGGATGCTGATAAACTTGTGAACGCAATAAAGTCAGGGGGAATGGATGCGGTTATGAATATTTCGCCGGAAACTCTGGAGACCCTTGCGCAGCAGGGGTGTTTTACACAGCATACCGATGGATTATCCTCCTATTTGCTGATGCTTAATACAAAACATCCCGCTTTATCAGTTAAAAAGGTACGCAAGGCAATCGCCCTGGCACTTAATCCTTACGATCCCGAACAAGCCCAAGCACTTCTTGCGGAAGCAGGATATAGCGATACGGATGGTGCAGAGCTGTCCCTTCGTCTTGCCGTTCCAAGGGAGGAACCGGGGCTCTTGGAACAGGCGCGAAAACTGGAGGCGCGATTGGAGCAAGTGGGTATAAACGTGGCGGTTATATCCTACAGTGAGGTTTTTTTTACATCCCGTGCGCGCTACGGTAAATTTGACCTGCTGCTGTTCACGGTCAATACGACGGAAAACGGGGATTCTCAACAGTTCTATAAGGATTTCTTCACCCTGGACGGGAAACAAAATTACGGACACTACCGCAGTGAAGAGGTAGAGTCTGCCGTCCACAGGCTGGAAAACGAATTTGATCCCAGGGAGCGCATTCTTCTTGCCGGTCAAATCCGTGCCCTTGTGACAGAGGACGCCGCCTTCCTGTTTCTTGGCAATCCACAGGTAAATTCTGCATCAAGGCAAAGTATTGCCGGTTTAGCCGTTCACCCTGTTTACGGATACCGGCTGACGGCGGATACCGTCGCCGGACACTGAAAGGGAGAGATTAACATGCGCAGAATCAATACCTTTTTATCGGTTATTATTCTTTTGATTTTTCTGGTTCATGGAATACTGGGGAGTTTTATGTTGCTTGGGGTAGGGGCCAATGCGGGAAAACCTCTGGCGTGGCTCGGGTTTGTTCTGATTCTGATTCACGCCGTTTTAGGTTTTTTTCTTACCATAAAGGCCGTGCGGTGCGGCAAAGAATCGGGCCGCTGGTATGTAAGGCAAAACAAGGAGTTTTGGACAAGACGTTTCAGCGGGGTTGCCATACTCATCTTACTGTTTTTTCATTTTGGAGTATACGGTGAAATGGTGGACGGTACCTTTGGTCTCAAGGAATTTACGGCGGTCAGGCTGATTACACAGCTTTTGCTTATTTTCTCCCTTTTCGTACATATATTTGTTAATATCCGGCCTCTGCTGATATCATGGGGTATCTTGAAATACCGTGAGAGGCGGTGGGATTTGTTTTTGATTGCATCTGTTATCTTTCTGTTTCTTACCGGCGCAGTACTTTTTTATTATATCGGGTGGCAGTTTTTATGAATCAAACAATTATCATTGTCGGTGCCGGGCTTGCAGGATTAAGCGCGGCGCTGACGGCAGCAGAAAAAGAATATCAAGTGGTTTTGCTTTCTTCCATGCCCTCGGAAAGGGCCCAGTCGGTTATGGCTGAGGGCGGCATCAATGCTTCGCTGAATACGAAAGGAGAATCCGACAGCACAGAAGAGCATTACAGGGATACGATGGAGGCCGGTGCTTGGCTGGCCGATCCCAATGCGGTGGCAGGACTTGTCGAAGCGGCTCCGGGAATCGTACGGCATTTGGCGGCTCTTGGTGTGTTGTTCAATCTGGACGACAAGGGAGAGATTGACCTGCGCAATTTTGGAGGGCAAAAGAAAAAACGGACCGCTTTTGCCATGAGCAGTACGGGAAAACAGGTCATGACGGCCCTCATACAGGAGGTGCGAAGATATGAGGCGCAGGGACTTATTATGCGGCACTGTGACCATGCCTTTGTCAGCCTGATAATGAACGGGGAAAATAAATGCGTGGGATGTGTGGCGCTTCATAACCGGACGCAGGAGATGCTTTCCTTTCGGGGAGATGCCGTCATCCTTGCCGCCGGAGGCATGAACGGGCTGTTCGGCAATACCACAGGCTCTCTGCAAAACACCGGAACGGTGACGGCGGAGCTATTCCGGCTGGGCGTTCCACTGGCCAACGGAGAGTTTATCCAGTATCATCCTACCACTGCCGAATTCTCCGGAAAGCATCTTCTTATCAGTGAAGCGGCACGGGGAGAAGGCGGCCGGCTTTTTATCTATCGGGCCGGACAACCATATTATTTCATGGAGGAAAAGTATCCTGAGATGGGAAACCTGATGCCGCGGGATATCGTGTCACGGGAAATCCGGAACATTTGCAGCAGTCCGGATGGTTCCGAAAAAGTTTACCTGGATCTGACGGAACTTCCTGCTGACGTTATGGAAAAGAAGCTGGGAGATCTGGCAGAGGACTGTAAGATTTACCTGCACACCGACCTGAGGAAGAAGCCAATCCCTGTTACTCCCGGCATTCATTACTTCATGGGTGGGATTCAGGTGGACGAATGGCACCGAACGGTATTTCCAAACTTGTATGCAGCCGGAGAATGCTGTTGTCAATACCACGGAGCCAACCGTTTGGGCGGGAATTCCATGTTGGGAGCTATTTACGGAGGAGCTGTAGCGGCAGGTTCCGCAATTCAGGAAATGTCGGCAGAGTGTTCCGTTCTCGAATTTGAAATCTGCAGAGGGCAAGCCATGAACGACATATGGCAGAGAATCGAAGCCCTGCGGTCAGGTGCAAGACATATCCCACTTCCCTCCCTGTGGCTGCAGCTGCATCGTATTTTAAATAACAGTCTGGGGATCGTACGGGATGAAGCACTTCTTCAGTCCGGATTGGATGCGCTTGATCTGTTAATTACGGAGAAGGTAGCAGGGAACTATGACGATACCTGCGGACTGTATGAAAACCTGAATATGGGAAGCCTATACCTTCTTGGAAAGGCAACCCTGATGAGTGCTTACAACCGCAGAGAAAGCAGGGGTGCCCATTATCGCAGCGATTATCCGAAACGGAATGACGAAGCGTTTCGAAAAACCACTGTCGCCCGGTATGACGGCGGCAGGATTTCGGTGGGACTTGAAGATATACCGGAAAGAAGGTGCACACCATGAACGTGTATCTGAGAATTAAGAGAAAAAAAGATGCGGACGGTCCTTCTTTTTATCAAGTATTCCTATATGAAGGTGAACCGGAGGATTCGGTTGCCTATGCACTGAACGTGCTTAACTCCCGCGATACGTTAACAGATGTAAACGGCAGTTCTGCTGACCGGATCGTCTGGGAATGCAGTTGTCTGCAGAAAAAGTGCGGAGCCTGTGCCATGCGGATCGGGGGACTTCCGCGTCTGGCTTGTTCATCGTTTCTGTCGGGATGTATGGACCGGAATAGTACGGTCACCTTGGAACCGCTCAGTAAATTCCCAGTGGTTGCGGACCTGAAGGTGGACAGGAACATCCTATTTGAGAATATGAAACAGTTGAAACTATGGCTGGAGGAAGATGCACACATCAGTTACTGGGAACGTGAAAGTCAGTATCAATCGGCGCGCTGCCTGATGTGCGGATGTTGCCTGGAGGTATGTCCGAACTTCTGCCCGGATGAAAAATTTGCCGGTGCGGTATTCATGGCTGCCGCCTGTAAATTGTTAGATCAAAGCAGCTATGGAGAGCACCGAAGTGAACTTTTAAAAAAATACCGAAATTATTATTTCGAGGGGTGCGGCAAATCGTTTTCCTGCCGGCATATTTGTCCTATCGGGATTCCTCTTGAAGATTTGCTTGTCAAAGCAAATGCGATGGCTATCTGGAGAAAATAAGCGGTATAGCACAAATCTGATCGACACATGGCGCTAATGCTGTCTTTCATTTAATTGAAGACTTTTACACAGGCTGCTGGCCCTTTCATCATCACCGATCAATATTCGGGACGGCATATAGCTGGCGGTCCGCAGCATTAACAGGCATTTTTTCTTATCCAGTATACTCATGCCAAGGTTGTCATGAA
>JAEWSD010000194.1 GCA_023398615.1 Bacillota bacterium
GGTCTGATTGTCCAACTGCTGTGTTGTCGTCAATCGCTGTAGCCACCGCTACAGCTCATTCCTCCGCCTTGCATTGGAACAATCATCCTATCGTACAAAGCAAAGATTAAGGAGTTACAGAGCACTAATGTTAAGGCGAAAATATACTGAAATATGGGGTTGCTTTCGTCATCCGCAGTGATAAAATAAAGTTGTTTCATAGGTCAGCTCCGTCTGACGGATCATTGTAAACAGGAGGAAAGTTAGAATGAAGAAGAAATTATATAAACAAATTGAAAACTATATGCAGGAGTGTATGAAGGATAGTGCACATGACAAAGAGCATATTTACCGGGTACTGTACATGGCGCTGGATATCGCGAAGCATGAGGAGGAAGTAAATACGGATGTGCTGATTATTTCTTGTCTGCTGCATGATATCGGAAGAGAGGAACAGTTCCGGAATCCGAAACTGTGCCATGCCAGGGTCGGAAGTGAGAAGGCTTATCATTACCTGAAGAAAAACGGGTTTGACGAAGAAGCGGCGTCCCATGTGGAAGCATGTATTCTGACGCACAGATATAGAAATGACAATCCGCCGGACAGTATGGAAGCTAAAATACTGTATGATGCGGATAAATTGGATGTAACAGGAACCCTGGGCATTGCCAGGACAATATTATATAAGGCGCTGGTGTCGGAGCCTTTATACACTGTTGATGAAAACCGGCATGTGCTGGACGGGAAGAATGATACGCAGCCTTCCTTTTTTCAGGAATACCGGTATAAACTGGAGAAGCTGTATGACAAATTTTATACGGACCGGGCGGCCCAAATAGCGGAAAGCAGAAGGCATTCGGCAGTTTCTTTTTATGAAAATATGCTAAAGGAGGTGCAGGAATGTTACATCAACGGAAGCAATGGGTTGAAGGAATTTGTAACTGATTGGGATGGCTTAAGTCCGAATATGTAATAAGCACTTTCCGCAATATTTACAGCATCATACAACTATTTTTTAAAGATAAATCCATGATAGAATGAGGCATATAAAAAGGGAGGTACATAGATGGAACATTTCACCTTTGAAAAATATCATGGGTTGGGTAATGATTACCTTGTATATGATTGTATGAAAAATATGGCGGAGCTGGATGTGCAGGCAATTTCACTGATATGTGACAGGAATTACGGCCTGGGGTCGGACGGCATTCTGGTCGGGCCGATCATGAGCGGCGGCAGGATCTGTGTGAGAATTTTTAATCCTGACGGCAGCGAGGCTGAAAAAAGCGGCAACGGTGTACGTATCTTCTCCAAGTATTTAAAGGATGCCGGTTATGTACAAGGTGATAATCTGGAGCTTCATACATTGGGCGGCGTCGTACGGGTTTCCTGTCTGAACAGGGAAGGGAGCCTTATGACGGTGTCTATGGGGAAGCTGTCCTTTAAGAGCAGTGATGTCGGCGCCGTCGGATTAGAAGATGAGCTGATAGATGTTCCGTTAACCTTCGGTACAAAACCGTATCACTGCACCTGTGTATCTGTGGGGAATCCGCATTGTGTGATTCCAATGAAGGAAGTCTCAAGGGAAAAAGTCATCAGGATAGGCAGGTATTCGGAATGCTCGGAATATTTCCCCAACAGGATCAATACGCAGATTGTAAAGGTTCTTGACAGGAATAATATCCGGATAGAGATATACGAGAGGGGAGCCGGATATACGCTGGCTTCCGGCAGCAGCAGCTGTGCGGCGGCAGGAGCGGTATACAGGCTTGGATTAACAGATTCACGCATGGATGTGCATATGCCCGGCGGCATTCTTAAAATAGAGATATCGGAAGATATGGAAGTATTTATGACGGGCAGTGTGACATCGGTGGGAACGATGATCTTATCGAAAGAATTTATGAAGGAAAATATACTATAACGTTTACATATATTATTGTAAATAGATTTCTGAGGCGGCTTATGCTGATTCATGTGGTTCAACAGGGGGAATCCATACAGTCAATAGCTGATTATTATGGAATATCCGCAGCAAGGTTAATTTTAGATAACGGATTAAACGACCGGGATGGCCTGGTAATCGGGCAATCCTTGGTTATCGTGTATCCTGAAATAATTCATACGGTTCAGGAGGGCGATACCTTAATCGATATAGCCGAATTTTATAATGTTACATTAATGCAGCTTTATATGAATAATCCTTATCTTTCTGAAAGAGAATATATTTATCCGGGTGATACTATTATCGTAAAATATAATACAAAAGGTAAAATAACAACACATGGAAATTCGGTCCCTTTTATCAATAGAGAGACTCTTAAAATGACACTGCCATATCTGACGTATCTTTCCATTCTTAATTATACGGCTGCAAAGGAAGGTGAAATCGTTAGCTATTATGATGATACGGAAATTATTCAGTTATCCAAGGAATACGGTGTTATACCGCTGATGCTGTTAACGACTTTAACGATTCGGGGTGAGGCCAATATTGGAATAGCCTATGATCTATTGCTGAATGAAGAGTTCCAAAACAGGCAGATAGAAAATATACTTTCCATTTTAAAAACGAAGGGGTATTTGGGAATAAATATATCTTTGGAATATATTAATATAACGAATTTAAGGCTTTATGAGAGTTATTTTACTAAAATAGCAAACCGGTTAACTGAGGAAGGCTATCTTGTCTTTACGACAATTAACACAACATTGACGAGCTTTGATGGTGAAGTGATTTTTGAAAAAGTAGATTATTCTATTCTGGATCAGGTGGCACATAATATCATTTTTATGAACTATGTATGGGCAACTAATATTAATCCGCCTTCCCCAATAATATCAATTTATAATATCGATATTTTTTTGGACTATGTCAGTCAATTTATATCTCCGGATAAAGAAATCATCGGCCTTGTAACCGTTGGCTATGATTGGGAACTTCCTTTTTCCGCCGGACTTTCCAGTGTATATTCCCTTACTCTGGAAAGGGCCGTGGATTTAGCGCGAATCGTAGGGGCATCCATACAGTTTGATGAGAAATCCCAAACACCATTTTTCAGATATACGGCGAATAATAACAACAATTCAATAGAACACATTGTATGGTTTGTTGATGCAAGGAGTATAAATGCTTTACTGGATCTGGCTGTAAAATATGAATTGCAGGGTATCGGTATCTGGAATATTACAATCTATAACCCTCAATTATGGCTCATCATAAATTCGCAATATGAAATAGAAAAAATTATCTGATAAAGCTTGCCCGTCGCCGGAAGGATGCCGGCAAACAGAACTGCATTTAGTCAAATAGTAAAAAGAAGGAAGGTGGTAATATGCCTATAGCTAAAGACAGAGTACCCAATAGATTGATCCGTGAGAAATCCCCTTATCTGCTGCAGCATGCTTACAACCCGGTCGACTGGTATCCGTGGTGTGAAGAAGCCTTTGCAAGAGCAAAAGCCGAGGATAAGCCGGTATTTCTTTCTATTGGGTACTCCTAGCAGGTGTAATGTCTTGCTGTCATTGGTGCCATATTATGGAAAATGAATCTTTTGAGGATCAGGAGGTGGCCGATTACCTGAACCGTTATTTTATTGCCGTAAAGGTGGACAGGGAGGAACGGCCCGATGTGGACAGTATCTATATGTCCGCCTGCCTTAAATTAACCGGCAGCGGCGGCTGGCCTCTTACCGTATTTATGCTGCCGGATCAAAAGCCTTTCTTTGCGGGTACCTATTTCCCGAAGAGGTCCAGGTATCGTATGCCGGGATTATTAGATCTGCTGGAAACGGTGCATGAGAAATGGGAGAGTGACAGGGAGGAGTTAAACCGCTCGGGTGAGAGTATTGCGGGAGCCATCCGGTCGGAAGAACCTCCCCGTGAACAGGGAAAGCTGACGAAAGAGCTTATAAAGAAGGCAGCCGGAAGCCTGATAAACCATTTTGATGCGGAATACGGCGGCTTTGGAACGGAGCCGAAATTCCCGGCTGCTCATAATCTGATGTTTCTTTTACGTACCGCGTACTATGAAGATAACAGGAAGGCGCTTGAAATCGTGGAGAAAACGCTCGATTCTATGTATCAGGGCGGTATCTTCGACCATATCGGTTACGGCTTCTGCCGGTACTCGACGGATCGGGAATGGCTGGTTCCGCATTTTGAAAAGATGCTTTATGATAATGCATTGCTGGTAACAGCTTATCTGGAGGCCTTTCAGCTGACAGGCAGGCCGCGGTACCGGCATATCGCGGAAATGACGATGTCCTATGTATTACGTGAACTGACGGATGCGGAGGGCGGCTTCTACTGCGCCCAGGATGCGGACAGTGAAGGAGTCGAAGGAAAATACTATGTATTCCGCCCGGAGGAGGCCATAGAGCTGCTGGGTGAGGAGGACGGAAGCTTTTTCAATGAATACTATGGTATTACGAAGAAGGGTAATTTCGAAGGACGGAGTATCCCGAACCGGATGCATATAGAGATAAACGGACTGAAAGCTCTTGAAAATCAAAGAATCCTGCCGTTCAAAGAGAAGATGTATGAATACCGCCTGAGCAGGACGAAGCTTCACAAGGATGATAAGGTGCTTACCTCCTGGAACGGTATCATGATCACTGCCTTTGCGAATGCTTATCGTATCTTGGGAGATGAAAGCTACCTGAAAGCGGCGGAACATGCGGACCGGTTTATCCGGCGCAGGCTATGCAAGGGAGAACGTCTGTTGGTTCATTATCGTGACGGAAAAGCCGTCGGTACCGGGCATTTAGATGATTATGCTTTTTATATCCAGGCATTGCTTGCTCTTTATGAGGCAACCTTTCAACCGGATTATTTAGCACGGGCCCTCCAATATTCCAGAGTAATGCTGGAGCAGTTCTTTGATGCGGAGAAAGGCGGCTTCTATCTGTATGCGTCGGATGCGGAAGCTTTGATTCACCGGCCGAAGGAGCTCTACGACGGAGCCATTCCTTCCGGTAATTCTGTGGCTGCCTATGTTTTGCAAAGGCTTGCCGCTTATACCGGAAGGAAGGAATTACTTGAGGCTGCCGAAAAGCAGATGGGCTTTATTGCGGGAGGTATCTCTAATTATCCGGAAGGGCATTGTTTCTCCGTGATAGCGGCCATGCAGGTGCTGTATCCGGCAAAGGAGCTGATAGGTATCTTCAAGGACAGTTCCAATATGGAAAGACTGCGTCAAATCCTGGCCGGACATTTTCTGCCGGACCTTACGGTCCTGGTAAAACTTAAGGAAAACGCAAAGCAGCTCGAGCAGATAGCGCCCTTTACGAAAGATTATGAAAGTGAAGACCATCCTGCCGCTTTTTATCTGTGCGAAAACCATTCCTGTATGGCACCGGTTTATGAACCGGAAGCATTGGAAACTCTGCTGATAAAAACAGGATTATAGGTAATACTAAGTTTGTTGGGGTACCGCAGGAACAGGTATTCATCCAAATTGTCGTGAAGAGAAACCTGTGGCGCTTCAACCTGTTTAGAACATAATAGTTTGCAATATCTTTTCAGGGCTGTTGCGATTCTGCAACAGCCCTAATGTGCATACACTTATTTAAGTGACAGTCAAAATTGTAAGATTAGCCTGAACCGGTATATTTGCAAATACGACTTCAGCCCCGGTCTGATTTACCAGTGTCAGAGTAGCAGGGGCGTCGGAGACCGTAATAAACGCGTTGCCGTTTACCTGTCCGGTTACAATAGGTGAATTGCCGAGAGAAACACTGCTGCCGTTGACGGACAGGGAGAATACCATATTTACGGGCCCGCCTGAACCATCTGTAGTAACCCACCAGTCAACATAATAATTGCCGTTCGCCGAAATAGTAAATACACCATCTGCCGGATTATAACTGATATTCTCGGACTGATCGTTAATTACGGTGTCGAAAATAACGTTAGCACCGTCATTGATCAGGTCACCGCCGCTTCCGATAAGCTGTGCCTGGATTCCGCTCAGATTGCCGGGAGTCTCCGGAGAGTAAGTGACGACTAATTGAGGTTCGAATGCGGCACCAACAGGTTTGCCTCCAAATTGCACGGAAGTTGTACCGTCTGAATTTGTCAGAGCAATACCGTAATTTGGAGCAATTCCGTTTAACCACTGATTCACAAGAACCGTAATATCGATCTCAATATACTGCAGTACTTCCTCCGTCGAAATAACCGTGGCAGACGCCGTCGGGACATAAGTGGGCATTGTATCATAGGTTACCGTGTCAATATCAAAATCTGAGGTAACCCGGTTTACTACGATTGGACTGGGTGCGGCTCCGGATTTAGCAAAAACAAATAAACGGAGTATAGCGCTGTCTACGGATGCAACGGGTATAGAAGATAAATCAAATTGCAGAAAACTGATACTGTTCTGATAAACCGGATCCGTTCCAGCTACTATAACAGCACTGAAGGACAGGTTTAAGGTCGCTAGTGTACTTGAAACAAAAGTAGTACCTGTAGTTAAAAGAGTTTCGGTAGCCGTAATATCATCTCCTTGAAATATATTTTTAAGTGAATCATTAACTATCTTTGATCCGATATGGTGGCATCATTGTTAGCGGCGGATAATGCGGCAAGGTTGTCATAGGGCGGGCCCATGGTAGTCCCTGCTAATAAGACAATGTCGAATTCATTGGCAGGAGTTCCCCAGGAATTTCCCACAAAGGTGGTAAAAGCACGATCCACCAGAAAACCGCCTTTTGTGTTATATACAACATTATTATTTATTTCACCGGTGGTATTCGGATTAATGTACATTCCGGTCCGTAAGGAATAGAATGTATTGCCTTCCAGCAGAACATTGGTGGTTCCTACCTGTGAAACCACGGCTCGGTTGACAACCCAGTTATCCATAGGAAGTGCCTGGGGCGGGCCATAAACAGTATTATTGATAAGACTTACATTTGGTGCGCCAACCTGGATAAACTCTCTTGCATAGGGTATATCACTGGTAATAGTCAGGCCTTCTACGATGGCGCCATTACCGGTAACCAGCAATGGTATCAGGTTTGCCTGCAATAAGAGTATAGTTCCGGGTTCACCTGATAAAGTGGCGCCTGCCGTATAAAAATTAATCTGTTCGGTAATCGGGTAGGTGCCGGCTAATACGTGAATGGTTCCGCCCGGATTTACTACGCTGATTCCTGTCGTGATTGCCCCGAAGGGATGAGCTATACTGCCGTTTCCTCCCACCTGGCCTGCCTGAACATAAATATTATTAGGATCAACTACTTCGCTTACGGCAGTATCCAGTGCAGCCTGCACGTTTGATACGGTGGGATAACCAAGAATCGGACGATTAGCCAGTAAATCGTTTAAAACTTCGTCCTGCTGGGGTGTTTCGAGTACGTTAAAAGCCGTAAGGTCCAGTCCGAGGGCCGGGTCTTCAATTGCAGCCCGCAGTTCTGTGATAGTTTGGGCAGTGTTTACTGCAGCCAGTGCCGGATCGGGTGAAGTCGCCGGGCCTATTCTTAAAATCATGATGGAGGCACTGACATTTGTCTGGGTACCTCCTGCCGTGTTGTCTAAAAAAAGCTGACCGGCGCTGCTATGGTTCCTTACATTTATTTCATCACCGGCAGCAGCATTAATTATAACCATACCGGTATTGTTAACGGAAGCACCTTCCGTACCATAAATGCTTCCGGGTACCAAAGTATTGTTTTGGAATAGAGCAAATTGATTTGCCGCCTGGCCGACAACAGTGAACCAGACTGCATAAGTGCCGGCATTTTCTATAATTATGGGGCCGAGGCCGTTAACGTGGGAAATACCAAGTAGAGCACCGTTGGTGCCAAAGCCGATGGCAGTTTCAAGGAATATGCCTTGATTACCGGTATTATAAATATACGCATAGGCTTCAGGAGATACCGGTGTTTCCGAGTAAGTCAGGATCAGTATAGGATAAAAAGGTTCATATAAAATTTCATTGGTGCCAAAGCCAACGACTGTAGTACCGTCAGAGTTTGTAAGCCTAATCCCATAGTTTGGGTAAGTTCCGTTTATCCATTGATTTACAAGTTCTGTTATATCAATTTGGACTGTAGTAAGTAAATCCTCTGTGGTAATACTGATTTGTGAGGTTGTCGGCGTAAACGACGGTTGAGTACTGTATGTTACAGTGTCTGTATCTAAGGGAGTAGTTACCCTGTTGACAACAACCGGACTTGGAGCAGCACCTGTCTTTATAATTACCGATAACTGGAGTATGGCGCTGTCAACTTCAGATATGGGCAATGACGGAAGGGTAAACCGAAGGTAGCTGATAGTATTTTGAAAAGTTGTGTCCGTACCTGCATAAATAACCGGATTTGTTGAGAAATTTGTAGTAGGAAAAGCAGATGATACAAAAGTCGTTTCCGAAGTATTAAGAATTACAGTTGGCATTAATTGATACCCTCTTTCAAAATAATATGGTCAACATCCTGCCTTACATAATATGATTAAATCCGGCATTTTGCTACATACAGCATTCAATGATACCCTTACATGTTGTTCTTACAGGAACTGATCGATTACAGCAGTTCTTTCCATCATCTGTTTATCAAAGTCAAATACTTCTCTGAATTTTGCCTGACCGCTTGCCGACATCTGATATAATTTTTGTGGATCACGGTAATATTCCATGATATTGTCTGTGATACCGGCCGGATCAAGTGTAATAATGAAAATATCTTGTCTATGCGTAAAATGCTGATTCTGATTCAGCTGATCGGCACAAAAAACACCGACGCCATGCAGTCCTGCATCGATACTGCAGCCTGTAGGGAAACCATCGTAGTTTTTCCCGGGTATCAGTATGAAAGGAGCATTGGGCGTTACAATAATATCCATACCTGCATAAAAATCCGGGAAGAAGCTATGGTTTTTAAGCCCGTGGAATACAATTCTGTTTTCCAAACCGGTGATATCAATGTCGGTACCGTCAAAGTTGCCTACTACATGGAATATAATATTCGGGGCGGCAGCCGCAAGCCTTTTACAAACATCAATAAAAATATGGTATCCTTTATCAAGTCCCTGAACCATATATTTATGGGCAACAAAGCAGATATCAAAGGTTTGTTTGTCCGTCATGTAGTATTTTTTAGGCGGCGTGGAACGAAAATACTGCGGATGCGTTACTAAGCCGTAAATATATGCAATTTTATCAGGAGTAACAAAACCACGGTTCACAATATAATCATAGGTCATTTTCTGAGTGACAATAACCTTTTTCAAAAGAGGAGACTGAAGAACCTTTACCAACTTTGCATCAACCTCGGGATCATTTATCCAGTATCCTCCGCCTGGATACAGCTCGAACATAAAAGGTGTATTTGCCAGTTCGTATACGAAGTAAAAAGCAAATGCATTACTTAAGAAAACAGAATAGTATAAAGAGGTGGATTTACCGGTCCAGTCAAATTGAATAAAGGGTTTTACCCTGTTGTTAAATTGCGGATATGCAGCAACATATTCTGCGTTGTGCATGTCGTATCTGGTGGAGAAGACTTCACTGGTAGGATATTTCTCCAAATAATAATTAAATTCGGATATTCGAAAGCCAGTCGTCAGATTTGGGAAAAAATCATCAACAATTGTAAGTTTACCGCTCATATCTAAATCTTAATCCTCCAATCTTATTATTTCGGTACTGCAGCAATATTATAAACTCCATCCATATTTTTCTTTGATGCTAATTGGAATTGACTGCATAATAACTGAAATTATCCAAAGCCCAATCCATATGGTAAAAATGGGTTGAATACGATACGGGATCATGGATGGAGGCGCAGTAAACCGTTCTTTTGCCTTCATTCAGCTCATTGAAGTAATCAATATATTTCCAGCGGTTGGCCGTAGAAAAGGATAGATTCTTGTATTTACTGTTTCTTATGTCAAAGCAGGTTTCTGCTGTTTTATCAAGTTTACACATGCTATAGCCTTCGCAGGTATCGCAAGGTATGGCCTGTGTCAGATCAATGGGGATACTTGTTATAAACCCTGCTTTATAGGAAGTATATTTATTAATTCTGACTGACAGTTCCGCATCACCATAGCCATTTTCCTCGCACCAGTATCCGATGGCAGGAATCAGTTCCGGACTCAGGCATTGACAATGTCCGGGAACGAAATCACGTATTGTGCCGACCTCACAATGTTTTAACTGATCATAGCTTATACCGTTTTTTTCTATGGTAATAACTTCAGGCTCAAAGCCAGGAAGCGGTATGGGCCTGGGAATACCAAGGAGGCCAACCTCAGGAAAGGTCTCGAAGACTCTCATGAAACGGCTGATCCAATCAGGAGCATGCAAACACACATCACTTTCAAGCACAATGAAATACTGGTCAGGTCTTCTGCGTGTAAGGTTTAGATTAATCGGATAAATTGGTCCCAAATTCACGGGAAACCGGATTCTTGATTTAATGCGGCTGTCATTCAGACTTTGGATGAACTCCCAGGTGTTATCCTGTGAATTGTTGTCAATAATATGGAGTTCAAAATCATCCGTTGTTTTTAAAAGAGAGCTTAAGTTTCTGACTGTTAAGCCCATTCTGTGAAAAGTGGAATAACTGATTAAAGGTGGTGTCATAAATAGTCCTCCATATCTATACAAGTAAAAAGTAAGTCCGGGGTTCTTACTCTTAGGCATGATTACATGGTATATCAATATATTATGTAATTATTCAGATGACGCAACCTTATTATTACAAAAAGATACAAAAAGGAACACAGGTTTATCCTCCGGATACCTGAACATAAAACAACTTCCTCTCAATATAATGTAAAAGGCAGCTACGGAGAAAGTTGTTTTGTGTTTATCTATATTGGAGGCAGGCAGATCTCTTCTAATTTGAATTTTTTATATAATAATCAAAATTTTCGGATGCCCATACTTGATTATAAGGTTGGTTTTTCATGGATTCGGGGTCATGTACCGATGCACAGTAAGCGGTACGTTTGCCTTCCTCCAGTTCCTTAAAGATTTCTTTATATTTCCATCCGTGTTTTCTTACAAAGGACTCATTATAGTTTGAGGCTTTACTTAGAGAAAAACAGGTATTTACACTTCTGCTGAGTTTGCAGATATCTTTGCCCAGACATAAATTACAGCCGATGTATTGGGTCATATCAATTTCAACGGTAGTTACATATCCGACGGTATAGGGGGTGTAATGAACTACCCTCGGGGAAAGTTCCGCATCACCATAGCCGCATTCTTCATTCCAGTAACCTATCTTTTCTATAAGTTCAGGTCTTAAACATTGCAGTTGCCCCGGTACAAAGTCCAGATCCACTCCTACGGTGGCATTTTTTAGCTGCAGATAATTTACATTTCCTTTTTCCCTGGGTATAATCGGAGGCAAATACCTAGGATAAGGATTATCCCTCACAACACCTAATACCCCCACTTCAGGGAAGGCATCAAAAACCTCCATGAAACGTGCTATCCAGTTTTTTGTCTTTATAAAGGTATCGCTGTCTATGGTTATAAAATACTGTCCGGGTTTCCTTTTTGTCAGACTGTAGTTAAGCGGATAGATGGGACCCAGATTTAAGGAAAACCGGGTCTTTGATTTAATGCGGCTGTCATTTAAACTCTGAATATAATCCCAGGTATTGTCTTTGGAATTGCAATCGATAATGTGTAGTTCGAAATCTTCATCGGAATCCAGTATATTATTCAGGTTTTTTATAGTCAGACCCATCCGGTTAAAGGTTACAAAGTTTATAAACGGGGGAATTTTTGCAATATTACTTTTATTATCAATAGTTTCATTCACTTCACAAGATTCCAAATAATCATATTTTTTGCTGAATAGCTTCCCCTTTATATCTTTTACTGTTTCGGTAAAACGGTTAATATTATCACCAACAAATGATTGTTTCAATGTCAGCAGCCCTTTCTATTTTTTATTTATTTATATAGGCCTGGAGAATTTTATCGGTTCTGCGGGTACACCTACAGCAGTACAAAAGTCAGGTATATCCTTTACAACAACTGCTCCCGCACCTAAAATACTCCACTTTCCAACAGTCTTTTTCTGAATTACGGTCGCTTTTGAGCCTATTTCACAACCTTCGTGGATATATACATTTCCAGAGAGGGTAACATTCCAATACAAGGAAGAATAATCTTCAATCACTGTATCATGTCCGATGCCGCAGCCGGGATTTATGCATATATGATTACCTATTTTTGTATTTACAGATATAAAAGTATTGCAGCAAATGATGCAATCAAAACCCACTTCACTATATTTATTTATTCTTGCATCCGGGTGTATCAAAGTAGCATAATTGATACTTACCGGCAATGCCCTTTTTAGAAGCTTATATTTGTCCCTTGGATTTCCGAGTGCGCAAACTGCCCATAAATTCTTTCTGTTTTCTTTTTCAAGCCAGTCAAAGCTCCCGAGTACAGCAGTATCGTTTATAACCCGACCGTGTTTTTCCACGGTCTCATCAATGAAGCCCAACAGGTTCCAGGTTTTTTTATCCTGATTTATATCCTTTATGAGTTGTGCAACTTCTCTCCCTAAGCCGCCGGCACCAATAATAACAATGTCTTTCATAAAATCAGCCCTCACGTATGGCTTTTATAATGGCACAGATTTTTTCCACATCGCTGTCTTGCATCCTGCCGTGCAGCGGAAGGGTGAGTACTTTGTCAGCAATCTGGTTAGCGATTGGAAGCTGCTGTTTCAAGGAAGACGGGTAATCCCTGTAACATTGGAAATTACTGCACAGAGGATAAAAATATTTCCTTGCTATCACATTATATTCAGCTAATTTATCAAATAGTTTATCACGTGAAAGGCCGTATTCCTCTTCCTCCACTGTTATTACAAAATAAGCATAGTTATGGAAAACGCCGTCTAAATCTTTGCGGGTAACGATACCGGGAATATTTTTAAGCATGTCACGATATAGGTTTGTAATTTCTTTTCTTTTTTCTATTTCTTTATTAACTTCTTTAAGTAGCAGTATGCCTACGGCTGCCTGGATTTCATTTAACTTACCGTTAGTTCCGGGTTCCATTACACTGTCTATGTTTCTTATGCCAAAATTTCTTAATGAATCTGCCCTTTCCTTGAAATTAGGATCTTTAAAGGTTAAAGCTCCGCCTTCAATAGTGTGGTAGATTTTAGTTGCATGGAAGCTGAACATGGATATATCACCAAAGGCTGAAATTGGCTTGCCGTCTATTTTTACCCCAAATGCATGGGCAGCATCGTACAGGACCTTGAGCCCATATTTGTCCGCAATTTTTTGAATTTTCTCTACATTACACGGATATCCGAATACGTGTACGGGTAAGATTGCTGTAGTTCGTTCCGTAATTAAAGCTTCAATCAAATCCGTGTTCATGTTGAAGGTATCCTCTTCAATATCACAAAAGACCGGTTTAATATTGTTCCAAATTAAGGAATGGGTTGTTGCTGCAAAGGTAAAGGGGGTGGTAATTACTTCCCCTGACAACCTTAAAACCTTACATGCCAATTGTAATGCGACTGTTCCATTTGAAAAAACCGAAAGGTAGTCGGCATTCAAAAAACCGGATAGATCTTTCTCAAGCTGTTTTACCATGTTTCCATTATTACTCAACTGTTTACTTTCCCATATTAACTTAAGCATTTCATTAAATTCTTCAATATCAGGCAGTAAAGGTTGTGTGATATAGAAAGGTTTTCTAAAAGGCTCTAACATATATACTTCCACCTTCCTGAGCTGCAATTAAATTATAATTTATTATCTAATTTGCGTTATTTATAAAATAGGCGAAATTCTCTTGGGCCCATTCCCTATTATATATATGGCATGAAGTGGATTCCACGTCATTGGCGGAGGCACAGTAAACCGGACGTGCACCGCTTTTTAAATCGGTCAGGGTTTCGTCAAATTTCCATTTGTAACTTTTTTTAAATTCCTCATTCTTATTTAATTTCTGGTAACTGGTAAAGCAGGTTTCCGTATATTTATTAAAATGGCACTGTGCGTTATATTCGCACGCACTGCACTCGATTTTCTGGGGCATTTTAATACTTATGTTGGTCACAAAACCGGTTTTGAAAGAAGTGAAATTATTTACTCTGTTAGAAAACTCAATTTCCCCAAAACAATTTTCTTCACACCAATAACCTATCTCTTTAATAAGTTCAGGTTTCAGGCATATGCAGCAGCCAGGAATGTAATTTTTTTCAATGTCAGGATTGGTATTATCCACTTCAAGATAAAAGACGCCGTCTTTTATTCTGGGGATTACGGGCGGCAGCTGTTCTGAATCAGGCTGTTCTCTTTGTATTCCAAGCATACCTACTTCGGGAAATGTCTCAAACACCTTCGAAAATCGGGATATCCAATCCTTTGTTTCTATATATACATCATTATCTACAGATATAAAATATTGGTCAGGCCTTCTTTTCAGAAGGTTTAAATTTAATGCATAAACCTGCCCGAAATTTACATCGACCCGTGCCTTAGACAAAATGCGGCTGTCTTTTAAAGCTTGGAGATATTTCCAGGTACCGTCGGTTGAACCATTATCGATTATGTGCATTTCGAAATCATCACTGGAATTAAGAATAGCGGTCAGGTTTCTAATCGTTAAACCTAAGCGGTTAAAAGTAACATAACTTAAGAGCGGAGGCAGCATATAGTCATAACCTTTCGTTATAAGTTCATATGGTTATTGTATTTTATGTTAATTCGCAAAAATTGCTACATTATTTATTCCCTAATTTTTTAGGACTGCCTTAAAAAACCAATATGTAAATCAACTTTTTCATTTTATTGCATATATTATAAATGAATGTAATCACATATGGGTATCAGTTTATATATACGTTCCTGCAATAAGGAATAAATGTTAAAGGGGGGTATTCAGTTAAGTATCAAGTTCGGATTTCAATACGTGTTAAGGGACATATTCGGGAGTCAGGGTAAACCAAAAATTAATTATATGAGGTGATGATTATTGAAAATAAATAGAATGAGAATAGGTAGTCCGGTAAAATATTCTGCATCCTTTTATAATAAGCTAAGTGCAGAGCAAAAGAGATATATGGAAAAAGTCGGGACTGATAAGGAAAAAGAAAAAAAATGCCTCATTGAAGAAGTGGATTGCCAGAAAGCTATCGGTACTCTCAGATATAATGAACCTAAATTTAAACATCAGGATATACCAGCCGGAAAAAGAAAAAAAACTGTGGATAAACTGCAGATGAAAGAGCCGGATGAAAACCCCGGTACAGAAAGAATTTCCCCGAAACGTATAATAAATACGGAAGAAAAATGTGTAATTGAAGAAGTAGACTGCAAACGGTCTCTTATTAGCATCGGATATGAAGAGGAAGCAGAAGTTGAAACTATATATGAGTCTGCGGATAATGATTTAGCCGAAACGGATGAGCAGTTGGCAGATATATCTGAAACGAATGCAGAAGACTTTGCAGTTGTTCCGCTGCCGGCAGATAACGGTAAGGAAAGAAATATTGCTGAATATTTCCCGGAATATGATATAAATGATTATCGCAGCCCGAATATTATTGCTTCTGTTGAAGACTTTAATATTGACCAGGACAGTACATCAAAGGTAATGGATGAAAATCCTGATCGGGCGGAAGAAACTTTGGATTTGCAAATTATTAAAGCTGCCGGTAAAGCAGACGAGGATTTATCCCGCCGGAAACAAAATAAGATCGAAAATATAAATCAGGTTTTTCAGAAAATAAAAGGATATTTTTTAGAGAAAGAATTTTTCTTAAAGATAGGAGACGCTAAAAAGGTATTACATACGGAAGCCATATATATGGAAAACAAAGTAGGCTTTTTAAGTCTATTCTCCGTATTGGGACTATTCGGAATTTTTACAGATAACAGGGCCTGCCTCGGATTCTTTGGTTTTCTATATTTCATACGGTATTTCTTTACAATGCCGGATGAAAGTTTTAAAACCAGTTTGTTAAAAGCTGCCGCTGCCGCATTTTTTATAAACCTTGGCATTTCCGTGCTGACTGTCGTACTGTGGCTGCTGATAAAGGATGCCGTACTGTTCCCTCTTGGATTGAGCTTCGGCGTGATCGTGCCGGTCGTTGTTTTTATGGTAATACTGACGGTATACGGGGAAGGAAAGAAGTGACGGGGGTCAGCCATAAGGCAGTAGTATTACTTTGTTTCAAACAGTAACAGTTAAGGATGATGATTGAGATCTTAAGAGGACTGCGGCGGCTGTTGAAAAAGTGCTCTCCGCAGTCTTATTCTTCAGCCAAGTTACTAAGATTTTGGGTACTGGAGCAAGGTAGTAAAATAGAAAATAATACGGACAATGGCGGTGATTCCTTGAGATATGCGATAATATCAGATATACATGGTAATTTAATAGCATTTCAGGCGGTATTAAAGGATATATATTACAATCAAATTGATAAGATCATTCTTCTCGGTGATTACTGTATTGATTTCCCATGGGCTAATGAGGTAGTAAATCTAATCAGGAGCTTTGATAATACTTATGTGATTCGCGGTAATAAAGAGGATTATTTTATAAACATGGAAAAAGAGGATCCGAGTTCCTGGAACTGTGAGCAGTTAGGAGCGATTTATTGGAACTATAGAGAACTGGCCTTAAGCAATCGGGAGTATTTAAAATCCTTACCGGAAAGATTGGATATTTCGGACGGAGATAACAAAATCTATCTGGCACATATGCCGGAAATGTTTTTTGGAAAAATATTTGCAGACACTCTGACGGGCGCCGATTATCCGTTCATTGTTTCCGCATATCCAGGTATTTCCCATCAGGATTATTTAAAATATGCAAATAAAATAATAAAAAATGACCGGAAGCTGACGGACAGACTTAACAGACTGCCGGATGGGATATATTTATTCGGTCATTATCATACACAGTGGTATGCGGAAATCAGCGGGAAGCTGCTTATAAATCCTGGTTCCTGCGGACTGCCTATGGATAATGATAACAGAGCTTCCTATACAATACTGGATTGCAACGGTCCAAAATGTACGGTTGAGGAGCATAGAATATCCTATGATGTTGAACTTACAATAAATCTGCTGAAAAATTCCGGGCTGTATAAGGCAGCTGAAATATGGAGTAAAATAAATATATTGCATTTAAAGACAGGCAGACAGTATATTAATGATTTCCTGCAATATGTTGAAAACGTGTCGAGGGAAAGAGGAGAAGAAACAAGACCATATTCCAATGAGCTTTGGAAATCATCGGCGGAAAAATGGTTTTTAAAACAGGATAAGCATTTATGGATATGATGGGGTTGACAAAAAACGGAATATCCTTTACTATAATTCTATATAGAACTATTCTATATAGAAATTTTTTGCAGAGAGATGATTAAAAGACTGTGAGGTAAAAGGTGTATGAATAACATAGTTGAGATTGTTACCCGGCTTTATAAAAAGTCAAGACTGTTTTTTATCGGGTCATTTGATGAAAACGGATTTCCAAACATTAAAGTGGTTTTCCCTGTAAAGGAAAGAAATAATCTGAAAGAGATTTATTTCAGTACCAATACTTCTTCCAGCCATGTTTCCCAGTACCGGAAAAATGCAAAAGCATGTGTTTATTTTCTCAGCTTCCTGCAAGGAAAAGGAGTTTTATTAAAGGGTACGATGGAAGTGCTGGAAGACCGGGAAATAAAAAGTTATTTCTGGAATAAAGGCGATACGAAATATTATCCGGAGGGTGTTACTAGTCCCGATTACTGTATCCTGAAATTTACGCCGGAAAGCGGCAGATATTATCATAGATATAAATCTATAGACTTTCCGGTGTAGTACGCATTCCGGCAATTCCAAATTCCCTAAGTCAAATACAGAATTTATTATTTACATAACGGAAGAATCATGTTAAATTAATTAAGGATAGTATTCTGAATAAGAAACTGTACCCCGGAATTCGTTTTATATTATAACATGACAGGATTATATCCTTGCGGAATAATACTTATGGAACATAACGGTACTTATTTTAGTGCGGATTTTATTCAATCAGACAATTCTTCAGGAACAGAAAATATTCTGGAACTATTCCATAAAAGCTCCCGTATCACCATTCTGAATTCTTATCGGGAGATTTCACTCAGTATTATAAATGAATATCGGCATTTGCAGAACTGCGCTGATGTATAAGCAGCATCATGCCGGGAAGGTTGAGAGAAAATATAATAAGAGAAAGGAATGCCACATACGGATTCTTTCAATCATTTTTATTTGTGGCGGTGAGGCTGCTGCAAAAGCTCATAATTATGAGTTTTGCAACAGTTTCATGCAATGGGGATAGTAATGAAGAATACGGTTATAACGTTCAGGCGGCAGAAGGAAACGAAAGACAGGATAACAATGCTTACCGCTTATGATTATTCTACGGCAAGACTGTTGGATGAAGCGGGAATTAACGCAATACTGGTCGGTGATTCCCTGGGAATGGTTATACAGGGATATCCGGACACCCTTTCGGTAACTATGGAGGATATGCTTTATCATACGGCTGCAGTGGCAAGGGGTGTAAAAGACGCTATGATCATAGCGGATATGCCTTTCATGTCTTATCAGACCTCTGTTCATGATGCGGTAGTCAATGCGGGACGGCTGATAAAGGATGGGAGAGCCAATGCGGTAAAACTGGAAGGCGGCGCAGTATTTGCAGATCATATCAGAGCCATTGTTGATGCGTCGATACCGGTAGTCGGCCATCTGGGACTTACCCCTCAATCAGTCCATGTATTCGGAGGGTACAGAGTGCAGGGAAAAGAGACGGCGGCAATCGAAAAGCTCCTTTATGATGCAAAAGCAGTGGAAGCAGCGGGCGCATTTGCGGTCGTACTGGAATGCATTCCGGACGAGGTTGCTTCCTTCATAACGAAACAGCTTACCATCCCGACGATAGGAATAGGGGCGGGGGCAGCTTGTGACGGCCAGGTGCTGGTATATCAGGATATGCTGGGGATGTATTCGGATTTCACGCCTAAGTTTGCAAAGAAGTTCGAGGATGTCGGAACACTTATGAAGGAAGGATTTCGAAAATTCATCGAAGAAACAAAAGCAGGTACCTTTCCGGGAAAAGAACATTGCTTTGAGGTATCGGAACAGGTAATGGCTGATTTATATAAAAAGAGAAGTACGGAGGAAATATATGAGAATTGCTGAGACGGTAAAAGAGGTAAAGGATATCGTAAAACAATGGAAGGCAGAGGGCCTGACGGTAGGTTTTGTGCCTACGATGGGGTATCTTCACAGGGGACATGAAAGCCTTATGAAGCTGGCGGGGGAGAATGACAGGGTGGTCGTAAGTATCTTTGTAAATCCTATCCAGTTTGGTCCGGGAGAGGATTTCGACAGTTATCCGCGGGATTTTGAGAATGACTGCAGGATATGTGAGGAGAACGATGTGGATCTGGTGTTTCATCCGGCCGGCTCAGAAATGTACGAAAAGGATTTTACTACCTTTGTGGATATGACAGGGCCGACGGAGGAGCTTTGCGGATTAAGCAGACCGGGGCATTTCCGCGGTGTATGCACAGTGGTTAATAAGCTGTTTCATATCGTGAATCCGGACAGGGCTTATTTTGGACAAAAAGATGCGCAGCAGCTTGCAGTCATCAGGAGGATGGTAAGAGACCTTAATATGGACACGGAAATAATCGGAGCTCCCATTATCCGGGAAGAGGACGGACTGGCCATGAGTTCGCGTAACAAAAATCTGAGCAGGGAGGAAAGAAGGGCGGCGGTAATCTTAAGCAAGGCGGTAACGCTTGGAGAAGGCCTGATGAAAGCGGGAGAAAGGGATACGTTATGTCTGCTGGAGAGAATGAAAAGCTGTATCAATACGGAACCGCTTGCAAGGACAGACTATATTAAGATTGTTGATGCAGCTTCAATGGAGCCGGTCGAGAAGGCTGACAGACCCGTATTGGCCGCAATGGCCGTTTTTATCGGTAAAACAAGACTGATCGATAACTTTATTTTTGACTCTACAGATGTAATAAAGGAGCGGCTGTAAACCGCTTATCAGCGGCATGTCGGGAAGTGCGACGGAATGGAGGGAATGTCATCATGCAGATTACAATGTTAAAAGCAAAGATCCACAGGGCAACGGTGGTACAGTCCGAGCTGGATTATGTCGGCAGTATAACGGTTGACAGGGAGCTGCTGACGGCAGCGGGGATCTATGAATATGAAAAGGTCCAGGTGGTGGATATCAATAATGGGAACCGCTTCGAGACTTATACGATTGCAGGGGAAAGCGGTTCGGGACTTATTTGCATAAATGGGGCGGCGGCCAGGAAGGCGGCCGTGAACGACAGAATCATTATCATGGCTTATGCTTCAATGACACCGGAGGAAGCGGAACTTCACAAGCCACGGGTTGTATTTGTAGATGAAAGGAACAGGGTAGAAAAGACTGCGGAATATGAGCTTCATGGGGCTATTTAGACCGTAAGGCTGAATAGTAACAAGTATTGTAATAGTTCAGTCGTAAGGCTGAACTGTTACCAAGTATTTCGGAATGACGCCGATAATATTAGAAAAGTTTTTGTTTGTATGGTAATATATTAAGTGATCGGTCGGTTCGCATGCAGAAGAATGATTACCCCAACCTGAGGCGGCTGTAATATCCTTTTGCGGAAAGCAGACTGAAATAACTGTTTAATACGGAGATAACAATATAGTATGAAGCTAAGCAGAGAATTTTATCAAAGAAGTGCACTGGAGGTTGCCAGGGATCTGCCGGGGCTTATTCTGGTACATGACGGCAGGGAAGGCAGAACGAAAGGGAGGATTGTTGAGGTAGAAGCCTATATGGGTGATCTGGATCCGGCGGCTCATTCCTATCATAACAGATCCTCCCGCACACAGATCCAGTACGGGGAAGGCGGCTATGCTTATATTTACCTGATCTATGGGATGTATTACTGCATGAATATCGTGACGAATACCGTTGATGTTCCGGAAGTGGTACTTTTGCGTGCACTGGAACCCCTGGATGGAATTGACTTGATGAAGGAAAGGCGAAAGACGGATAAGCTTTCCAATCTTTGCAGCGGCCCGGGCAAGCTATGTGCTGCGATGGGGATCGATAAAACCCATTACGGCATAGACCTGTGTCAGAATGAGCTTTACCTGGAAAGACCGGAGGATGGACGAATCATGGAAATTGTTGCTTCCAAACGGATCAATATTGATTATGCCGGAGAGGCAAAGGACTATTTCTGGCGCTATACAATTAAGGATAACCGTTTCGTATCTGTGAAAAATTGATTCGGAGCAGGCTTGACTAATATTTCAGTTTATGAGAAAATATGTATATAATGTGAATATGAGAACTTTAGTAATTAATTTTCCGGTCTTTATTGATACAGGAGGATCATATGAATCTTACCATAGGCAACGGTTATCTTAATAATCCCTATCCGGCCCGCGAAATCAGAAATGTTGCGGGTGCTTATTCTGAGGTTGATCCGGTAAAGAAATCGGCTCCGGTGGAGTGTCAGACCTGTAAAAACAGAAAATATGTGGATGGTTCCGATGATCCGAATGTTTCCTTTAAAACGCCGGGGCATATCGATCCTGCTTCCTCCGCGGCAGCGGTGGCTTCCCATGAACAGGAGCATGTATCCGCGGCAGTGAAGGAAGGCAGTGAAGAAGGCAAGCAGCTTGTATCCGCATCGGTAACCCTAAAGATGTCAATATGCCCGGAGTGCGGCAGGGCTTATGTTTCAGGCGGAGAAACTACTACAACAATAAAGTATAACGAAAAGAACCCGTATGATGCCGGCCGTAAAACCCTGGAAGGCAGCTTTCTCAAGGGCCGTAATATAGACCTTGCAGCTTAGCCTGATGATGCGATCAGGACGGCTTATGCTCTACATATTCCACGATGGTACCGTCCGCATGCCGGACGGTCATATTAAGTCCGGTCGGAACCTTAAGGATATCCCTGACTACGAAAGCTCCGTTACGTAACAGGAATTCTTTATATTGTGTAACGGAATCCACTAAAAAGGTAGCCTGGGTGCCTTTAAACGGTTTCAGGGCTTCTTCCGGCCCTCCGATTAATAAAATGCCGCCGACCTGGGCAAGCTCAAGATTTATCTGCGGATACCGGAATCTCATCCCGCAGGTTTCATCCAGCAATTTCTCATAGAAATCTACCGCCGCATTCATATCACTTACGTAAAAACGATTCAGTGTCTGAATGATCTTCATGTATTTCTCCCCTCTTGTGCAGTATCTGGTACTTTATAAGCTTTAAAACTTTACTTTGTACTGCTCTGATTGCCAACTGTTGTGTTGTCGTTAATAGTTTCGCTTATTATTATACTGGAAAAACAATCCGAAATCCACCTCTAATAAGTGAATCCCATTGTACAGAATCCTCAAAATAAGTAAAAAACGGTTGAATTTTTTTCATAAAAGTTTGAGAAAAACTATAGACTAATTTGTTGTTTTATGAGAAAATAAAGCCGGGTTCGATGTTAAATAAATAACATACCGCTGGAGTATTATATTTATGTAGATTGAAAGGAGTCTCAACATGATTTATTCACATGAAGTAGAAACGATGTGTCCGGTTGCTCAGGGCGTTAACCACGGAGCGGCACCTATTCCGGAAGAAGCTAAATGGGTAAAAGCAAAAGATGTAACGGATATTTCCGGTTTAACACATGGTGTTGGCTGGTGTGCACCTCAGCAGGGCGCTTGTAAATTAACACTTAACGTTAAGGAAGGTATCATCCAGGAAGCATTGATAGAGACAGTCGGATGTTCCGGCATGACTCATTCCGCAGCAATGGCGGCAGAGATCCTTCCGGGAAGAACTGTTTTGGAAGCCTTGAATACGGACCTGGTCTGTGACGCAATCAATACGGCTATGAGAGAGCTCTTCCTGCAGATTGCCTATGGAAGAACACAAAGTGCATTCTCCGAAGAAGGACTTCCTATCGGCGCCGGTCTTGAAGACTTAGGAAAAGGTTTAAGAAGCCAGGTTGGTACGATGTACGGTACTTTAAAGAAAGGTCCTCGTTATCTTGAAATGGCGGAAGGTTATGTAACCGGTCTTGCACTTGATGAGGAAGATCAGATTATCGGTTACCAGTTTGTCAGCCTTGGTAAAATGACAGACTTTATTAAAAAAGGTGACGATCCGAATACGGCTTATGAAAAATCTAAAGGACAATACGGCCGTGTAGCTGATGCTGTGAAGATTATTGATCCAAGAAAAGAATAATTGAGGAGGATACATAAAATGGCTTTATTTGAATCATATGAAAGAAGAATAGATAAGATTAATGCTGTATTAAACAGCTATGGAATTGCTTCCATAGAAGAAGCTGAGAAGATTACCAAAGCTGCCGGACTTGATGTATATAATCAGGTTAAGGGAATCCAGCCGATTTGTTTTGAAAATGCTTGCTGGGCTTACACCGTAGGCGCTGCAATTGCTATAAAGAAAGGCTGCAGAAGAGCTGCCGATGCTGCTGCCGCAATCGGGGAAGGTCTTCAGGCTTTCTGTATTCCCGGTTCTGTTGCCGACCAGAGAAAGGTTGGTTTGGGACATGGCAACTTAGGAAAAATGTTATTGGAGGAAGACACTCAATGCTTCGCCTTCCTGGCAGGACATGAATCATTTGCGGCTGCCGAAGGTGCGATCGGTATTGCACTTTCTGCAAATAAGGTAAGAAAGAACCCGCTGCGTGTTATCTTAAACGGACTTGGAAAGGATGCGGCTCAGGTTATCTCAAGAATCAACGGCTTCACCTTTATTGAGACCGAGATGGATTACTACACCGGCGAGGTAAAGGAAGTGTTCAGAAAAGCATACTCCAAGGGAGATAGAGCTAAGGTTAACTGCTACGGTGCAAACGATGTTACAGAAGGCGTAGCTATCATGCATAGGGAAGGCGTTGACGTATCCATTACCGGTAATTCAACGAATCCTACGAGATTTCAGCATCCGGTTGCAGGTACCTATAAGAAGGAATGTGTAGAGCAAGGCAAGAA
>JAEWSD010000222.1 GCA_023398615.1 Bacillota bacterium
TTTATAATCTGATTATAACTTATTTCCCCAATTTTAGCAATTAGTATTTTATGCAATCCTTACAAAAAAAATCGATACAAATTGGCAATAATGCACAAATATAGTTGCATGTTTCGGCTGTTACCCCCTGCCAACCGTCACTAGTGCTCTGTAACTCCTTAATCTTTACTTTGTACGATAGGATGATTGTTCCAATGCAAGGCGGAGGAATGAGCTGTAGCGGTGGCTACAGCGATTGACGACAACACAGCAGTTGGACAATCAGACCAGTACAAAGTAAAGTTTTAAGGGTTACGGAGTACTAGCTTGTGTCTATGAACATGGGAACATCATAGACACAGGTAAGAATTTTCAAAATATCTGGATATTTCAATCATACAGGAGGAATGGTGACAACAGTATGTCGTATTTAGCGGTACATTTCCAAAACCTCTTCCGCCTTTTTGCAAAGCTGCCGTTTCAGACTGTCCGGTTCAAGCACCATGACGCTGTTTCCAAGCGCCAGAAGGGTGGCAAACCATGCATGCTCATTCTCGGGCAGATGCAGCTTTAAAATAAAATCACCGTTTTCATATTCTTCCTCTATTTTACCGTTCAAATATTCCAATACCTGCATTTTAACCCCGCTCTTGCACCTCAGCCGGATATCCAAATAGTTACGCCTGTTTACAGTGTCGTGCTGTTTCAGAAGGATATCCGCATTTTCATGTTGATGCAAAAAACGTTTATTTGTCACGCTCAGACGACTCATGCGAACCAGCTTAAAAAGCCTGTAATCCTCTTTGGCAGTACAGAAAGCAAACAGATACCACGAATACCACCTGTAAGTCAGAGCCACCGGCTCGGCTTCACGGCTGCTTCGTGTACCGTAAGAATCCGTATAGTCGAAAGAGATAACAGCCTTTTGTGCAATGGCCTCCCCGAGTAAAGTCAAATTTCTCTGAATATCCTCACACTCACGCAGCACACTGAAATCCAGAATAATTCCTGCGGAAGACGGCTTCTCCCTCATAATCGCCCGGATCTTTTCAAGCGTAGCATCAATTTTGGGATTGTCGTAAGCCGTGGATAATCCCTTTAAGGCCGTCAGTATAAAGGAATAATCGTCGCTGTCCGCCGGTTGACGCTCCATCTTAAAGCTGTTTAAGATTTCATAACCGCCGTCGGTGCCATACGTCGAAGAAACCGGGATTCCGGCAAGGTTCAACGCTTCCATGTCACGCTGAATGGTCCTTTTAGAAACCTCGAATTTATCGGCCAATGTTCGTGCAGACACTTTTCCTCTATTCAATAAATAGATTGTTATTCCGAGTAATCTGTCAATTCTCATACTAACACCCGTGCCTTTCAATTTTTCTTTCAACCTATTCCGTCCCTGCTTTCAAGGCTTCGCTCATCGGGATACGTGCCACCTTTTTCCTGCACAGCAATTTTGCCAGCTCATAAGTGGCCAGTACAACAATAAAGCCCAACAGCATATACCAAAAGTTCAGCTTAACCGGCAGTACCAGCTGCAGGCTTTCCGTCAAAGAGTTATACAGTGCCCCCACCGTTCCTAATAAGGCCGGGATACCGAGCAAATAGCCAAGCACAACGATCAGGGTATTGCTGCCTAATATCAATTTGCCGATTTCCTTCTTTCTGTATCCGAATATCTTCATTAACGAGATGCCGGTCCGGCTCTCGTCAACTACCAGGCCGGTTACAATATAAATGATGATCAGCCCGAGGATAAAGGCGGCCGCAATCAGCCCGTAAATCATTCCGCCCATTTGATTGATCAGCATACCAAGACCCGTGACGATTGCATCGATGGATTTCGTACTCTGAATCTCCCCTTCGTCAAAGGTCATGGGGTCGTCGCTCCATATGCCGATGTAAGCATCCGCAGGCAGCCCAAACTCGGCGTTAAAGCTGCTAAGGGGCATAAACATAAAATCCCCCGCATAGGTATCGGCAACCTGTTCTATGATAAAGGTGTGTTCCTTTCCGTCCTCCGTGTCAAATACCGTAAGGCTGCCGCCCGCTTTCACATTCAGCTTTTTGGCCAGGGGAGCCGTTATTGTGGTCTGCTCCGGTTTCAGCGGCCGCCCGGAGGTATCTTTCAACCGGATCCTTTCGGTGTCCGGCAGGACACCGGTAACATAAAAGCTGACATCCTCATCCCCGGCAAGGCTCACATACGCGGCGCCGAACTGCTCGGTTCCCGCCGGCGGAACTCCGGTTTTCTGAGAAGCGAAGACATACTCATACTTAAGGTTGTATAATTCCCTTACACCCTCATTTAACATATAATCGACGGAGCTCTTCATTGTGAGGCCATAGAGCACAAGCATCGTCGCCGCAACCACCCCGAACAGCAGGAAGAAGGTCCTGGATAAGCTGCGGACCTGTTCCCTGATCCGGAATTTGGTATCAAATTTCAGCCGGTCAAGGCGCAGGCTCCGCTCAATGAAATTAGCTTTATTTTTTACTTCTCCGCCTTTCATCAGTATGGCCGGCTGTGTTTTGAGCATCCTCCCGGTAATTCCCCATGTAACGCCGCACAGGACGATTATCGGAAGCAGGACGGCAAAAACAATCAGCCGGGGATTGAATACCGTTTCATAAACCGGCATCGGGAAGGCGGTCAGCATAAAGCGAAATACATTGCCCGTCAGCAATATCCCTGCTATGGAGCCGGTTGCCGAACCAACTGCGGATACCAGAAGCGGAAACATCAGGTAATGACGGCGCAGCTCCCGTCTTCTATAGCCCTGCGCATAGAACATCCCGATGATGACCGATTCGCTCTTTATCATCCGCCACATCAGCATTCCAAGCAGGACACAGGTGAGCGCAAGCATGGCAAGCGGTACGGCGGCGCTCATTGTGGATAATACACTGACCTCCATAGGGACATAGGACACGTTGATTTTCTTTTCGGTGCTTTGCCAGGCGCTTATTTGGATTCCTTCCGAACGCAGTGCGTTTTTTACCGCCGCTTCCTGAGATTTAATCGTTTCTCTTTTATCAAAACGTATGGCATAAACAATGTTTCGGTCCGGCAGAGCGTCAAAATCCGATTTGCCCGCAACACCCAGCCCGAAGGTCTTGGGGTCGTTCATGATCTCTTCTTTTGACTTGACAACATAGATATAATTCGGCAGGACGGTGTAGCCGGATACCACAAAAGCCTTGTCCGCAACTGTGATCGTATCGCCGATCGCATAGCCGTTTGTCTCGGCAAACAACCGGTCAAGCATAATTTCCGAGGTCCCAGGCAGACTGCCTTCCTCAACGGCAGGAATATTGACCTCATCCATCACGGAAAGCACCCGCAGGGTCTGACCGGGCTTCACTTCACAGTCCGCCGTGCCGCCGGCCTCAACCCTCGCTCCAAACTGCTCCGCAAGGGCGGCGGTATCGATTTCTCCGTCGGCGGAAAACTCCGCGTCGGATAAAAAGTTCTGTCCGGAAAATGTCTGAAAGGTATTGTTAAGATTGATCGAGGTCATATTCAGCATGACAAACATCATACTGCTGATCATCAGCATAAGCATGGAGCCGATATACCGGGCCTTATGCTCCAGCATAGTCCGTATTACTTTTCTAAACAGCGTCATTACCACTCAATCCTTTCCGCCTGGGCAACCGTCTCATTAACCGTTTCCTCCGCGATCAGCCCGTTTCTGAGTTTATATACACGATTGGCCATAGCCGCAATGGCGGCATTATGGGTAATCATCAATATGGTTGTTCCATACGTCCCGTTTACCTGCTGCAGGAGCTTAAGTATACTGCGGGATGTTTGATAATCGAGTGCGCCGGTCGGCTCGTCGCAAAGCAGCAGCTTCGGGTTCTTAATAATCGCCCTTGCAATCGCCACCCTTTGCTGCTCTCCGCCGCTAAGCTCCCTTGGGAAACGGCGCTTTTTATCCGAAAGCCCGACCGCCTGCAAGACCTCATCAAGCTTAAGAGGCGATCTGCTGATGTTGGAACAGACCTCAATATTTTCGGAAACCGTCAGATTTGGCACGAGATTGTAAAACTGAAAGACAAAGCCTACACTAAGCCTGCGGTATTCGGTCAATTGTCCGTCACTGTACCCGGATATGTCGGTTCCGTCAATAAAAACACTGCCGCTGTCCGCCCGGTCCACACCGCCCAGAATATTCATCAGCGTGGATTTGCCCGAGCCGGACGGCCCGAGGATAACACCGGTTTCACCTTTTTCCATTCCTATATTGATACCCTGCAGCACTTCGTTTACCACCGCACCTGCGGCATAGCTTTTTCTCAGGTTTAAACCTTCGATAAACATATCATTGCTCCTCCTTTTTATAGAAAACACGTTTTAAAATATCAAAATATACATCCCATTCATCAAGCAGTCCGGCAGCCGTATCTGCAAAGGTATTGATATTTTTCCTTTGCTGTTCCGAAAAGCTTAGAATGGTCCAGTTAATGATATCCAAAGCTTTTTGAATATCGACATCGTCCCGGAATTTTGACCAGTCAATGTTCCTGTAGCCCCGTTCAAAGCCGCTTTCAATCATATCCTTCTGAAACCTTTCAATCTCACCTTTGACTTCGGCGGAATCCTCACGGGCCGCGGAATTCAAAAAATCAAATGCCTGGGGATATTGCTTATACGTTTTGAATTTTATCAGTCCGATCGCCTTCAGCCGCTTGAAAAGGTCCGTTTCCTCCCGATCCACCTGCTCGTAGATCTTTTGGATAATCCCAAGCACATAATCAATTAAGAACAGATACAAACCTTTTTTGCTTTTAAAATAGCTGAATAACGCTCCCTTGGATATTTCCGCTTCCCTGATGATTTCGTTGGTGGAAGCCTTATCATAACCGTTTCGGGCAAATTCCTTCAAAGACGCATTAATGATGCGTTCCCTTCTTTCTTCCTTTAAGTTAAAAAACTTCGAATAAATAGTGATCGTCCCCTTCCTGTATGACAAAACGCAAAATGACCACCCTGGTCGTCTTCTATTATATATCAAACGACCAGGGTGGTCAATATACTTTTTAAAAAAAGAAATTACTCACAGGAATCATTATATACGGTTACTTTCATACCGTCCCTGAACTGCTGTGCCTCCGCCCGAAGCCCCATATCCGGCAGTTCCTTTTCAAACCATCGGGGGATATGGTCACAATCGATGATGATTTGCTGAAACCCCCCCTCCTTAAAGAAGGGAAGAAGGACCTGCTTGGAGGTCAGAGAATTCTTATCACTCATGATCTCCTTCAGATTAATATAATAGTTGCCTTCCTTTATCATCTCCGGTACCACCGGTTTCTTTTGTATGATTTTCTTTTCCTGCTCCTTTAGCTCACTGTGATAGACATAATCCAGATGCTCCTCCGGATCTCCTTCCATCTCCCAGATATTAAACAGCAGGCCTTCGAAAAAGGTAAAATAAACCCCGTTCAATTCTTTTGCTATCAGCAACCTGCATTTGCCAAGCCATGCTCCCAGCTCTCTTAACCCGTTCCTCACTGCGGCGGGGGTTTTGTGTTCTCCCAAATGATACCTGTATTCTCTCATAATCTCCCAACCTCCCTCCGCCCTGGAATATATCTTAACGGATGTATTGTCTCCAAAAGCAGCCGTCTTGCCCTGTTCATCCACAACAACCGCGATATCCATATCCATACAATCGCCTCCTGTTTATTTTGATTCAGGCCATTCTGCCGATAGCCGGCCTGTATTGATAGATCCTGTGTCCGCTGGCCTGTTCTACCAGCCGGGTAAGTTTCCTCATAGGAGCGGCTTTCATCTTCATATCATAGCCGTACAGCCTGTCAAGGGCCAGAACGAGCTCTTCCAGACATGCGTTCCCGGCTCTTTCCCCGATTCCGGTAACGGTCGCACTGACATAATCCGCACCGGACAGGTATGCGGCCAGGCTGTTGGCCGCAGCCAGGCCAAAGTCATTGTGCCCGTGGAACTCGATGGGCAGAAAGGACCTTTTAACCAGGTAATCAAATACTTCCTTTGTAGTAAAAGGATTCAGGCAGCCTACCGTATCCGCATACCGAATACGGATGGCGCCGTACCGATAGCCCAGTTCCGCGACCTTAAGGAAAAAGTTCTTATCTGCTCTGGAAGCGTCCTCCGCACCGATTAATACGGATGCCCCGTAGGAACGGATGAGCCTTAATGTATTCTCCAGCCGGGATAATACCCAGTTCCGATCCTTTTGCAGCTTATACCGTATATTGATATCCGATATGGGCACAGAGACATGGATAAAGGAAAACCCGCATTCCAGGGATGCCTTCACATCCTCCGCAACGGCCCTGTTCCAGGCGATCAGATTAGCGTTCAGATTCATGGCAAGCATCTCCTTTAGCAAAGACTGTTCCTCTCCACCCATTGCGGGAATACCTGCTTCAATCCACCGAATTCCGGTTTCCTCCATGACTTTCAGAATCCGCAGTTTATCTTCTGCGGAAAATATCACTCCTGCCGTTTGTTCTCCGTCCCTTAATGTCGTATCTACCAGATCAAAATTTTGTTCCGACATCCTGCAATCCTCCTCCCATGCTTTCCGGAATACTCTGCTTGACCGGTTTATATTTGCCGAATTCCGCCATATACAGGTTATTAAGCTGCTTACAGGACAAAGCGGCGTTTTGCTTTATAGCGGTCTGTTTAATCAGTCTCATCAGCTCCGTCAGTTCTTCCTCCGCAAGCTCTATCCCCATCTGACGGTACCGCAGGCGTACGGCCGCCTTGCCGGAATGCTTTCCGATGACGATCTTACGTTTGGTTCCTACTTCCTCGGGTCTTATCACTTCATACAGCTGAGGATTTTTTATGACTCCGTCCACATGGATTCCCGACTCATGAGCGAAAACTCCGCTGCCAATGATCGCTTTGTCCACCGGTACCTTCAGATTCAGATACCCCATTATTTTTCTGCAGTCCTTCGCCAGTTTTTCGGTAGAAGGGTTGATCTGTGCCAGTTTAAAGTATTTACAGGCCATCAGGACTTCTTCCATTGCCGCGGCCTCAGACAGGTTGGCTCCTCCCACAATCGTATGGATCTTATAGATGCCGCAGCTTACTGCCGCCAGGGAATTGGCCGTTGCAAGCCCCAGGCCGTTACCCGCACAAAATTCAAGTCCGCCGGGAATTTTCGCCCGAAGGAATTTCAAAGCTTCACAGGTACGCAGAGGGTCCAGTAAGCTTTCCCCGTCACAGTAAAGCAAGCCTTTCAGACCATATTCCTTCATAAGGCAAGCATAGTCCTCCCATTCCTCCGCCCTTACATCCGGTGCATTCAGAAGTTTCAGATAAAGCCGGTTATATTCCGAAGCTTTGACTTTTAAACTGTTTTTTAATACGGATAAGTCTTCCCCATGCCTCCAGCGTATGATGCCCCCGTAAGGCGCCCGTTTATCCGGCCGTTTCTGCTGTTCCGCTCGTTCCCGCCGCTCCGTCTGTTCCCGGAAAGGTTCCGTTTCCACTCTGATTCTCAGTCCGGCCATATCCGCCGGGAAATCGGCGGCACTGTCTGCGGACAGGTCAACGGCAGTCACACAGTATTTCCCGAGAACCGGCAATATTTCCCTGCTTTGTGCATTTAATTTCTGCTTTTTAAGAATACTTTCAATGGTATGGTCAATCAGGCGCAATTTATTTTCCACGGTCACAGCCCCTTTCTCAAACTTCCAAATACGATGCCGCTTTACGGCATCTTACCGGCAGAGAGCTTATTCCACTTCCTGCTTAAAGATCATATCAATCTCTTCCTCTGTCAGATCGTAATGATAAAAATCCGAATAGAATTTCCTGGTTTCTTCCCTTATGTCCAGATCGGGGAAAAGCTCCGGGTGCAGGACGGTCGCCAGCCACAGGGGCTGCAAGGCTCCTTCGCAGCTTCTGACAGACCACAGGTATACGCCCATAGGCACCAGATAAACCCTTCCTTCCTGTACGGCCGAAAGCCCGCTCCACTGACTGTCCCCTGAAGCAGCGGTAATCGTATCATATGCCGCCTTGTTGGTAACAACAATAACGTCCGGCTGTTCCTCATACAGATATTCGAAGTCAACCTGCGCCTGCGTACCGATTTCACTCTCCGGCAGCTCCGCAACGATGTTGATGCCGCCGGCACTGTCTATATAATGAGTATGAATGTCGTTGGAGCCCACTGTGGAAATGGTTCCTTCCGAGCCGTCCCCGCCGGCGACAAATACTCTTACTTTCTCTGCGTCCTTTGTTTTTTCCTTAACCTCGGAGATATTACCGTCATAGTAACGGTTGAATTCCTCCGCTTTCTCTTCCGCTCCTTCTCCAAGCACCTGGGCGATAACCGACAGTGTCTGCTTTATCTCCTCCGGGTCGTTCATACTGACCGCTACCGGGGATATACCTGCCGAATCCAGAGTTTTCTTAAGATCATCGGAAAAGCTTCCGAATACTACCTGGGGTTTTGTGGACAGAAGTGTTTCCATGTTCAATTCCCCTTTGCCCATACCGAGATACGCGGCCGTTACCTCCTGAATTCCCGGATATACTGTGGCAAAGAACGAGGTCTTTACTGCCTCTGCGGTGGCGACAATCTTTTCCGGCTGTCCAAGTATCAGCACCATTTGGTTTAAGGCACCCCCTACCGCTACTTTCGAAACCTCTGCCGGAACAGTTACCTCCGTTCCTTCCATATCCGTAACTGTTTTTATCTGCTCCGTCCCCGCCGTTTCCTTATCTGCCGAACATCCGGCAAATATCAGAATGAATAACATTAACATAACCAAACCGGTAAACTTTTTCTTTTTCATAACCATTCCTCCCGTCAATAGGTTTTATCCTTGCGATAAAACAGGTATGCATCCCTTCACGGCCTTTCCTCCGGCATCCAGGACACTGGCAATTTTGATGTCGATTCCATAAGTTGCTTTAAGACTTTCCTCCATCACGATATCCTCTACGCTTCCAACCGTGAAACAATGATTTTTTTGCAGCAATGCGGCCTTCGTCGCACAAAGAAAAGCATGGTTGGGATAATGTGTCGTCATAATGACGCCTAATCCCCTTTTTGCCAGATTATTGATCTGTTCCAGAATTTTTATCTGGTTGCCGTAATCCATGCTGGATGTCGGTTCATCCATGACCAGTATCTTCGCTTCCTGCGCAAGGGCTCTGGCTATCAGGGTCATCTGTTGCTGTCCGCCGCTGATCTGGCTGTAAGACTTATTTTTTAAATCCCCAATTCCTATATCCTCCAGAATCTGTTCTGCCAGAAGATAATCCTTTTGGGAAGGTGACTTTAGGAAGCTCAAGCTTGCCGTCCTTCCCATAAGCACAACATCCATTACGGTAAAAGAAAAGGTCGAATGATATGCCTGCGGTACATAAGCAATGGCTTTTGCCATCCTCTTTCTGCTCCAGCCTGAAATATCCTCGCCTTCGATTAAAATTTCCCCGCTTTTTAATTGTATAAAGCCTAAGATCGACTTGAATAAAGTTGTTTTACCCACTCCGTTGGGTCCTAACAGACATAAAACCTCACCTCTCTTCATTTTTAATGTGATATCTTTTATGATGATTCTGTTGCCGTAACCACAGCTGATATGGTTCATTTCAAGTAAATACCGCTCCATTGATAAGCCCCCTTTCTACAAGGTACCTGCCGCATCCGCCCGGCACTGTCTGCAATGATGCATTTGAAGCATAAACTTCTCACAGTTTTTACGTATTTCACACACTTCACCGGGAGTTGCCGGAGGAAGCCTTTCAAATTCGCTGCCTTTTACCGGTATAAAGGGCATTATATTTACTATGTAGCAGCCTGTTTCTTTTACCTTTTTTACGATATCCGGAATATGGTGATCGTTTATCCCTTTCAGAGTCACGATATTTACCTTGCACACAACCCCTTTTCGTATCAGCATCCCAAGGCCCGCCAACTGATTGCGCAGCAGCACGGCGGCCGCCGTTTCCCCGGTCAGCCTCATTCCCATATAATCAATGTATTTATAGATTCCGGCCGATATTTCGGGATCCACCGCATTCATCGTTACCGTTACGTGGGTAACATCCAAGTTCAGTAATTCCTCCGCATATACCGGCAGCATCAATCCGTTGGTGGAGATGCAAAAGGTAATGTCTTTGTCATATTCCCGGATTAGCTGCAGGGTCTTTCGCGTGTTATCAAAATCGGCCAGAGCATCTCCGGGGCCGGCTATGCCCGCCACACTCAGGTTCGGCATTTCTGCTTTGTACTGTTTATACCGTGCCAGGGCCTCCTCCGGCGTTAATACCGCGGCAGTCACACCGGGCCTGCTTTCATTCACACAGTCAAATTTCCTGACACAATAGTTGCACTGGATATTGCATTTTGGGGCTACCGGCAGATGGATCCTTGCGTTTGAATGATTACAGCCGTTATAGCAAGGGTGCGTCTTTGTTTTTTCCATTATTCGATTTCCTGAAAATGTAAAGTAAGTTGTTTTATCCTCTACGAATGGACGTTTCATTTGTTCCATATCAGACTCCTGTCTGCGTGGCAGTCACGCGAAAATAAATGGATTCAGGTTTGCAGAGTTCCGTCTATGCCCAGGAATTTCTGCTTTTCAGTAACAGGTAAAGAAAGAAAGGGGTTCCGCAAAGAGAGGTCAGTATCCCCAAAGGGATTTCCACCGTCATAAGACTTCTTGCCAGGTCATCCACAATCAGTAAAAAGATGCCTCCAAACAGTGCGGATACCGGGATTAATACCTTATAGTTCGGACCGATGATAAGCCTTGCGATATGCGGTACCAAAAGGCCGATCCAGCCTATCTTTCCGGCAATGGAAACGGAGACCGCCGCTAACAGAGTGGAAGCAAAGATCAATATTCCCTGCACCTTTTTAATATCAATCCCCAGTGCCATAGCTTCCTCTTCCCCGCAGGCTAAAATATTTAATTTCCACCGGAGTAAATAAATCGGGATATACCCTGCGACGGCAAGAATAAGGAGAATTTTTGCATCCCTTCCGGTTACGGAAGCCAGGCTTCCCATAAGCCAGAAGGTGATCTGGGGCAGCTTATTCTCCGTATCCGCCATATACTTTGTGATAGATAAAAGAGAAGTAAATAAGCTCTCCGTTACCATTCCGGCCAGAACCATGATCAAAATAGTCCTTTGCTTATTCGTCACCATCTCCGTAATAAAATAGGTAAGGGCCACCGCCAGGATACCGCCCATAAATGAAAATAATTGTATTCCCACCTTATCCATATCCAGAAGGATTGCAGCGGATGCCCCAAGGCAGGCCCCGGAGGATGCTCCTAAAATATCCGGGGACACCATAGGATTCTTAAACAGCCCCTGGTAGCAGGCACCCGCCGTTGACAGGGCAATCCCGATACAGACGGCTACTATAGTCCTGGGAATCCTGATCTGGTACAACACCGTTTCGAGATAAACCAGGCTCTCCGATTCCGTTCCGGCTACCCTTCCCGTCAGAACCCGGAACAGTTCATCTAAACCCGCCGAATACCTGCCGAACAGGAAGGATAGGATGGCTGCCAGAACCAGAATAACGGATAGCGAAATCAGTATAAGATGATACTTCATTTTTTTCAACCTTTCATCTCCTGTCTTTATAAACGTAGGCGGCGGAACCTATTCCCGGCTGATTTCTTTGGAACGGAATGCCCTTTCCCAATCATTTGCAACTACCTGAAGGAAATAGAGCATCCCTTTATATCCGAAATAGGATTCATTCAGGTATATTTCCCGGTTGGTGGGTTCAAAAGCATCCACCTGCACCTTAATCCCCAATTCCTCACCGATGTATTTTTCCCAGGATGACCCGATTACCATATCCGCCCCGGTATCCTCCAGGGCTTTTTTAATCCGGTAACCGTCCGCATTTAATACTACTTTTGTAGAAAAGTTCATATCGGCAAGCTCTTCCTCCAGTATTCTTTGCGCCAGCGGAGAACAGTTCTTATAAATAAGCAGTTCCGGTATCATTTCCAGCTCCTCAAACAGCATACGCACCATTCCGACCCCTAGGGTGGTATCGGCAGATAATGCAACCTTACAGTTGCGGTACCTTGGGATCATCATTAGCGCCCGCTTTCTTAAGATATCCACGACCCTTTTTTCTTCCCTGGCAATCAGGTTTTCAGCCTCTTCCTCCCTGTTAAAATATCTGCCTAACGCTCTTAACCACCTGCCCGTATTGGTTAATCCCAGAGGAAGTGGGATATCGGAAAGGATAAGGGGAATATTGTGTTTTTCTTCCATTTCCTTAATGAAGTGATCACAGCCTTCATAGCCTAACAGAAGATTGGCTCCGGCCATTCCGGCGGCTTCGATTTCCTCCAGTGTGGTTTCATGGGTAAAAACAGCCTGGATATAAATCCCCATTTCCGTCAGTACATCCTTCACCCATTTCAAATCGGCCCACCAGGTAGGATTCTGATTGACCTGGGGTATGATAAGATTGACACTGTTTTTTATTTTAATATGAGAAGGTTTGATTAAGGGGAATACGGCATCCAGCCCCAGCCTGATGCCGTCGTAGCTGTTGCCCCTGAAGCCTCCGGCCTGGATCGGTACAAGCCGGGCTTTCATGGAAGGCTGAAGCATGCGGCAGACCGCTTCCATGTCTTCCCCGATAATATCGGCGGCACAGGTTCCTATCACAAACATGATCCTGGCATGATAGGCCTCATCGGCCTGTTTTATTACCTCTTCCAGCTTCTCACCGGCACCCAGCACGATATCCCTTTCAAATAGCCGGGTACAGGCAATCTTTCTGGCGGTAAAATCTACTTCATGGCAATCATAGGAACTGTTGACCGTCGCCGCGCACCCCTGGGGAGAATGAATTACAATACAGACTTCTTTAATTCCTGCCAGGACATTGGCAACCCCCTCCAGGGCACAGCTTAAAACAGGGTCCCTGCTGAACCGGTCATGAGAGAATTTCAGCTGTTCAAGCATCTTCTGCCCCCTCCTTTCCCATACATGGTGCAATCCGGAATATCCTGGCTTAGCTTCGGCGTCAGGGAGGACAGGCTGGCAAACCCTGATTGTTCGGGAAAGACCATATTTTTAGTGAGGCTGCTTCTTGGCCTGCCCGCATAGTCAAAGCTCTTATTAATGCACTGCGCAACCTTTAAGGCACCTCTGAAACCAAACCTGGGGCGGTTTAGTATGGCATTTAAATCTACCAGGGGAATACTTGGATAGCTTAAGGAGGATCCGAAATATACTACGGCATCTCTGTCGAAGCCTCCCAGGAAGGAAAGCAGCTCCTCCTCGGTTTGCTTCATGGATTCGTATTTCCCAAATGCAAGCGTACCCTTCGTGATTAATATGTCGGGGTCCAAACCGGTTTTTAAGAGATAATCGATGCTGGTCTCCCTGGCCTGGGTACTCCAGGGATGGAAATTGTAGATTATCGGCCTCATTTCGAAATCCTTTGCCAGCATATGGGCTATCGACAGGGATTTTACCGCATCATGGCCTTCGATCAAACCGATCTTGCCGGTCAGCCTCTCCTTGGACATCTCGAATTCTTCCCGTATCGCCTCATACTCGGACTTTATCAGTTTCTCGGCCTCTTCCTCCATATGCAGGTATTTTGCCGCCTGTCTGAGCCAGTTCTCGGTAGCCGCTATCCCGTAAGGCAGAATGGTTGAATTCATTGGTGTTTTGTAAGCTTTTTCCATTTCTGTTCCGATAGCATAACCGATATCCAGACATAGGGCGCAGTTTACGGCCGCACTGGGTGCCCGCTTTAATTCCTCCAACGTACAGTTTCCGGCTATCACCGCATTCACTTCCGCTCCCATAGCCTTTATCAGCCGGACTAATTCTTTTACGTCCGTATCCACTTCCGTCCGTTCCGGCCCCATTTTTCCGCCGACTATATTAACGGAGTGCTTTAGGCGCTCTCTCATTTCCATATCGGGAGGGTCCATCAGCTTGACAAGCTGCCTGAATACCAGATCAAAGCCGCTGCGGTACTCTCCTGAAAAGCCTTCACAATGGATCACCAGAAGCTCCGCCTTAACCAGTCCTGTCATGCCGTTAACGATATCATCCACGTTATCCCCGATGATGCCTGTCGCACAGCTGGTCGCAATTACTATGATATCCGGACGGTACTTCTTTTCTATCTCCTTTATGGCTCCGGTCAGCTCCGTTTCCCCGCCGTAGACTATGTTTTTCATCTCGATATTGGTAGTGAGCACGGCCTCGTACGGAGAACCGCTGTTCCTGCAATTCGTCAGCTTATAGGCTTTCTTCACTCCATAGGCGCACCCGCTGGGGCCGTGTGCTATCACGATGGTATTGTGCACGCCGCTTAAGATTTTCATGGCGGTCCAGAATTTGCATGCCCTCGTATGGCTTCCCTGAAGGGCGGTTTTAATCTTACCTTCCTTTGCCATTTGATATAATTCGCTTAATTTTCCCGAGAAAACGATATCATCCTTTACCATAAAGAAGCACCTCCCGATATGCCGTAAAGCCCGTCCGGTTTACCAGACGTTAAGCTTCCATTCCTTGTCTTTCTTGTATTCCATGTCCGTAAAGATCGCGTTTGCCATAGATTCCGCCAGCCACTGGGCCCCCTTGTAGCCGATTACCGGATATCTCCAGTTGCCCGCCCGGTCAAAGGTAGGGAAGCCGACCCTTACCATCGGTATCTGATAATCTACGGCGATAAAGCGTCCCTTGGAATGCCCCAGGATCAGGTCTAATTCTATTTTGCCTTCCTTTAAGCGGCTCTCCAGCTCCCATAAGTCGGCATTGCATACGATCTCCATGTCAAAATCCGCTTTTTCCTTGAACGCCAGAACCCTTTCATCCCTTTTGTAAGCTCCGAGATCATCCCCGAACAGGAGCAGGACCGGTTTCATACCCATTTCCAGGCAAAAGTCCGCCAGCCCGATTACCAGGTCCGGATCGCCGTATATGGCAACCTTTTTGTCCGCCAGAAACATATGGCCCAAATCCACGATGGCATCCAGGGCGCGTCCTCTTTCCGCCACCAGGGATTCCGGTATTTCCTTTCCCGTCATCCTTGCGGCTTCCTGTATGAAACGGTCCGTATTGCCGATGCCGATGGGAGTCAGTCCCACGACGGCGGGAACCTCGAACTCCGATTCCAGATACGCGGCGGCCGCACCTCCTTCATACCGGTATAGTGCAATACTGCCGACTGCGTTGGCACTGTCCGCGATATCCTCGATGCTTGTGTTGCCGGAAGCAAATCCGGATTTGTCCGGAAGCATGGGGGCATCAAAGGTTGAAGTATCAAGAAGCAGGTTGACATCCGCCCCCATTTCGGAAAAGATATGCTTTAATTCCTCCACATCCCCGGGATTTACCCAGCCGGTAAATATATTCAGCTTTCCGTTCGGGCTTCCCTTGACGGCCAGCTTTTTTACCAGCGCGGCAAGGGCGACATCATAGCCCTGTACCTGACTTCCCGCATAGCTTGGCGTATGGATCGGGAAAACCTTGATGTTCCTGCCCGGAAACTCCTCGGCAAAATACTTTTCTACCCTGGCCTGCACCGCTTCCATGTCATCCCCTATGGTTTCTGTGGAACAGGTAGTGATGATGGGTATCAGTTTTAATTCCGGATATCTTATGGCCATTACCTTGCACCCTTCATAAGCCTTATCCATAGCTCCGAATACGGCCGCATCCTCATGAAGGGAGGAGGAAGCCAGATCGAAATTCTCTTTAAAATGCTGTGCAAATAAAAGCCTTACAAAGGTACAGCAGCCCTGGCCTCCATGTACGAGCCCAATGCAATCCTTAATGCCGATTACGGCAAACTGGGCTCCGCAGGGCTGGCAGTTAAAAATGGGATTGATAACCCCGTTACGTTTTTTTGATAATATCTCAACTGACATAACTGAACTCTCCTTTCGTATTTAGTAATATTCCAGCGTACGTTCCGCATTCAGTGAATTCGTTACGGTCAGGTAAATCAGTTTATCGGCAACCTCATCCGTTATCTGGTGGACCTGCTTGCTGTTTAACTCAATAAACCAGGGGAATTTCTCCATTAATTGATCCAATAGTATTCTGGCATCCGCGTAATAACATTTCTCTAAATTTGTTTCCTTCGGCACTTCTTCCCCGGAATATAACAATGCGACATTTTTCATAATGCCTTTGATATTACGTTCTCTGTCCCAGTTTCTTGAAAAAAACTGCCACAGGCAACGCTCCAATATATACCCGTAAACCGCCTGCACTTTCTCTTCCATATCAGCTTACCTCCCGAATATCGATTTTCGCCAGTTTAAACATAGGGGAATATATGGCATGATACAGGTCCCCGGCCATATTAACGGCTCCCTCGAAGCCCATGTAAGGCCCGTTGTGGTAGGCATGCCCGTTGATATAGGGAATATGTAATTTTTTAACCAGGTCTCCGACCCTTGGCCCCGTAAAGATCAAATCCGGCTTTACCATGTCGATTACTTCAAAAAATTCCAGCTCATTCCCGTCATCAATATAGACTGCGCCTTTACGCCCTCTTGCTATGACCTTTTCAAAATCCTCCTGATGTCCGAACTTTGACGACATGGCAACCACTTCCATTCCCAGGTCATCCTCCAGGGCCTTGGTCCAGTGCCACAGTCTTGGTCCGCCCGTCCATATAGCTACCTTTTTCCCTTTTAAGCGTTCCTTATACCAGTCAAGAGTATCCTTATACTTAGCGGTTTCCCTGTCGATCAGAGCCTGTGCCCGGTCCTCTATTCCGAAGAAAGCGCCGATTTTTTTCAGACTCTCCGTCACATAATCGAAGCCCCAGGTGTCCACATCCATACGGGGAATCCCATATTGTTTGTACAGCTCATTGGCAATATATCCCGCGGAACGGGCACAGTTGGTGATACTGAGCTTGGCCTGGTGCATGGAGCGGCACTCATCGTAGGTTGCATTGCCGGTAAAATGGGCAACCACTTGGATTCCCATTTCCTCCATATATCTTGACAGTACCATACTGTCACCCTGAATGTTATAATCGCCGATTACATTTACCGTGTATGGGCTTCTTATCTCCTGCTCATAGGTGCCGACCTTCTGATTGACCCAGTCGATGTTTAATACATGGTGCCCCTTGGACTGGCTGACGCCTGCGAAGCCCGGACATTCCACACAGAAGATATCCACGTCTCCCAGTTCGTTTTCAACCTTTTTCACCACGCCCTTTAAGTCGTCTCCGATTAACGCGGTTGCACAGGTAGTATAGATGATCATCCTTTTAGACTGCGGGAATTCCTTAAAAGCCTCCAGGATACTTTTCCTTAGCTTGCCCTCGCCGCCGAATACGACGTTGGATTCCTTCATATCGGTGGACCATATGTATTTTAGCTGAAAATTGTCATTGTCGCTGGGATACCTTTTGGTATGCCAGGTATTGTATGCACAGCCGACCGGTCCGTGTATCATTTGAATGGTATCCTTAAGTACGCCGCCGATAACCAGTTTTGCTCCGCAGTAGCTGCAGCCGCGCTCGGATAAAGTACCGGGTATGGTATTCACATTGGAAGCCGGAAGATATTGTGTGGTATCTTCACCCTCTTCTTTAATATACACATGCCTTTTACGCTCAGGTATGGATTCGTCGCATTTTAATAATGTCATTGGCATATGGCATTACCTCCTTCTTTCTGTTATTTTCCTTCACTGATGATATGGGTTTCTAAAATAGGACTGACAAAGATTCTTCCGTCGCCAAAGTTTCCGTTTCCTCCTGTACGGGCGTATCTCATAATAATGGGGATGATGATGTCTTTATCATGATCCTCTACCGCCATCATAAGCATTATTTTCGGGATTTCACTATACAAGGAACTTCCTACCCGAATTCCCATCTGCTTTCCCCTGCCGGATATATCTATTTTAGTAACTGCCGGATATCCCGCCGCAGCCAGCTCAAAGAGTATGGTGTCTGCTTTTTCAGGCCTGACAATAGATCGAATCAGTAACATAATATCTCTCCTTTACCGTCCTGTTTTATAACCGGAATTTAATAGGATTCCGAATCTGTCTGCTGCTGTCCGTCCCTGATACGCAAGGCTTCCGTTACGGGCAGTATAAATATCCTGCCGTCCCCATAGTTGCCGGTCGAATTGGCTTCCATAATCGCGTCAACTACATTGGATACATCTTCATCCCTGACTACCAGGGTAAATACCCTTTTGGGTATCAGATTCTGGTTCTGTGAAATAGCACCGTATTGCTCTTTCGTCAAATCACTGGTTGAGTACCTGGGCTGAATCAGCATTTCAACCCCCGCCTGCTTTCCCCTGCCTAAAACCTTGCGGCAGGTGTATGCAGGAAAACCCGCTTTTTCCAAGGCATCCCTTGTAATGTTTACCTTATTCAACCGGACAATAGCCATTACTTCTTTCATATAGTATCCTCCTTGTATTACAAGCCAGATTTTTTCGTACTGATCGTATAGGCTTCCTCGACCGGGCTGACAAAGATTCTTCCGTCGCCAAATGCTCCGCTTTCACCGGTTCTGCCATATCTCATAATGAGATCGACAACCGTGTCTTTATCCTCTTCCTTTATTACCATAAGAAGCATTTCTTTCGGGATTTCATCGTAATAGATATTGCCGACCTTTATACCTTTTTGTTTGCCGCGGCCATAAACATCCATTTTCGTTACTGCCGGGAAGCCCGCGGATAACAGTTCGTGAAGAACGATTCCTACCTTATCCGGACGTATGATAGATCTGATCAATAACATAGTATTTCCTCCTTTTTTGCAGTATCAATCCAGTATTCCATGTTCCAGCAGAATGGATTCCAGCTTATCAATCGGCAAAGGCTTGGGAATGACAAACATATCGTTCCCGTCTATCTTTCTTGCAAGCTCCCTGTATTCATCCGCCTGAGGGACCTCGGGGCTGTAGTCAATGACGGTCTTCTTATTGATTTCCGCCCTCTGTACCGCATTATCCCTGGGGACAAAATGGATCATCTGGGTTCCCAACTCCTTGGCCACAGCCTGAACCAGGTCCGCTTCCCCGTCTACCTTCCTGGAATTGCAGATAAGACCGCCGAGCCTTACCCCTCCGGTATTGGCATATTTCTGGATACCCTTTGAAATGTTATTTGCCGCATAAAGCGCCATCATCTCGCCGGAACAAACGATGTAGATCTCCCGCGCCTTCCCTTCCCGGATAGGCATTGCAAAGCCGCCGCATACAACATCGCCCAAAACATCATAAAACACGTAATCCAGATCGGCATCATAAGCTCCCAGCTGTTCCAGCAAGTTAATGGAAGTAATAATTCCGCGCCCCGCACATCCGACGCCGGGTTCGGGTCCGCCGGATTCAACTCCTTTGATATTGCCGTATCCGGTTTTCATTATGTAGTCCAGATCGATGTCTTCTCCTTCCTCCCGGAGAGTATCCAGAACGGTCTTCTGGGCAAGTCCTCCCAGTACCAGTCTCGTTGAATCAGCTTTGGGGTCACAGCCTACGATCATAAGCTTTTTTCCCATTTCCGCCAGCCCTGCCGCCAGGTTTTGGGTGGTCGTAGACTTGCCGATTCCTCCTTTTCCATAAATCGCTACCTGTCTCATGTAAGATCCTCCTTTAATATAGTTTCCCAATATGCCGCCACAAATCATCTGTCATTACAATTTGTTATGTATTATGATTATATGTGTCATTTTGGTTAAACGGATTATACCATATTGATTAATTTATTACAATATCAAATGTAACATTATAATATTGTTTTTAATATTTTTCTGTTTAGTACAAATTTAACATATATGATAACAATTTGTTATCAATTTATTAATTTGTTTTTTGTTCCGGAGCACATTATTCTGAATTTTTACATGAAACAAATGATATTTTTACATAATTTTTAAGCTTTTTACACAGAATTTTCTAATAATTTCAAAAAAGCTTATTGATAACACAGGCATTTTATCTGTCTGTCTATTGCCTATTGTATAAAAAAGATATATAATGAAGGAAACAGTAACTTTCCATGTAATTGAAGGAGTTCCGATGCAACAACTATAATAAAGATGACGGAGGCATTTTCCATGTCTAACAACGAAACCTTATCCGTGCAGGAGGTAGCCGACTTACTAAGCATCTCAAAGAATACGGTGTATGATTTAATAAAACGTAAGCAGATACCCTCCTACCGTGTCGGGCATAAAATACGAATCGATCTTCAGGATATTGAACAATATAAAGCCAAGAGTAAAACAGATATAAGCGGCCCCAGCCAGGCATCCGGTATGCTGATCGGCTCCTATACCGCTCCGACTGTCCAGCCTGCCGCTGCAAAAGCCGAATACGCACACGTTCCCCGCAATCATTCTTCCAGCTACAGCGACCTGATTATATGCGGTCAGGATATGCTGCTGGATATTCTCGCAAGCTACCTTGCCCGTGCCCCTTATAACCTGAAGGCACTTCGTTCCTATATCGGGAGCTATAACGGGCTGGTGGAATTATATAAGGGAAATGTGTCCATCGCCTCTGCCCATTTGTGGGATGCGGAAACCAATACCTATAACCTTACGTACCTGCACAGCCTGCTGCCCGGTTTTTCCTGTTATGTGGTCAACTTGGCCTATCGCATGCAGGGATTCTATGTAAGGAAAGGCAATCCCAAGAATATACAGACCTGGGAAGACCTGGCCCGCCCCGGTACCGTGATGATAAACAGGGAATTAGGGTGCGGAGTTCGGGTTCTGATAGACGAATCCCTGAAGATGCACGGAATCGGCAAACAAAACCTGATCGGATATAACAATACGGAATTTTCCCATATTTCCGTAGCCAGTGCGGTTGCCAGAGGAGATGCCGACGCAGCCGTCGGAAATGAAAAAACCTCTCACCAGGTTGATAATATCGACTTTATACCGATCCAGAAGGAACGGCTGGACCTGATCATTCCAAAAGACCTCATCCACGAAAGCAATCTGCAGGCCGTCCTGGAAATACTGAATTCCGAAGCCTTTAAGGCAGAGCTGTTAGGCATCGGCGGTTATGATATCAGCGATACGGGAAAAATCATAGCCGAGACGTAACCTTTCATCGAATAGCAGACATTTGCGAAACCCCTAATTGTGTCTGTGATTGTTATAATGTGTACTTTGTCTGTCGTTACTGTTTGCTGAAATTGTTTGAACGTCACATACAAACGTCTTTATTGCGTGTGTAAGTCAAACCATTTCAGCAAATTGTAGAGACAGTCAAATGTACACAGGAACATCAGCAGACACATAAAAGGAGTTTCGCAAATGTCTATCATTGAATAGTTAAAAACAATCAAAAAGATGGAATTCCGCTTAAGGGATGCCATCTTTTTTCATGCCCTTTTCTGATAGATCTCTGCAAAATTCAAGAGGGAATACAAACCGTCTCAAATAAAGTATTTGACAAACTGCTTTATAAGGTATAACATTAATATACGTTTTAGTACTGTTTTAAACGATTCTTAATATTTTGTATTGATTTTGTATTTACGTATATATTTAAAAATTATTTAAGGAGTAATGCTATGGAACTATCCTGTCCCGATGAATTATTTAATCAGACGAATAATCCAACGGAAAATCTTTATACCTTTTCCGCATTTTTCGCCGATACCTTTCACGTACCGGAATCGATGCTGTGCGATCACATATTCTGCGCCGTCAGCATGGCCCTGTGCCGTGAAGCGGCTGCAAGAGAAGACATTAATTCCCTCTATCGGGAGGACCGTTCCACTTATTACGCGGCCTATCGGGCTTCCGAATGCAGCCGTCACATTATCATGTCCCAGGGAAACCTGGAGGATGAGCTTTCTGCTTATAAGGCTTTAGGTATCCTGCTGGTTTCGGAAAGCGAGACGGATATCCGGAACAAAATAATTAACATACTGCGGTTTCATTATCCTCATATCTATAAAACCGTCAGAAAGCATGATTTTAAATATCTGCTTCCGGCCTATGCCAGCCTGGATTATTTTCTTACTTCCCAGGAAACCAGATACGAACGGGCCGTTTATTTTTATCTTTCCTTTTACTGTTCCCCCGATTGGGTGGATCAGAGTATGGTAAATGCAATTGCGCAGAACATCTATGAATTCGAATATTATTCCCCGGTACATGCGGATTTGAAGACTGAAATCCTGCACGAACAGAAAGGCATCCGCAGATTAAAGGAATTTATTACGGAAAAATACGGAGAGATCGGCAATTATTTTCATATTCTGCATCATTCCCGGCCTTCGGTCTATAATCTGGGATGTGTTATTGAAAACCTGTTCCATATCAATAAATTAAATATGGACGATATTTATTATAACTACCGCACCCTGCCTATGGACCGGATTTATCTTGCCTGCCTGAAACAGGAAGGATTTAAGTTTGATTCCGGCAGAAATCTGGAGTTCATCCTGGCATGTATTTTCCTTCAGCCTTTACTGGAGGAATATAAGAAAGCAAAAGCAATGCTCCGGGAATACCGGCAGGAAAATGAGGAAAATCAATTGTTTCTGGCGCAGCGTACAATAGAAGGGCTGAAAAAGGAAAACCGGGGTCTGCGCACAGAAAATAGAAAGCTGACAGAGGAAAAGGGTAGCTTTACCGATACGCTGAATCAGTCCGTCAACCGGTTGAAAAAGGATTATGAATCGGAGATAGCACGGCTGAATCATACCGTGAAAGATTTAAACCTTCAGCTTTCCAAGGAATATAACTATCGCCGGGAATTGAATAAGCTTCGGGAATTTATATTCAGCCTGAATACACCTCCCGTACCGGCTGAAAAAGAAGCACTTCCTTTACAGGAGCTGCTTGCAGATAAAAATATCGTTGTCATTGGCGGACCGCGAACCTGGCGCAGAAAATTACGGGAGCATCTTCCCATGATCCATTTTCTCAACGGCACCAGTACAAACCTGGACTTATCTTACTTTAAGAATACCGACTGCGTCCTGTTTTATACCGGCTACATGAGCCATGCCATTTATAACAAGGCAATGAATTACATACGTACCAATCAGATAAAGTTCGGTTACCTGAAGGCGACCAATATTAAGCTTATCGAAGCTGAAATATTAGACGCGCTGAAACAGGCGGAACTGCTGTAGCACTTAATCCGGAGAGGGTTTGCACTTCCCGCAGACACCATGCCGGGAAGGCTAAAAGTATATGAAGAAAGGAAGGCTACATACTATGAGCAGCACTATAATAACAAAAGAAATGAGAATCAGCGGGGTAATAAAGAATCATCCCGAAACCTATGAGATTTTTTTGGATTTTGGATTGGACTGCCTGAGCTGTATGCAGGCAAAATACGAAACAATAGAACAGCTTTCCATACTCCACGGCATTGACCTTACTATGTTCCTGGAGCTGTTGAACGATGCCGCCGAATGCAGGGAGATGGAATAATCAGCAGCAGAGCTTGATTTCTTTAGCTGTTAGTGACAAAGTCCGTTCTGATTTTCATTCTTCCTTCCCTCCCGTTACAAAATTTATTTTACCAAACAGTTCATCATAGCACCTTTTTCCCTCTTCCCTTGTGAAAATATCCTTCCCCCTGAGTGTGTCCTTATAATCCAGCAGGAATGAGATAACATCATTTTGTTCCGTCTTATAATAATATAGGTATTGCAGGAGCTCCTGCTCTTTTACCGGAGACAGTATCAAATATTTACTTAAATTCTTGATCAGCCGGATTTCATCCGGGGTAAAATCGTATTCTTTCGGGCATTTCGCATTGATTTCCGAAGCCCAGTCCATTATTTCATCCATATGGGCGGCAACCAGCCTTTCCCCAAGAATGGGGTTTATTTTACCGCGTCCTCCATGTCCCGAAACGATCTTAAAAAAATAAACGTTATGGGTTTTGGAGGTCGCCATTACCGACTGAAAGATCGCGGAAGCTTCCGTATCTATCAGCTCGGTTTCATAATTTTTTTCATTTATGGCATCCCCGATCATGACAAAAGGCAAATTGACCGACGTAACACCGGCTTCCGAAAAATGATGGGGAAATAAAAAATCAGGAAAAAACTTACGGTTGGACTCCGATTCATATATTTTATAGCACAGAAACATCGAACCGTCCGCAAAACCATTTTTTAACGTCGCACACAATCCCACATTAATGATAATGTCACTGGTAGAAGGTCTTCTTTGGGACAGAAAATGGGTTACGGAAATAGCTGCCGGGACCAGGCCTGCTCTGGTGATAAGAAGCATTCTGTTTTCCTTCCTGTAAACCTCAATAAAATCCTGAGATTCCTCTTTTTCCATCCGGTACTTATGTATAAA
>JAEWSD010000239.1 GCA_023398615.1 Bacillota bacterium
CTTCACATGCGGATTCTCAAATACCGCGCCGGGATCCGCGAATTCTGCTTCAATGATCTGACCCAGCGAGTATTCGCTGACAAACGAATCTAACGTACCGTCGTATAACTTTTTACCCTGGTCAATCATGATGATGCGGCTGCAGATTTGTTCGATATCCCGCATATCATGTGTGGTAAGCATTACCGTTATATTTCTTTCCTTATTAATCTCCCTGATAAAGGAGCGGATTTTACTTTTTGCCAGAACATCAAGCCCTATTGTCGGTTCATCCAGGTATAAGACATTTGGATTATGCAGCAGGGCTATGGCAATGTTTGCCCTCATCTTCTGCCCCAGGCTTAATAGACGGATCGGACGGTAGAAAAATTCCTTCATATCCAGCAATTCCATATAGAAATCTACGTTCCTTTTATAAACGGATTCTTCGATTTTATACATCTTCTTATACAGTTCAAAGGTATCCGACATCGGCAGATCCCAGTATAATTGAGAACGCTGACCGAATACTACACCCATATGCATGGAATTGTATTTGCGGTTCTGATAAGGAACCACTCCGTCGACATGGACCGTCCCCGAGGTCGGTGTCAGTATCCCGGTAAGCATCTTGATTGTGGTAGACTTGCCTGCGCCGTTTGAACCGATATATCCGACCAGTTCTCCCTGGTCTATGGAAAAACTAATATCATCAACGGCTCTTTTTACCGTATATTCATGGTTAAAAAGATTGCTTAGGATGCCTTTCCTGCTTTTATTGATTTTAAATTCCTTTACCAGATTATCAACCTGTATGAAACTCATGATATCATCCTTCTTCCTTTGTTAGTTTATACGGAATTTTACGAGCCGGTGCTTTTATAATTCCTTAAGCCGAATAACCAGAAGCGGTAAGCAAGTATCATCAAAAAGACACCAACTGCCGGATTAAAATATTGGAGTATCGGATTTAACATTATCCTGTCACTTTTATCTAACCACTGATGTGCGGGATAGTAACTGATAAACGCGTAAGGAAGAATAAAGGTTAAAATAAATTGCAGGGCTCTGCCGTATATGGATATCGGATATTGGATAAATTCTTTCATATTAAAGTAAAAAATATGTGTAACGGAAGTATTTTTCACCATCCAGAAGGTTGGAACGGTACAGATTAGCAGCATAGCTCCCTGGATCAGCCCGCCCCCGAGAATATAGATTACCAGTGTTATCAGCTTAAGCGGCGTTACGGTTATCCTTAACTGAATAATACAAAAAGCCAATAACAAAACTGAGGTTATAAGGTGACTGAGGTAACCCGTATTGAAATCCCTGCTGATGAGATACCACAAAGGATTGACCGGCCTGACCAGAATGTCGTCAAGCTCGCCGTACTGTATCATCCTGGGGAGGTTATGGTTCAGATTAAAAAAGAAAAACGCACCCAGGGCATAGGAAAGCAGATTTATTGCATAAAGCATAACTACTTCATAGGAATTCCAGCCGTTTAAGCTGTGGAATCTCTGTATTAATATCATAATCATGAAAAAGGATACGCTGTAACTGAAAAACTGAGCAATCACGCCGGTAAGGAAGGCGCCCTTATACTGCATTGTGGTTTTAACCTGTATTTTGATAAATTCTTTATATAGCTTTAAGTTATCCAACTGTCTTCTCCTTTCAGCCTCCGTTTACAAAGATACGCCGTTCGGCTTTTTTCCATAACAGGCGTTCCAGGCAAAACAGTAAGACCAGCCAGGCCATTTGTATCAGTATAATCCGTATCCAATCCCGCCAATCGTTATATTGAATACAGATATTGATGGGCTCAAAAGCCATATAGCGGAAGGGCAGGAATAAGCTTAAATCTTTCAGCCAGTCCGGATAAAACCAGATGGGAATACTGCTTCCTCCGAACAGATTCATGCATCCGTTTACATAGAAGCTCATAAACCAGATCTTTTGCAGCCAGAAAGCGGTTAACCCTAATATGTAATTCAGATAAAACATAAGGAATGCGGCCAGGACCATACTGACAATAAACAGAAGGATTCGCAGGATGCTAAACTGAAACCGGATTCCAAGCAACAAAATGGAAGTCAGCAGCACAGGCAGGATGCAAAAAGAAATCCGGTATAAAATTTGACCCCAGAATTGTCCCAGCATATAGCCTTTTACGCTGATCGGGCGAATGATGTCTATCGTTATGGAACCGTCATAAACCTTGCCGCCCAGATTGTCACAGGTATCGGAATTGGTAAATGCGGCCGTAACCATACTGAATACCACATAAAGCAGCATATCGTTATAGGTGATATCGCCGGCGGCATTCTCCTTGCTTAAATAGGTCCATAGACTGACCTGAACGAATAACTGCAATACGATGCCCAATAGGTATAATACGGTATTGGCGCGATACGTCCATTGCTGCATAAATTCTTTTTTCATCACTTCAAGATACATGTTATTTTCTCCAAAGGAATTAAATAAGATTGACCGGCCAGAACACGAACAAATGTTTTTCTATGCCTCATATTATTCCATATTCTGATAATTCTGTCAAGTAAATCTTGACCGCATCTGATCCGACTATAGTTACGCGTGTGACAGCACGGAAAATCTTACTTTTGGAAGGCTCACCCCGCTTTTGGCCCGGATGAATAAGGTGCTGCCCTCCTCTTTGAAGATATCCGTCTGATAGGATGCGGCATCTTCCGGGGTAAATCCCAGGATAATTTTTGTATTCCGAGGATGCGGCAAGGCTTTGGTTATCCTGTCCAATTCCACCCTTCCGGTGCAGAAAACATCCTCTATATAAAGGCGGTCTTCCATATACTCGGCAATCACAACGGTATCGTACTCCTTCAGGTAATAGATACTGTCTTTCTTATCATTGGTACAGTGAAACATGATCAGAGACGGATTGCCTGTCATGGAAAGCCGATACAGGGGAACCGTGTCCGCCGCAATATGATAGAGCATATTTCTGTCATTGATATCGGACATATCTAACTTTCTTATATCCGCCCTTGTATCCTCCTTTGATACCATTTTGGAATACTGGTATTCTTCCGCTTTCACGAACCCAAATCTGGGATAGAAATCCAACACGGTATCATTTGCAAACAGATAGAACAGTTCGCATTGATCTTCCAGTTCATCAAGAATCTTCTCCATCAGTATCCGGCTGAGTCCACGGCCCCAGAAGGCCGGATCAGTCATTACCGTGCCCAGCTGTATGTAATGCTTTTTTGCCCCGCCGTCTATGAAATCCATGAAGTTTACGGAGATATTGGCGGCAATGATCTGTCCGTCCGTTATGGAATACGGCACATACTTCTCCTGCCAGTACCCGTCCCGGTACCATTGTTCAAAATGAAAGCCAAATACCTTAGCGGTCAGGGTATTCAGACTTTTTCTAAGCACATCGTTATCCTTATAACCGGAAACAATCCTAAATTCCTGTAAGTTCCGGTCAGCGTGTTCCATAGTATACTGTTTCATCTCCATATTGTTTTCCACCTTATCCCAGTGCGCACTGAATCGTTTATTTTTTTGCAGTAAGTATTACGGTATTATCCTCCTGCCAAACCTTAATCACCTCTTTAAATCCCGCCTCTTTCAGCATGGCAACCTGGTTGTTTACGGTGCAGGGAGTATCGTAATGATAATACCCCGTCGTAATGCCAAATTCCGCCCGGATGCGTCTGTTTTCCGCATAGTGAAAATCCTCATACTCCTGCGTCGGCGCCATATAATCGGCCTCAATATAAATGCCGTCTTTCACAAGACTTTTGCATAGCTTCGCGTACAGCTTTCTTTTCTCTCCATGTGAGAAATGGTGAAGAGTCTGGAAAGAAACGGCACCATCGTATCGCTCCGAACCCAGTTCATAATCCAGGTAGCTCGCCCGGATCAGGTTAAGATTCCTGTTTTGATGCTTTTCCTTTAATTTATTAAGCATACCCGACGACAAATCGATCCCGGTAACCTTTAGCTTTGGGAAGAGTTTAAAGATTTCATCAAGCTCCAAACCGGTCCCGCAGCCCAAGTCCAGAATAGACTCAGCCGATTCAGGGAGTAAACCGGCCATTATCCGGTAGCCTTCCTTACAGCCTGTCACAGTTTCAAGCATATGCTCCTCATAGCCGCTTACCCTGGCATCAAAAAATGCACCCATTTCTTCCAGTATCTTATTTGTCATATTATTCTCCCCTCTTACGCGGCTTTCTGCGCATTCCAACTTCGTAATTGTTCCTATACCGGCCAGAGCGCAAAAGCCCACACTGCTTTTAATATTATAAAGATACCATTACGAAACTCATACGGCTACCTTACATTAGCTTAATAAGAAAGAATGAGGGTATTGCAAAACGAATGGAAGCGATCATTATGCAATACCCTTATTGAAATATTAAAGATTTATTCTAAGCTGTTTACCTTTTCTTTTTTGCTGCAGAATAATACGCTGGATGCTTTTCTCGGATAAATAATATTCATCTGCCAGTTCTTCCGTACCGGAACCATCTAAATATTTCATATAAATCATACGGTTTCTTATATCTAAATCGGAACGCGTCGAAGTAGATTCCCCCCAGGATTTCCGATTGCATTCTTTTCGGGGTATATAGATATATTCACCGTCGATGTAGGTTTGAATCCGTTCAATTATTTCCTTCGGTAAAATCTGTTCAGCCTTTATATAGCTCATTATGCTCCTCCTATCCATATTACCGGGGCTGAGCAAAGGCTATTATTTCGGTTTTTTTATGCAATAGCCTTTGCTATGCATAAATAACATATCTTTTCATAAAAACAAACTCCTTTCCATCTGGTATATGAAACGACAATAATTTATGTGGTTTCCTATAGATATCTATGTAACTTAAATTACATACCGGATTAGTAAATCACGCAAACATATCATTGGTCGGATCGGAATTCCATATATATTCTATATCCCGGGCAACCTCTTCTGCTTTCCGTTCACCAAAGGTATCTTTAAGGAATCCCAATGTCATATCCATTCCGGCCGAAACACCGGATGCGGTATAGTATTTCCCATCCGTTACCCATCTTGCCTTTCTGATCCAGTTCACTCTGGAATTAACGGAGACTACCCACCCGAAAGCTATTTTATTAGAGGTTGCTTTCCTTCCGTCAAGAAGCCCGGTCTTTGCCAACAATGCCGACCCGGTACAAATTGATAAACAAATATGGGATTGCTCCGCAGCATCCTTTAACATATCAATAAAGGAAGGCTCATTGACTAATCTTCGCGTACCCATACCACCCGGAATAACAAGAATCCCATTCCTGACGGATGCTTTGATATTCTCTGTCAAAACAGGCGTTCCTTGGGCACTGACAACGGTACCGCCGTCCAGGGAACAAAAATGCAGTTTGTATTCCTTAATTCTTCCTAATATTTCAATCGGTCCAAAGGCATCCAGAGTCTGGAAATCGTTAAACAACAGTATGTTAACATCCATTCATATTCCTTCTTAATAGTAAATTTATTTGAATTAATATGGATAAATTATACTACATTATATTTGAAATTTCTACCATTATATTTTCCATATAGAAATGACTTCATTGTTATACAAGCAGTTTATCATTGATGACGTACGATTTTATTTGTATAATCAAAATATGAGATGGAAATAAGAAAGGAGTTATATGATGGAAAAGAAAATTTTACTGTTAGGCAACCCAAAACTATATGAAATTAGTGTATCTGTTGAGAAGGATGAGTTGTCACAGCTTGTTGCCGTTATTCAGGATATGCACGATACATTGATCGCTTTTAGAGAAAAATATCATGCGGGCAGGGCAATTGCAGCCCCGCAGATTGGCATTCAAAAGCGGATTTTATATATGTACATTGATTGTCCAACAGTTTTCATTAATCCGGTACTGGAGCCTGTCGGAAATGAGCAGATGGAAATTCTGGATGATTGTATGTCTTTCCCAAATCTAATAGTAAAAGTCAAGCGATATAAAAAATGTAAGCTCAAGTATCGGGATATGGATTGGAATGAACAGGAAATCATTTTAGAGGGTGCTTTGTCAGAGTTATTACAGCACGAATATGACCATTTGGACGGTGTGCTTGCCACAATGCGGGCGATTGACCAACGGTCTTTCTTTATCAAACAGGAGCCATGATAAATTTCGTTTTGTTATTTCTTGACGGATACCGGCCGTAGTGATATAAATGAATAGAGAATTTAAACAAACGGAGGAACCAGACATGGATACAGCAAAATTTAAGGAAACAATACCGGTCGCACCATTAAAAATCATTACACTTGAAGGCTTTCGGCCTTTGGCTGAAAGAATCAACCGGTTGATCGTGGATGCAAGGCATGCATTAGTGTGCAGCCAGAAGAATTCACTTTCCTACATAGGCTATGAAGCAGATACCTACCTGGTAGATGCCGAATGTATCCGCTTTGGCTCGGGCGAAGCAAAAGCCGTTCTGAGAGATTCCATCCAGGGAACAGACCTCTTCATACTGGCAGACGTCATAAATTTCAGCAATACATATCCTTTAGGCGGAATCGACTCGGTCATGTCTCCGGATGACCATTTTCAGGATCTGAAACGAATCATTGACGCATGCAACGGGAAGGCCCGCCGGATCAATGTGATCATTCCGTTCCTGTACGAAGGCAGGCAGGATATGCGTTACGAACTGGAATCGCTGGATTGCGCCACAGCTCTCCAGGAGCTTGCCAATATGGGGGTTAAGAATATCATTACCTTTGATGCACATGATGCAAGGGTGCAAAATGCGGTTCCGATCGAAGGGTTTGATAACTTCTTCACCTCCTATCAATTTATTCAGGCTGTCCTGGCGACGGAAAAGGGGCTGCAGCTTGACAGTGACCATCTGATGATGATAAGCCCCGATGAAGGCGGGATGCACCGTGCCGTTTACTATGCAAACATTTTGGGTGTTGATATCGGGATATTTTATAAGCGCCATGATTATTCCCTTATGATAGACGGGCAGCATCCTGTTGCTGCATATGAGTTCCTGGGGCCCAGTGTGGAAGGGAAAACGGTTTTTATCATTGACGATATCATAGATTCCGGGGACAGTATCTTAGAGGTTGCTTCCGAACTAAAGAAACGCAAGGCGGCAAAAATATATCTGTTTGCTACCTTTGGGATATTTACCGAAGGCTATGCCAAATTTGACGAGTACTATCAAGCCGGAATCATAGACCGTTTATTCACTACCAATCTTACCTCCTGCCGGCCTGAGCTTCTTAATAAGCCTTACTATGTCAATGTTGACTTCAGCCGTTATATCTCTTTGATTATCGATACCCTGAACCATGATAAATCCATTGACGGAATTCTTAATTCAACGAATCGCATACAGGATATCCTTGCGGAATATAAGAGAACCAATTAAAGGGATTCCAGCATCAGAAATGCAGCCAGTGTTCCGCGCTTCCCTCCGGAAGCCCGGTGAGAAAAAAGCAGTTCGCTGTTACAGCAGGTACATACCCCGGATACGCAGATATTCTCCCCGGGTATCCCCGCATCTGTTAAGATACAGCGGTTTGCTTCCCAAAGGTTTAACCGGAACTTCCCGTTTCCTTTATCTCGTATAATTTCCCGCATCTGTACCTCGGTGAATTCTTGGCGGAAAGCTTCCGCTACATCTGTGTCGACTTCGTAACAGTCCGGGCAGATGGAAGGGCCTATCACAACCGTAACATCCTTGGGCTCGGTTCCGAAATACCGTTTCATGGCATCCAAGGTAACTGCCCCCATTCTTTTTACCGTACCCCGCCAGCCGGAATGACTGAGCCCTATGGCACGGTTTTTTTTGTCTGCGAAATATAAGGGAACACAATCGGCATAAAAGGTAACTAAAGGGATACCGGGGACATCCGTTATCAAACCGTCCACACCTTCGTAATCCCGTTCTCTTGACATACCCTTTCCCTTGTCTGCTTCCGTGACATATCGGACAACCGTATGATGCACCTGATCGGACAGAACCAGGTCATCCCTGGGAATCCCGATACTCTTGCTTATCCTGTTGAAATTCTCGTCCACCGCTTCCGGATCGTCTCCTCTTGAACTCCCAAGATTCATACTTTCAAAACAGCCCTTGCTGATCCCACCCAATCTTGTCGAAAAGCCGTGCCGGATAAAGTCAAGCCCGGAAAGGCACGGAAAGGTAAGAAACGGTACTTCACTTCCGGTATTGAGAATGGCATTCCTGCTGTTAATGAATTTCATAGTTGTCTCCAATCTCAGGCATCACAAATGCCGGTAAAAAATAATAAGTTAAGCATTTGCAAAACTCTTACTTGTATTTAACGAATAGCTTCAAAAGCATTCCTTATTAATGTAATGTCATGGCCTAAAATAACGATTACATCGAACCGGCACGGTGTATCCGCAGGAATCCGGCAGGTCAGCATGTAATACTCAGCCGTACGGGTAATCTTTCTGATTTTCCTCACATCCACGGCTTCCTGGGGCAGCCCTTTCAGGGTATTTGTCCGGAACTTGACTTCCGTAAATACCAGATATTCCTCTTCCTTTGAAATGATATCGATCTCCCCGCTTCCGCACCGGAAATTCCTTGCAACAATCTCAAACTCATGCTTCACCAGATACTCAACCGCAAGCTGCTCGTATTGCGAACCGACGGTATGTTTATTGTACATCCGCTAATCCCCTTTCGGATAAACCTTGCTTTTAATCCGGTCCATACTGTCAACAAACAGCAAGACCTCCGCCACTATCTCGTAAAGCTCCGGCGGAATATAGTTGCCGATATCAAGCTTTGAAAGAGTTCCTGCCAGCTGTTCGTCCTTATGTACGGGTATACGGGCTTCGTCCGCCGTCTGAAGAATCTTTTCCGCGAGATATCCTTTGCCGGCAGCAATGATCCTTGGGGCCGGTTCATCCGGATTGTAGGTTAAGGCAACTGCCGTTTTATTTCTTCTGTCAGCTTTCGATTTATCCGCCATATGTAAAACGCCTCCTGAAAAGACTGTATGTAATCTGCACCGGGCATTGCATCAGATAAAATTTTTAATAAAGCTTGCCCTGTGGATCGGAGACGGTCCGAACCTTTGCAGGGCTTTAATATGTTCTTCGGAGCCGTACCCTTTATTGCCGACAAAACCGTAATGCGGAAATATCTTGTCATAGGCAATCATAAGCCGGTCCCTGGTTACCTTGGCTATGATACTTGCAGCCGCGATCGATATGCTTTTCGCATCCCCTTTAATGATGGGAATCTGCCGGATGTTTAACTGCGGTATGGTAACCGCATCGTTAAGAAGCAGGTCCGGTTTCACGGACAAATTGGCGACCGCCTGCCGCATCGCTTCATATGTCGCCTGCAATATATTGATTTCATCTATCTTCGCAGGCGGAATACTGCCTAAGCCGACTGCAACCGCCTGCTCCATGATCTGATCATATAACTCTTCCCGTTTTTTTTCGGAAAGCTGCTTGGAATCATTGATATACAGTATGCTGCAGTCCACAGGAAGTATCACGGCACCGGCAACCACCGGACCGGCTAACGGACCTCTTCCGACTTCGTCAATACCGCAGATATACTTGTATTCGCGGTACTTCCGCTCATAAGACTTCATCAATTCCGTCCGTTCCATTTCAGCCAGCAGACGTTTTTTTTCATTCTCGTATTTCTTTATCAGCTGAATAACTCCTGCCCTGGTATCTGTCCGGTATTCATTAAGGATATCGTCAATATTCCCGATATCCGCAAGGGCCAGCTTGCTTTTTATCTCTGAGATTTTAAGTTCCAAAATACTTCTCCCTTTCGTATTCTTATTAACTATCAGGAAATTCCAGGGTTATCCCGCCCAGTTTCCCATTCCGGAAGTCATCCAGGATAATACCGGCAGCCTTATTTAAGTCGAGCTCTCCGCCTTTTAGCCTGCAGCCCCTTCTTTCGGCGACACGGCTTAGGATGGTAACGGCATCGTCACTGTCCTCCGTTTTATAATAGTTTACTATGCTTTTGGGATAATGCAGAGTCAGGAATTTAATCAGCTCTAAAGACAGTTCCAGAACATTAAGCAGTTCCTCCTTGATGGAGCCGATAAAAGCCAGCCGCTGTCCAACTGCCTGATCCTCGAATTTCGGCCAGAGAATACCCGGTGTATCCAACAATTCAATACTCTTGCTTAATTTAATCCATTGTTTCCCCTTCGTGACACCGGGCTTGTTGCCGGTCTTTGCACAGGCCTTTCCTGCAAAGCTATTGATAAAGGTTGATTTCCCTACGTTTGGAATACCAACTACCATGCCGCGGACCGGCCGGTTCAGTATTCCCCGCTTCCTGTCCCGTTCAATTTTTTCCCTGCATGCCAGCTGTACGACATCATTTACTTTCTTGACACCATTTCCGTTTTTGGAATTCACCAGGGCCACAAAATATCCCTTCTCTTCATAGTATGCCTTCCAGCTGTCCGTATGTCTGGGATCGGCCATATCATATTTATTTAACAGAATTACTCTCGATTTATTCTTTGCCAGCTCATCGATGTCCGGATTTTTGCTGCTGTAAGGAATTCTTGCATCCACCAGCTCGATCACCACATCAATCAGCTTCATATCCTCCTGCATCATACGCCTTGCTTTTGTCATATGACCGGGGTACCACTGAAAATGCATTCTTTCTACCTCTTTTTTATATTAATTTTATCGATGAAATTAAAATGATTCGTACGGACCCAGGCTTTCCCGATGATATCATCGAACAGTATATTGCCGATATTGGCAAACCGGCTGTCCTCACTGTTATTCCGGTTATCACCTAAAACAAAGTATTCGTTATCCTCCAGGGTGATTGCATCGGCCGCAAGTCCGCTGTTCTTAATTTCCTCTGTTGCCATAGGTTCCGTAATCATTTCACCGTTGATGTAAACGTTTCCGTTTTCTATCTGTATGGTTTCACCCGGTAAACCAATTATTCTTTTAACGTTCAGATAACTGTGCTCCTTATCACTTTGCTTGAAGACAACGACATCAAAGCGTTCGGGTTTTGAAAAACGATAGGAAAACTTATTTACGATGATTTTATCATTATTCTGCAATGTATTCCTCATGGAATCACCGACCATCGTCGTCCTTTCAACTGCAAAATGAACCAGGAAATAGGCAAGAGCAATAACCAGTCCGATTTCAACGATCCATATCAATACTTCGATAACAATTTTTTTTATCAATGGTTTTTTACTTTCTTTTTCAAAATTGAAGTCCATACTGTCTCCTTCCATTGATTCTAAAAAAGGGACAATACCTAAGTAATTGTCCCTTCCCGCTTCTTTCATAGATACAATAATTATTTGAGTAATTCTTTAACTTTTGCTTTCTTACCTACTCTATCACGTAAATAAGTTAACTTAGCTCTTCTTACTTTACCGAATCTGATGACTTCGATTTTCTCAACGCTCGGAGAATGTAACGGCCATGTTTTCTCTACACCGATACCGTTAGAAGTTTTTCTTACCGTAAAGGTTTCCCTTGCTCCCCCGTTCTGCCTCTTAAGAACAACACCTTCAAAAACCTGGGTTCTTTCACGGTTGCCTTCCTTTACCTTTGCGTATACTTTTACGGTATCGCCTACTCTGAACTCGGTAATGCCCTGTTTGAGCTGAGCTGCTTCAATTTCTTTAATAATATTATTCATCTTGTGACCTCCTTAAAATTTAGATGTTCTTAATACGTTGCTTTTAATGTGTAAAGCGGTGTACCAGAGGACCATCCCATCTCACAACAATTTACTTTATCATATCCGGCAGCGGAATGCAAGCACTTTCTTCAGCATCCTCATTTTTCAGGAATTCTTTTATAAACTGAGTTTCCTTTTCGCTTAACCGGGCTTCTTTCAACAGGTCCGGGCGGTTTTTTGCTGTCCGGATAATGGACTGTTCTCTCCGCCAGGCTTCGATCCTGGCATGGTGGCCGGACAATAGCACTTCCGGGACACTTTTCTCCATGAACACCTCCGGACGCGTGTATTGGGGATATTCCAGCAGATTATCATGGAAGGATTCAAATTCGGCGGAAACCTCATTACTCAGCACTCCGGGCACCAATCTGGAGATCGCGTCAGTCATCACCATAGCCGGCAGTTCACCGCCGGTTAATACATAATCACCGATAGAAACAGTATCGGTCACAATCATTTCCAGTGCTCTCTCATCGATCCCTTCGTAATGGCCGCACAGAAAGATCAAATCTTCTTCCTTTGCCAGCTCTTCTGCAATACTTTGATTGAATACGCGTCCCTGAGGAGTAAGATAGATGACTCTAGGCTTCATCTCATAAGGCGCGGCATGCCCTGTCTTTCTTGAAAGTATAGTATTCTCGATATATTTATAAGCCCCGTAAACGGGTCCCGGTGCCATGACCATGCCTGCACCGCCTCCGTACGGATAGTCGTCGACATGCTTATGCTTGTCCTCTGAAAAATCACGGATGTTAACAGTTTGCAGGGTTAACAGGCCTTTCTCCAAAGCCCGTCCGGTTATGCTTGTATTCAATACCTGTTCTATCATTTCAGGAAATAACGTCATTACATGGAAATTCATGT
>JAEWSD010000247.1 GCA_023398615.1 Bacillota bacterium
TGTGATTGTTCCAATGTGTGTTTCATCTGTCGTTACTGTTTGCTGAAATTATTTGAACGTCACATACAAATGCACTTATTGTATGTGTAAGTCAAATAATTTCAGCAAATTGTAGAGGCAGCTGAAATACACAGGAACATCAGCAGACACAAAAAGGAGTTTCGCAATTACCTAAATTTTATTAAATACCTTTTGTGAAACTCTGAATTGACGTACACATTAATATTCAAATTTATTCAAAAACTGTTTTGCCCTTTCTGTCTTCGGATGATTAAAAAATTCCTCCGGTGCCGCTTCCTCTACTATCTTTCCGTTATCCATGAATATGACCCGGTCCGAAACCGCCTGCGCAAAATGCATCTCATGCGTTACAATAATCATTGTCATGCCCTGTTTTGCAAGATCCAGAATAACATCCAGTACTTCCCGGACCATCTCCGGATCAAGTGCCGCCGTCACCTCGTCAAACAGTATGATATCCGGATTCATACACAAGGAACGCACAATGGCGATTCTTTGCTTCTGCCCGCCCGACAGCTGTCTCGGATAATCATTCTCCCTATCCTCAAGACCGACCTTCTTCAATAATTCCCTTGCCGAAGTGATTACCTCCTGCTTATCTCTTTTTTGGGATTTCAAAGGCCCTAACAGAATGTTCTCCATCACTGTCATATGGTTAAACAAATCATAGCTTTGGAATACCATCCCGATCTTCTGTCTCACCTGGCGCATCTTTATGTTCCTGTCATATATGCTGTTATTCTCAAAAATGATATCCCCGCTGTCAATTGGCTCCAGACCGTTAATGCACCGAAGCAGTGTGGATTTCCCGCAGCCGGAAGGACCTAAAACCACCAGTACCTCACCCTTATGAAGCGATAAATCCAGCCCGCTTATAACAGGTCTTTTATGATAGCTTTTGTATAGATTTTTTATCTCCAGTACCGTTTCCTTCATACCGGCACACCTCCTGTTTTTAACTATTCCCGGTTAGTTGCGCAGCTCAAATGACCTCTGTGTCCGGTCAGTTTACCCACTTTGATTCCAGACTTTTGGACAGTACGGACAAGGGGTAGCATATAATAAAAAACAATACGAACAGAAAAGCGTATATCCAGAAGGATTCCTTTGTTCTTTCAATAATCTGCTGTCCTCTCTTAATAACATCCAAAACGCCGATCAATACAACCAGAGATGTCGTCTTTATCATTCTGGTTGCCAGGCTTATGGCGCCCGGAATAATTCGTCTGATTGCCTGCGGCAATTGAATATAGAAGAACAGCTGCGATTTGCTTAACCCTACGGACAGACCGGCTTCCAGCTGACCCTTTGACAGGGATTCAAGCGCTCCCCGGACAATATCTCCCATCTCTGCTGTCCCCCACATTGAAAATACCAGAATTGCGGCCGTCTCTCCCGGTATATCGATCCGGAACATTCTCGGAATGAAAAAGAAAAATGAAAACAGCCAAACCATGAGCGGGATGATCCGGAAGGCTTCCAGATACAGGTCCGTCAGGAATTTTACCGCTGCATTCCTGGAGGTTCTTAAAATTCCGAAGCCCATACCGGTAACCATCGAAATAACCAATGCCGCTGCTGCAATAAGCAGAGTATTACCCAGCCCGTCAAGGAGTAAACCGATATTATCAGGTATCACCCTAATTCCCGTATTCAGCATGGCGCAGCCTCCTTTCAATATGACGTAAAAGAACGGACAACGGCAGGATCAGAATCAGGTAACTTACCGTCAGGAGGAAAAGAGCTTCATTCGTCTTATAGTAAAGGCCTATAATGCTTTTTGTTACATACAGCAGCTCCGGTATTGCAATAGCGCTTAAAATAGAGGTTTCCTTCAGGAGAAATATGATATTGGCACTTATCTGCGGCATTGATATGGAAGCCGCCTGGGGAAGTATCACATATCTCATGATCTGTTTCGAACTAAGCCCTATACTGAGTCCGGCTTCAATCTGCGTCCGGCTGACCGCATCGATGCCTCCCCGGAATGCTTCTGCCATATAGCTGCCGCCCAGGAAACCAAGTCCGATAATCGCACAGGCGGTTCCGCTCAATTTAATGCCGAGCTGGGTCAACCCAAAATACAGGAAGAACACCTGTATCAGGAGCGGTGTATTTCGGGACAGTTCAATATACATCCGTGCTATTGTGTGTAATCCCTTTATTCTGTAAAAGACAGTCAGGCTGCATACCATACCGACAAGAACCGACAAAAGAATTCCCCAGAAACCGATATTTAAAGTAATCCCGGCTGCTTTGGAAAAAAGAGGAATCACCTTCAGAATAAATGACCAATTCACTCCTGCTCCCCCCTTCCTTGATCTACAAACAGGCATTTATGAAACTCTTTCTCGTAATAAAAGTACTATTCTTATATATTTTATTCATACTAAATATATATGAATAATATGCATTGAATTATATGATTAATAATTCAGAATGTCAACTGTTTTTTATTAAAATTATATTTTTTATTTCCGTATATAATGATTATGGGTATTAATAAACTGAAGAGGCTGTTGCAAAACTCATAATAATTATAAGTTTTGCAACAGCCCTGCTTTCTATAGAATGCTTTTTATTATCAGCACAAGAATTATTATCCAGACAGATGCTATGAGTAATCCGCCTATCCTTTTGTACCTGCTGTCAATACTTACCCCAGCTTCGGCTTTTTCCCTGCACTCTTCCCATATATCCCTGGGTATCATTTTAATTGCAAGAATTATTCCTGCCGGGATTAGGATAAAATCATCCAGCATTCCTAAAACAGGAATAAAGTCAGGGATCAAATCAATCGGGCTGGCTGCATAGACCAGGATAAGCAGGAGAAAAGCCTTCTTATACCATTTCAGCCCCGTACTCAGATAGGCAAGATAAACTACTGTTAACTGCTGTTTAAGCTGTCTTACTTTTTCTTTCATAACGTGCCTCTATGATATCTCCCGCAGGATGATATCATCCAGGCTGCGTTTCGGAACGTGATGAACCTGGTGCTCGTCCCTCCAATATTTCACGTCCCCATCCTCGTTCACTTTCTCAATTACTACTTCTTCCTTGGGATAACCAAGCGCGATTATGAATGCAACCTCATAATCCTCGCTTATATCAAGGGCTTGCGTTAATTCCGTTTTTTTAATGTTGGCAATAAAACATCCCCCAAGCCCCATCTCTGTGGCACCAAGTAATATACTCTGCCCCGCGATCCCCTCGTCCACAGTCATGGTTTTTGTGATCGATTTATCACGGAGCATAATAATATAGCCGGACGGCCGTTCCGACGGAACAGGGCCTTCCCAGTCCTTCAGGTATCCTGCCCAGCCGATTGTTTCATATACTTTCTTGTTCATTTCCTTATTACAGACCAGTATATACTTTAAAGGCTGACGGTTTGCTCCGCTTGGAGTAAGCCTTGCAATATCTGCCAACTCCCTTAACTGATCCATACTAATTTCTTTCTCTTCGTAAAACCGTCTGACTGAACGGCTTTTTATGATCATATCTTTTATCACGTCCATCTTTACCATATAGCAAGTCCGCATGCAGACTTGTTATTGCCGCAAACAATAACGGCTGAAAAAATCCATGTGCGGCATCCCTTTCCTTATCGTATTTTCTTTCAGCATTTAAAAACACCTGTGTTTTACATCAACGGCACCTGGCATCCCCCCGGAATTTCAATCGGTGTATTATCCGCGTAAATCCAAACGGTCTGCACGGAAGGATTATACACAAAGCTACAGTCCGCCGCAAACCTTAATCTTCCCGCAGCCTCCATATAATCGGCAATCTGTATGTTTGTCGCATACCAGATATCATCCCGTCCGCCGATGTATCTGCAGAAATCCTCCATGACCTTCCACTTTGCTTCATCGCTGAACTCATAGCTGTGTCCCCACACGTACAGGATATATAAATGATAGTTATCGTTTATCCCCGCAAACTGCCCGGCAAGCTCCATAAGCTTATGTTCATGGTGACAGGTCGGCTTCCATGCATAGTAATCTTCCGGCATATGAAAATCTCCACTGTCCCCGACAATCCGCGAATATTTTATTCCCAATACCTGCAAGGCATTCTTAACCGATTGGCTGCAGTCGCCGAACGGATAAGACATGCCTCTGACCGGATACCCGGCAATCGCTTCCAGAGCCTTCCTGTCCTCCAGCACCTGGGATATGATCTGTTCCGCCGGTGCCTGTACCATGT
>JAEWSD010000027.1 GCA_023398615.1 Bacillota bacterium
AATATACTAAATTTAGGAAAAATCTATATATTATTGGTAAAAAATGTGATATCATTATTTTATTATGAACCGTAAACGATTTCTGTATTAGTCAAATTAAGAGCGGGATATGGAAATAAGATCAACATTGAGGAGGAAGTAGAGTATGCTGATTAGCAGTAACCCGGCAGTAAATAAGGAATTTCCGGCGGAAACATTGGAGAATTGTAAGAACAGTGTGAATTATATTTCCAGAAGTTCAAACTTAAAAAAAGTGAGAAGTAATTTGTTTCAGGCAAATGAGGTGAAGCCTACCTTATTTGAGGTAGAGAACCCGGTGACCGGAACGGTATATGATACCTTTGATATCCGTTCTTTTACGATGGATACCTCGGATAAGCAAGGATTACTGAACTCTTATGTATCCTTGATCAACCCGGCTTCTGTGATTTCTATGAGTGCGGATATTATTCAGATCGATACGCAGAAGGTACTGGCAGTATTACCGTCCACTAAGACTCAGAATAATAATTATTTGGAACTTAACGATAATTTTCAATTGGACGCAGATATCGATCCAAATTCCGTCGCAACGATCGTTTATGCGAATTGGACAACTCCGGACGGAAAGGAAGAAGAGCTGTCAATGCTGTGCGAATTAAACCTGATGGACCAACGGCTCAAATATGAACATTTCCGTCCGTCCATTGCAGACCAGGGTGTAATTATCGGAAGCCCGCTTTCCTTAAGATATGATCCCGGTATAAAGTCTAACACAAGCGACCATATTGTGCTTGCATTGTACAGAATGCCGGAGGATATGACGGATGTTAATTATGTATGCGGCTTTGGGAATGGCTCAGGTGGTCCTTATATCGGGATACCCGCGAGGGGAACCTTTACCATGCCGAACGATTACGTTCCATGTATGACAGGAGATTATGCACCGAAGTCCATGTGTATTGTCGGGCCGAGACAGGGAGGAGGCAAGCAGGCGGCGAACGTTATTGCGGAATACTATGCCGACCAGTCAAAAATGCAGTTTTCCGCCAACGGAAGTCAGCTGCTTTATGACATGGCATGCAGTTGGGGACAGATTTATAAGGAGCCTGCAAACTGGCAGAAATCGGAATTTGATTATGAGTTAAAGCTTACCTTGTATTTCCAAAGGGGAACGGAGAAACCGGTCAGGTACGATGTACATATCAGTTCCGTGGACGGTGACCAGTCGGCCATAGAGACAATCCCGCCGCTTTATGTTATGTATGGCTGTCTGGCTGAGGATACCCTCATTCAAATGGCGGACGGAAGCAGCAAAAGGATTTGTGATATCCGGATCGGAGAAATGGTTATGGGTATTGATTCCGAAGCATGGCTGGTTAGTAATACCTGGTCGGGTACGGAAGAATTTTTGATGTGTGTGAAAACAGAGGCCGGAAAGCTAAGCCTTACGGGAAATCATCCGCTTATGACAAGGGCGGGGATTAAGACGGCTAACGAGCTTTCTGAAGACGACCTGATACTTTCCGGCAATGGTGAATATCTGAGAATCCTTGAGCTTTATGAGGAGTTTTACGGAGGCAGGGTTTATAATCTGGATCTGAGGAGAAGCGGACAGGACAATGCGGAGAATCATCTGATGATTGCAGGAGGACTTGCTGTCGGTGACAATGTGCTTCAGAATCACATGGAGGAAGCAGTATGGGCGCTGTAATCAACAGAATCTCGGTTACACAGGCAGCCGTGGGTAAAACGGACAGTACGCACTGCCATGTGGATGCACAGTGGGAGGTTGCAAAAAGCTCAGGAACCTACACAGGATCTTATTTCATATGGACTTTATTGGAGGGCAGACAGTATGCCGAGCAGGAGATCACCAACCCCGGTTACGGCGATACGGATACGTACGGGTCGATCGATTTTCAAGTTGCGGAAAATGATACGAGCAGTTATTATTTGCAGATAGCGGATTCTACGAAGAGCGTAAAAAGCGACATGCAGTTGCTTGTAATCAATTCTTATACGGGAGTAAGCTGCAATTATGACGGATTGGAGATTCGTGTTAAATGGGACAAACCGGCAGGAAATGTCGGCGCGGGGATCTGCACGCTGACTTCGCTGGAGGATATTGTCGTCAGTAAAGACATTTTAACAAATACCAGACATCTTACCTTTTCGCAGGATGTCCGGGATTACGACCCGGACAATATATGGTCTATTGTTTTAAACCCAACGATGAACAACGGAATCGTTACCGGTCCGGACAGTGAGGAAATGGATATCTATACACAGGAACCGGTCATTACGGATATCACGCTGAAAGAAGGAAGCATACAGGATGCAAAGGCAGTCCTGTCAGTAAGCTTTACACAGCCTTACACGGTATCGGCGGACTTAAAGGTATTATGTGTCCTGTTTCAAAATGATGCGGAATTAACGGAGTATACGGCGGCAAATTCGATCCCTGCTCCGGTTAATAACGTATATACGATAGAATATACGGTGCCGGAGGAGGCAATCCATCCATATGAGATGGGAAAATATAAACTAAAGCTTAATCTTTGTACGGGGAATACCAAATCGATGCAGGAAAGCGACAGTAATATCCGCTGCCTTTCCGATACTCAGATTTTTAAGAGAGGATATTATCCGGTAAGCAGTAACGGCACGGTTACGGGAATCGCCTATCGCCTGCAGTCGGAGCAGGAGGACTCACTGCAGTTATGTTTTGCGCAGGAGCTGTTCGTTACGCCGCTTACGGAAGCAATCGATTGCGGAAGCTTAAAGCTGGAAGTGAAGGACACAGGATATCTCCTTACCATACAAACACAAGCTTCTCTGTCCAAAACAGATTACACGGCCTTTTGCAGCAACCTGACGGAGAAACAGGTCATGATCGGCGGCTTATACCTGCTGCAGGATGCAATAGCGCGAAGCGGTAACCTGGCATTTGCCGACATTTTATATTACCATTCAGGTATTGATCCAAGCAACCGCTGTGCGGATTTACGGCCCGGATTCACGCTTGAGGTAGAAACCGAGAATTACATGCCAGTCTATGAGATTGATAAATTAGATGCCGCACCGGGTTTTGTAAGTACACATACCGCCCGGTACAAAATATCCACAAGGGAAGCCGGTAATGATGTACGTCTGGAATTTAACAGTTTTATTGATCAGTTTGCAGAATATTTTGATGTAGAAAGCGAAGAAAACGTTGTAATAGCAGGAGGGGTACCGGATCTTTTTGTATCAGGCTACCGGCAGCCCCTGTACCGTATCATTTATCCGCAGGGCTTCCTGTCAAGTGACCAGGAACAGACCCATTACCCGTCGGATAATATTTTATTGATCGGCGCGGCAAGCTATTCCCAGCTGGAGGATTATTCCGCAAGCATTAGAAATATGCCTGTATTCAGCGATAATTCCAATATTCCCGTGTTAATGTTCCGGGGCAGAAGTGCTCTTACCCTGATGATATCCATATGGGTAAACGGTACCGCAAAATTAGTACCGATAGGAACAACGGCAGGAAAGCTACTGGAAGAGCAGGGAATCTATTCGGCAGGAACAGCAAAAATAACAGTGGAACGCTTATCCCCATACGGCTATGCACAGATTTCCGATACCGCCGGTATCAAAACCTTACCGCTTATGCTTGGAGACAGGATTGAGGTGATCTGAAAATGGGGAACGGCATTGTTTTCCATAGGGATTATCAGGATACGGACACGATATATAAAAGTAATAACATGTTTTATTATATCAATCAGGTATGCCCGGAGACGGAGCTGTCGTTAGCGGAAAGCTTTGCGAGGGGCGGCACCTATGTATTTGCCGATAGTAAGGATATGGAACCGGAACGCTTTTATCAGGGCTTGCTGGCATTTATGCACCGGGCAAAAAAGGGACTGTCGTTCCTGTGGATCGTAAACCCTGTGCAGGAGTCCTGGAGCTGGCGGTACTATTCCATTGATTGCTTTTTAAAACAGCCGGATTATTGGAAGCCGGGCAGCTATGTGGAGATGAAATTCGGAGCATACCGGTTAATTTTTGACGGCAGGGTAAAGATCAGCTGTCAGGAGGATAACATGCTCTTTACCCTTGATACCGCGGAACATCAGGAAGACACAGATGCCCCCGGAATACTCCGCCTGAATCAGATAATTGCGGAGATAAACGCAGATAACTTTTTCCTGAGCTTTTCGGAAGGCAGTGAAGGCACCTTTTTATTCAGTGCGGAATTAAAAGGCGACGGCAATACGGACGTATTTGAGCGGATGAATGCCTGTGCTAAATACTGTGCCCCTCTCGGCGATAAGGTAAAGGACCGGTGGAAACAGGGCAATCTTGGAACAATCTCCTGTCCGGTTTTATTCAGTACAAGGAATTTGAGGCTGCAGGCCCATATTCAGCCAAACGCTTTGGAGAATCATGAAGTTACCTATTTCCTTCTGTATGATACGGAGGAGAAGAATAACGTGTATACTTCTTCCTTTGTGGATATCGGGGGACAGCAGAAGAAAGCAACGGCGGGAGCGGATGCCAGGCTGGTCTTTGAGAAGGTTCCGAGGTATCTGTATTACGATACGGAGAATAAGGTCTATTGCGGGGCACAATCCTATTACCTTGGCTTTGCGGGAAGCTTTTATCTGCAGAATGCGGAAAAGCATCTTTTATGCGGATTGTCGGGAACGGAATTTGTTGATGTGACAAGGGCTGCTTCCCTGGAAATATGTTTTCATTCAAAGCAAAACAGTTTTTTTGGAACGCAGGGGCAGCAGGACCTGTGTACTGCCGCCTGGTTAAGCTTTCCGCAGGACAGCTGGTATTATTCACAGCCGGAGATCGCTCCGATGTATTCCCTGAATGAAGACGGGCTGCTTCGGTTTTTGGAGATTCCCACAACAAAATGGAGTACCGGAACACCGCCTGTACCGATTGCTTTGTATAACAATTGCAGGGTATCTTTCATGGATAGCCATGATATCGGGGATATTGAAAGGCGTATCTATAAGGAACGCTATCGGTTAATTACAGGAAAGGTGCTTCGGGAAGATACGGCACGTTGCGGTAATTCCTCACAGGCACAGGTTACGGTGACACCGCAGGGCCTGATGGCCGGCGTCATACCGGAGACAGGAAGCTATGACTGGTTCGCAATTGCTCAGACCGATACGTCCGGAGAGCTGCCAAGCTTGCGTTTTGGCAGTGTCAGTGAAATTCTTCGCATGGATCTGCAGAATAGTAAGCTGTTCTTAGATAAAGAGGATAAGGAGGCTTTCTTAAGGGAAGCGGAACCGGTCGGTGATTTTAAGGTAACCATCGACGGCTGGTGCTTTTTACTGTCTACCCATGACTGGAAGACGGATTCCGCACAGCAGAATACCGCTTTCATCATGAAATATGTGAAAGGTGCCTGCATGAAAGATCTGATGAAAGAATCACCGGTTTTTCAGGCCTCCTTAAATGCGGCCTATGATGATAAAAAGCAGGTACTGCCGCAATACCGGAGCTTTATTGACTGCGTGGAAGACCCGGATTTCCAGGGGATTATAT
>JAEWSD010000094.1 GCA_023398615.1 Bacillota bacterium
ACAGTTCAATTATAACTATATTAATTTAAAAGTAAACGTAATATAAACCAGTAAAATCAATAAAGTAGAGGTTGTGATTACAAAAAACTTCGCTGTTGTTTAGAGGAATTTCGATTTACATTCAAGGAATGCCGTCATAATTCTATTGACTTAAAGTTAACTCTATGGCTTATAATAAATACGAATTTCAAATTTGTAAACTATAAAAGGAGGGATAGAAGTGAGAACGTTAGCAGATTGCTATCAGTTATCAAACGGAGTAGGAATACCCTGTATCGGTTTTGGGACCTATCAGACCCCGAACGGGGATATTGCGGTATCTGCGGTAAAGGAAGCCATAGCGGCCGGATATCGCCATATTGACACGGCAGCCGGCTACGGCAATGAGGAAAGTGTCGGGGCCGCGGTAAAGCAAAGCGGAGTACAGCGGGGGGAGCTCTTTATTACCAGCAAGCTGAAAAACCCTGATCACGGTTATGAGAATACGATGAAAGCTTTTGAGCAGACTATGAAATATCTTGACATGGATTATCTGGATCTCTATCTGATCCATTGGCCTAATCCGATCAGCTTCAGGGATTGCTGGCAGGAAGCAAACGCAGGTACCTGGAGGGCTTTTGAAGAATTGTATAAGGCTGGGCGCATCCGTTCGATCGGAATCAGCAATTTCCACCGGCATCATATTGAGGAGCTTATGAAAACGGCGGAGATTGCGCCTATGGTAAATCAGATACGGCTTTGTCCGGGAGATACGCAGGATGAATTAGTCGCTTACTGCAAGGCACATAACATTTTGCCGGAAGCATACAGTCCTCTTGGAACCGGCTTGATCTTCCAGGTTCCTGAAATGAAGGAAATGGCGCAAAGATACGGAAAATCGATAGCGCAGATATGTATCCGCTGGAGTTTGCAGATGGGCTTCCTTCCTTTGCCGAAGTCGGTGACAACGTCACGGATCAGGGAAAATGCGGATGTCTTTGATTTTGTGCTGTCGGAGCAGGATGTAAAGAAGATATCCGCCCTGAACGGCTGCTGCGGATACTCACTTAACCCGGATACGATAACATTCTGATAATTAGCGGTATAATACAATATGACGGAAAGGAAAACGAATTATGTTAAATTTTGATATGCATATACCTACACGAATCATTTTCGGAAAGGACACCCAAAAAGAGATCGGCTCCCTGTTAAAGCCCCATGCCGGCAAGGTACTGCTGCATTACGGCGGTAAAAGCATTAAAAAGAGCGGATTGTATGACGAAGTAAAAGCTTCCCTTACGGAAAGCGGCCTTGAAATTGTCGAGCTTGGCGGAGTTGTACCGAACCCGCGTCTTTCTCTGGTGCACGAAGGTATTGCCCTTTGCAGGAAGGAGAAGGTAGACCTGATTCTTGCGGTCGGCGGAGGAAGTGTTATAGATTCGTCGAAGGCGATTGCCATGGGAGTATACTATGACGGAGATGTATGGGATATCTATGAACAGAACTTGGCGGTAACAAAGGTTCTTCCGGTTGCCACCATACTGACGATTCCTGCGGCAGGAAGTGAATCCAGCAGTCACTCTGTTATTACAAATGAAGAGAAACAGATGAAGCTCGGCTACGGAAGCGATCTCATTCGTCCTCTGGTGAGTATAATGAATCCGGAATTGTTTTATACCCTTCCTAAGAACCAGGTTGCAAACGGTGTTGCGGATATGATGAGCCATATCTTTGAACGGTATTTCTCAAATACGCTTCATACGGACCTCACGGACGGATTGTGCGAAGCAACCCTTAAAACAATCATGAAAAATGCCCTGGTTATATCAAAGGAGCCGCAGAATTATGATGCGTGGTGCCAGGTTGGCTTCGGCGGTTCCATTGCACATAATGATCTGCTCGGGCTTGGACGGAAGCAGGACTGGGCATGCCACGGTATGGAGCATGAGTTAAGTGCTATCTATGATGTGGCTCACGGAGCGGGCCTGGCGGTATTGACACCTGCCTGGATGCAGTATGTGTATAACTCCAATATCAATATGTTCGTACAGTTTGCCGTAAATGTTATGGGAGTGCAGGGCAGCTACCGCGAACCCGATACGATCATTCTGGAAGGTATCGCACGCCTGCGTGAATTCTTTCAGAAGATGGGACTGCCATCTACCCTGTCGGAGCTTGGCATTAACGAAACAAGGCTGGAGGAAATGGCTAAGAAAGCTTCCGGAGAGGCATATGGTAAGGAGCATGGCCTTGGCGGACTGAAAAAGCTTAACTGGCAGGATGTGCTAGAGATTTATAAACTCGCAAAATAAATTTTAATACTGTAATGGTGAAACGGGGGCTGCTGCAAAACTCATAAATATGTTGAGTCTATTTGAATCGTTCTCAGTACAGCGTTCTTACGGAATGTTATACTTGATATTATATCGAACTATTAGGAACAATTCATTTACAGAATCATAGTAGGCATGAATTTTGCAGCAGCCCCTTGAAATCCTACGGCCGGCTATTTTATCAAACCCAGGGAAAGCTTCCACAGCAGTACCCTGGTAACGGACTCGTCCAGGCGGGCTTCGCTGATTACACCATCCTTCACCGCATTTAAAACGGTAGGAATCTGCTGTCTGTAATCGGTGGCAATCAGCAGGTCGTTGCCGGCCAATACCGCTTGCACCGCAGTATCATATTCTCCGGCATATGCTTTCACCGCGTCCATCATCAGGTCGTCTGTCATAATGACACCGTTAAAGTTTAATTCCTCCCGGATAATCTTGTGAACCTTCAGGGAAAGGGACGCGGGATTATTTTCATCCATGCAGTTTACAATATTGTGGGAAACCAGAATGCTGTCCGCTCCGGCATCGATACCGGCCTGGAAGGGAAGAAAATCGGTCCCGGCAAAGTCATCATAGCTCCTGTCGTCAACGGCAATCCCCGTATGGGTATCGGCGTTGTTTCCATAGCCCGGGAAGTGCTTTAACGTACTTCCGATCTGCAATTCTTTCATCCGGGTTACAACCAGCTTTACATATTCCGAAGTCTTATCGGCATTTTCCCCCAGAGAACGTTTATAAATAAAGGCTTCCGGGTCCGTAGAAATGTCACATACCGGGGCAAGGTTCACGTTAATGCCCAGATTTAAAAGCAACTCACACTTTTCAGCGGTATCGCTTTCAATCAAATCAAAGCCCCCCGCCTTGTACAGATCCATCGGGGATCGAAACGGGGTTTTTCGAAACGCGGGATACCGGCTTACCCTGTTGACGGTTCCCCCTTCCTCATCCACTCCTATTAACAGAGGAATTTCAGAATTCTTCTGATACTCCTTAATTAACTCCCGTATACTTGCTTTCGTTTCCTTCTCAAAATCCCCTCCGAACATGATAAAACCTCCGGGGTACAGGCTTTTTATGTCGGCTGAGGCATTTGCCTTATCCAGGCGTACAAAAAACATCTGTCCCACCTTTTCCTCCAGGGACATACCGCTAAGAATATCCTCGGCCCTGTCCGTACCCAGTATCGCAGTTGGAGCAGGTGTATTCGCGGCGGCAGGGGACGGTGAAGGAGTTATTGATACAGCCGCAGAAGGAGGGGGTGCGGTAACGGAAGGCAGGTCAGGAGCTGCAGTACCTTCCGGGGCAGTTGTGTTCCCCGTATTATTGACGTTATTTACTTCGAACAGGCTGCAGCCGCCCAGTAACAGCAGTACGGACAGCAATATTGCATATCGACTGATTTTCTTCATATTAAACCTCTCTCTGCTTATATATGGAGCCGTTTGAATCCGGCTTTATGAGCGTTTATTCTAGCACTTATTATAATTCTTGTAAAGGCTTTCGGATGGAATTTATTTTTGCCATACTCGGAAACCTGTTCCGGCCGGAATGCGGATACCCTTCACGAAACAGGACATAATAAGCTAATAAAAACAGGACAATAATCCTTTACTTGATTTCCAAATTGCATTATAATTATGTTAATAAATGAGAATTAAGTTACTATTTGGCCTATGGTACCGCGAGGTGTTTTTTTGTGAGTGCAGAGGCTGAACTGCAACAGAATTAATATATGCCAGAATATGTCTGGGGCATGGATTGGGAGTGATTTTGCTATGTCAGAGCTGCAGCCTCATATCAGGCTATCCGCAGAGCAAGGCGCAAGATATGCGATTCTGCCGGGGGACCCCGGAAGGATTGACAGTATTAAGGCCTTTTTATCGGAGGCAAGGGAACTGGCCTATAACAGGGAATTAAGAAGTGCCGACGGATACTATAAGGGTGTAAGGGTATTGGCGGTTTCAACCGGAATGGGCGGCGCTTCGACCGGAATTGCGGTGGAGGAGCTTAACAAGATCGGTGTGGAATACATGATACGTATCGGAAGCTGCGGAGCCCTGGATTCACGGATGAGGCTGGGAGACCTGCTGATTGTGAACGGTGCCGTTAGAGACGAGGGAACTTCGAAGGCATATGTGGAAAGCATCTATCCGGCCATACCGGACACCGGTTTATTAATGGATGTGATAACGGCGGCAAAGTTGGCAAGGGTCCCGTTTTATGTGGGAAAAGCAAGGAGTCATGACAGCTTTTATACGGACAGGGAGGAGGCGATAGATAGCTATTGGTCCGGGAAAGGAATAATGGGGGCGGATATGGAAACCGCCGCATTATTCACCATTGGTTCCATCAGGGGAGTAAAAACAGCTTCTATCCTGAATACGGTTGTGGAATTCGGGAAAGATCTGGCAAACGAAATCAATGGATACGTTGACGGGGAAGCGGCAATGAAACAGGGTGAAAGCAATGAAATACTGGTGGCACTGGAAAGCATTGTTTTGGAAGAAGCGAAAAGGAGTGAGATACAATGAATGGAAAATTATGGTCAATGAAATTTAACACGGTAACGCTGGTTCTCATACCGGCAGCAATCGGTATCAATTATCTGGGCAAGCTGTTTGCGGGACTGTTAAAGCTGCCTCTTTGGCTGGATTCCATCGGAACCTGCCTGGCGGCCGTACTTGCGGGGCCTATTGTCGGGGCAATCTGCGGTGCCGCAAATAATATCATTTACGGCCTGACTATGGACCCGATATCTACCGTTTATGCGATCACCAACATAGGAATCGGCATTACGGTGGGAATCCTATGCTATAAAGGCTTTATGAAGAATATTAAAGGGGCGGTTATTACGGGACTTGCGGTAGGCCTGGTGGCGGTTGTCATTTCCACACCTCTTAATATTATCTTCTGGGGAGGCACCACCGGCAACGTATGGGGAGACGCCCTGTATGCATGGGCGGCCGCACAGAATATGCCGGTCTGGATTGCTTCGTTCCTGGACGAGCTGGTAGTAGACCTGCCGGACAAGCTGGCTGTCGTAATACTGGTATTCATCATACAAAAGAGCCTTCCGAAGAGCCTTACTTCCCTGTATCAGAACAGCGGCAAGGTGGAAGACCTGGATTGATGGGGTATAAATGAAAGATTAAGAGGTGTTGACGGTTGAAAAGTATCAGCTTGTATGAGGAAAAGGGGACAAAACTCAATCAGATGGCACCGGAAAGCAAAATTATGTATATCGTAACGGCAATTGCTGTGCCTGCCCTGCTCTCAAGCAGATGGGCGGGCACAGGGTTTATTATCCTCAGTGTAATTTTGCTTGCATCCGGGAAGGTCTTAAGGAAGACGCTGCCGATATTAAGCGTATCGGGCTTTGTGCTGCTTACCGTTGTGATCATCCAGGGATTATTCCGGGCGGGGAACAAGACACCCATACTTTCTCTGGGAGCGGTTGTCTTTTATAAAGAAGGGTTAAATTATGCCCTTGGTATAGTGATTAATGTGATTAATATTCTGCTGAGCTTCTGTGTTCTGATACTTACCACGAAGCCATCGGACATGATTGAGAATTTTGTAAGGAAGGGGTTTTCGCCGCGATTCGGTTATGTATTTATCTCAGTGTTCCAAATCATCCCGCAGATGACCGAAACCATGAGTACAATTACGGATGCGCAGAGAAGCAGGGGTATGGAAACGGAAGGGAATCTCTGGGTACGTATCAAAGCGTTTATTCCTCTGATATCGCCGGTAATCATGAGCTCCCTGATCAATACCAAGGAAAGGGCGCTTGCACTGGAGGTCAGAGGCTTTAATTCAAAGAACAGGAAGACCTTCCTGAATGATGAACGAAAGACCGGCGCGGATATTTATATACAGATGGTATTGCTGGCATGCATTCTTGCGGCTTTGGGACGGAGGATAATGATATGGCTGGGATAGTGATCGAACATCTTAAGTACCGGTATCCGGGAAGTACGGTACTGGCACTTGACGATATCTCATTTACCGTGAACCCGGGAGAATTTCTTGGAATCATCGGACGGAATGAATCGGGAAAAAGCAGTTTGTGCCAGGCCGTTGCCGGATTGATTCCGAACTTTTATAAGGGTGCCTACGGCGGCCGGGTTTTGATTGACGGAACAGAGGTAAGGAATACGGACATAGACGAATTGTGTCAAACGGTTGGAATTGTCTTTCAGAATCCTTTCAATCAGGTTACCGGTTCCAAAATGACGGTTTATGAAGAAATTTCTTTTGGCCTGGAGAATATGGGGATTCCGAAAGAGGAAATGGTACGGCGCATTGAGGATGCAATGGAGCTGCTTGATATTGGCAAGTACCGCGACCGCTATCCCTTTGATTTATCGGGAGGGCAGATGCAGCGGATGGCGATTGCCGGCATCATAGCAATGAAGCCGGCAATTATTATTCTGGATGAACCTGCCTCCCAGCTGGACCCGCAGGGGCGGGAAGAGGTATTTCTTGCGGTGCGGAAATTAAGTAAGCAGGGGATTACCATTATCATGGTGGAACATAACATGGAGAAGATCGCGGCCTTCAGTGACAGGATTGCCCTTCTGGAAGAGGGAAGGCTGATTGCCATAGATACGCCCGGGCGGGTCTTTTCCCGTGATGATTTATCCGATTACGGTGTGGAGCCTCCCGTTTTTACTAAGATATGCCGTAAACTCGGCATCAAGGATGAGAATACGGGCTGTTATCCGGTAACACTTGAGGAAGCAAGGAACCTGATAGGAAGGGAAGGAGGGACGAACCCGGTATGAGACTGATTGAGATAAAGGACCTGCATTTTTCTTACCGTTCCGGGGAAGAAATTCTAAGCGGGATGAATTTCACAATTGATGAACGCACAACTGCGATTATCGGGCAGAACGGAGCCGGTAAGACTACGTTTGTCAAGCTGTTAAAAGGGCTGCTCCGGCCAACCGGAGGAGATATCCTCCTAAACGGCAAAAATATCAAAGAACTGACGGTGGCAAAGCTCGCCGGACAGATCGGCATGGTATTCCAGAACCCGAATGACCAGATATTTAAGAACGTGGTACTGGAAGAGGTAATGTTCGGGCCGCTTCAAATCGGTATGGGCAAGGATACCTCGCGGGACAAGGCGATGCAGGCGCTGGAACTTGTCGGGCTTACCGGGCTTGAACATACGAACCCTTATGATCTTGGGCTGTCGAGAAGGAAGCTTGTCGCCATTGCTTCAATCCTTGCGATGGATACGGGAGTCATTATTCTTGACGAACCTACGATCGCACAGGATTATGCCGGAAAGGAAAGGATAAAGGAGATTATCCGCAGGTTGCGGGCGGACGGTAAAACAGTGATTACCATTATACACGATATGAATTTTGTAGCGGACGTATTTGAAAGGGCAATTGTATTTGCCGGCGGAAAGGTATTGCTGGATGATGACGTAAGGACTGTTTTTTCACAAAAGGAAGTTCTGGAAAGGGCATACCTGGAGCAGCCGGATGTAATGAAGCTGTGCCATGAGCTTGGCTATGCGGAGAATTTCCTGAATACGGAGGAATTTGTACTGACTTAACAGACTATTTGAAATAGGGCCTGGTTAGAGGGCTTATGGAAACCTATGCCACTTGATTTCCTGAAAGGTTATGCTATAATTATTGCAAAATTATTAATAAATTATTTCGTTGTGTTAATATTTTGTAATAGTCCGGTAAGATTTGGACGGATAATCAGGAAAGAGGTTTCTATGAGATTAAAGAATTCCATAAGTTTAAGAAAATTGGCCGCAGGCTTTATGATAGCGGTTTTGATGTGTTCTCTTGTCAATGTAAAAGCATATGCGGCAGAGGCAGACCGCAGCTATACGGATGCGGAGGTAAGGCTGCTGTCCGCACTGATCTATTGTGAAGCGCAGGGAGAATACTATAACGGAAAGCTTGCAGTCGGTATCGTCGTTATGAACAGGTTAAGATCGGATTACTATCCCGATACCTTAAAGGGCGTCATTTATCAGAAGTATCAGTTCAGCCCGGCGACAAACGGCACATTAAACAGGGCTTTGGCAGACTACGACCGGGACGGTTTTACCTCGGTCGCGGAGAAAGGCTGCATCCGGGCCGCAAAAGCCGCATTAAGCGGCAGCAGGAGCATAACTGTTAACGGGAGCAGTAAAAGCTTTACGAAGTATTTGCATTTTAGCGGCAACTTAAAGGGCTATACGTTCCGTTACGGAAATCATAAGTTTAAATAGCTTGTAAAAAATATAGTGTTCGAGGGTAAGGCAGCTAAACTGAATATATACGCTGTATTCATTCAGAATACTGAATTGGCCTTTTGACACTCTGATCCTGGAATTATTTAAGCGAGAGGAGATTTTATGGCTGCCTTTGAAAGGATTCATTCGGGAGTGGAAAGCCTGGACAGGATTGTAGACAGCATCCGGCTTGGGGATAACGTAGTGATGCAGGTTACCAGCCTGCACGATTTTAAAAGGCTGGCGGAGCCTTTTGCATTGCGGGCAATCCGTAACGGCAGGAATATCAACTATATCCGTTTTGCAAAGCATGAGCCTGTTCTGAGCCCTCAGGAGGGGCTTACCGTTTATGAGTTGAATGTAAACCGCGGCTTTGAGGCATTTACCATTGAAATACATGATATCATTACGAAAGCCGGGAAGGATGCCTTCTATGTGTTTGACTGTCTCTCGGATCTGCAGGTCGCATGGTCTACGGATCTGATGATGGGAAATTTTTTCTGTGTTACGTGTCCTTACCTGTTTGAACTGGATACGGTGGCTTATTTTCCGGTTATGCGCGGGCACCATGACTTTGCAACGATTGCGCGCATCCAGGAAACGACGCAGATACTGATTGATGTGTATTCCGACCGGGAATATGCCTTCCTGCATCCGATTAAGGTGTGGAACCGTTATCTGCCGGATATGTTTATGCCGTACAGGATGAATGAGGATGGGGAACTGGTTTCTCTGACGAACAGTGTGGATATGACGGATTACTACCGTCTTCTTTACAAGGAGCAGATGGAGCATTCCGAGCAGAATATAGACAGCTATGAGAGATTCTTTAAAGAGGCGAAAGATTCCTTCTACCGAGGTGAGCTTACGGAGTGGACGCTGAATAAGATAAGCCGCAGTATGATGACACATGATCATAAGATGGCGTCCATGATTAAGGAGGAGTTTAATCCGGAGGAATTCTTTTATATCAAGGACAGGATCATCGGGACGGGTACGATAGGCGGCAAGGCCTGCGGTATGCTTTTAGCCAGAAAGATGGTGGAAAATTATCTTCCTCAGTATGCGAACTATATGGAGCCGCAGGATTCCTTCTATGTGGCCACGGATGTATTTTATTCCTATATTGTTTATAATAATTTGTGGAAGCTCCGTATCCTTCAGCGGAGCGAGGAGCATTATTTTGATAAAGCACAGGAGCTTGCCGGAGCAATCATGAACGGCCAGTTCCCGGAATCTGTCCGTGCCAGGTTCCGAAGGATGCTGGACTATTTCGGCCAGATTCCGATTATTGTCCGTTCCAGCAGCTTCCTGGAGGACGGCTTCGGCAATGCCTTTGCCGGCAAATACGAATCTGTTTTCTGCGTGAATGCCTGTGACCCGGAGGAAAGGCTGATTCACTTTGAAAATGCCGTACGCCGGGTTTATGCCAGTACGATGGATAAGTCGGCCCTGGAATACCGTAAGCAGAGGGGACTGGCAAAATCCGACGAGCAGATGGCTATCCTGGTGCAGCGTGTCAGCGGGACGAAGTTCGACCGCTACTATATACCTTGTATTGCCGGTGTGGGCTTCTCCTACAGCGTATACCGCTGGAGCGACGAACTGAGTGCGGATGCGGGGCTTCTCCGTCTGGTAGCCGGTCTCGGCACCAAGGCGGTAGACAGGACCGGCGCCGATTATCCCAGACTGGTTAACCTGGATAAGCCGGAAAGCACAACCTTTACAAATTCCGGGGATAAGCACCGGTTTTCCCAGCGCAGTATGGATATCATCGATTTAAAGGAAAATCGGGTCGGTGATATTCCCGCTCTTAAGGCGGTTACGGAGCTGCCGAAATGGTATGTGAATCTTATTTGTGAGCACGACTATGATACGGAAAGGACCTTTTACGAAAGGGGGCAGCGCAGGGACGTTCTTTTCATCTCCTGCCAGGGGATCGTAAAGAACGGTCTGCTTATGAAGATGATGAAGGATATCCTGGCTGTGCTGCAGGAGCATTACGGGAATCCGGTGGATATCGAATATACCGTGAATTTCAGGCAGGACGGAGCATTTACGGTGAATCTTCTCCAGTGCAGACCCCTTTTCGTATGGCAGGCTGCCGCGAGACAGGAGATACCTGTGGTCCCGGAGGAAAGAATGCTGTTCCGGGTGAACCGTTCCTTCATGGGAAATAGTTCAAAGATAGAGATTCATACCGTTGTCTGTATTGATTCCGGAAAGTATTACCATTTTCCGTATAAGCAGAAACAATTACTTGCCGGTGTCGTAGCCCGTATTAATAAATACTATGAAGGCAGCGGCCGGAATCTGATGCTTTTAAGCCCCGGACGGCTGGGTACATCCTCTCCGGAGCTGGGGCTTCCCGTGGTATTTTCCGATATTTCAAATTTCAAGGTGTTATGCGAGTATGCCGACATGAAAACCGGTTTCGTCCCGGAGCTTTCTTACGGAAGCCATATGTTCCAGGACCTGGTTGAAACGGAGATGTTCTATGTGGCGGT
>JAEWSD010000103.1 GCA_023398615.1 Bacillota bacterium
TATATGTTAAAATTATTTTTTTACAACATGTGGATGTGACTAAGGTTATTTTGTGAGTCGGTCAATGTGTCGATTAGCTTTCGCGTTGTCTGTTCTCTATTGTCAATGACTTATCCATAGTAATTGCTCACATCTTCACCTGGCGATAACAGCTCCATCACCATGTCCAGAATGCCATTATCCGAAGTCGTACTGGCAAATCCTCCGGATACCATGAGCGATCCGTTGCGGACAAAAGCGATGATTCCGCCGGAGGTAGAACGGTTTCCACCCTGTCGGCATATCAGGTTAATATCTACTTGCCATTCACCGGTCTCATTTCCGCCTTTTACGATATTATGAAGGGAAAACGATTCGATGGTAATTCCCAAGTCCTCCAGCTTCTGCATGTTGGTGAGAAACTCTTTTTTTAACATTTCCTTATAAGCTTCCAACCCCAGCTCTTTATAATAGTTGGCGCATCCCTTTACCTTTGCATGCTCCTGCTTTATTGTAACCATTTGTTTTTCATAGACCGAAGCAGGAATGGAGTATGAGCCGTTCATCAGGGTTTCGTCTTCATAGACAAAATGACCGCCTGTAGCCGGATAATAATAAACGCTTCCGTCTTCTGAAATAAACTCGGTATAGTAATATCCGTCATCATAAATGCTGCTGTCCGTCGCTACATGGACCTGTGTATTTCTTTCCTTATTAAAAAGTGCTGCAGCCGCAGTAAACTGCTCCTGGGGGATAGCCGTATTGCCACGGTGCTCACTGTTATAAATCATCATATTTTCCCAGAAAGCTGCCTCGTCACCGCTGCTCAGATAGGCTTGATAATCGTTGAGATATACCTCACGATTCACATACCAGCTTCTGCCGCCAACTTTTACCTCGCTGTATTCACTGTCCCAATCGTAGAGATCTTCAACCTGGTTTTTGATCATATCCTCGTACATTCCTTCAACGTTGAGATATGTAAATGCCTTATTGTAATCTTTGCTTTGTATTGCCTTTAAGAATCTGTTGGTTATATAAATTTCATCAAGATTTGCAAAGCTTACTCCGTCGCCTTTAATTTGATTCCGGATCAGGAACCCTGTTCCGATAAGGGGGAAAATCATAAGTACACAGAGCAGTGATATAAACCACCGTCTGCGTATTTTCCTGAACCCTTTTCTGGCGTTAAAGTCCCGGGCTTTCTCATCCAGCGTTATCCGGTTTACTGCGTTTTCCGGGGGAAGGGAAGGGATTCTTGATGTTTCAAGGTTATTTCTGCACTTTTCACAGGTTTTCAGGTGCTCTTCAATTAATTTTTTACTGTCTTCCGAACATTCGCCAGCCTCATACAATAGCTGTAAATCCCGAATTATATTGCAAGATATCATCTCATTTCCTCCATTTTCTTTTTTAATTTTTCTTTCCCGCGAAGAAAGGTAACCTTTGCCCAGCTCTCTGATTTTTGGAAGGAGGCTGCGATTTCAGCAAACGGCAAATCTCCGTATATCCTTAGAATGAGCACGTCCCTGTATGGTTCCGGCAGCCGAAGCAGCGATCGTTTGGCTGCAGCAAGCTGTTCCTTTTGAATAAGGTTTTCTTCCATACAGTTTTCATCCGGCATCTCACCAACGGTTTCAAAAGAAACTGGCTTCTTTCTTCTGCACTCTAAAAACCATTCGTTTTTACCGATCTGGCATAACCATGTATAAAGACTGCATCGTTCTTCAAAACGGTCGATATGTAATAAGGCTTTATAAAATGTCTGCTGTGTCAGTTCCTCTGCCTGAGTTTCATTTTCAGTAAGAGCCAGGAGAAACCGGTAGACCTTGAGGACATACTGTTCATATATTATCGAAAAATTTGCCACCTGCTTTCACCTCCTCTGTTTGTATACTACAATAATTAGATACATCTATCCGTAAAAAGTTACAAAGTATTTTAAATATTTTATCTGTTATCGGAAAGTAATGCAATAAGGAGGGAAAACGGCATCGCTTCTTGATAAAACCGTTTACTTAGGGCATAAAAAATCCCCCGGTCAACGAATCGGCCGGGAGTTGTTTGGTATGTTAATAAATGAAATAGTAAGAATAATTAATGTAAATTTTATAATCATTGGGAAAAATGGCAGAGGAGGGGCCAGCAGGTTATCCTGCTGGCCATTTATGAAAAAAATTTATGTTAGCAAGGTTGGGGAACCTTGATATTATGTTTTAAGTATAGCGTTCATATGTGTACAGAGTTTTATAATATTGTTAAGTTACTGTGAACATTGAAATAAGGGGGGCACCCTGTAAGGAACGCGCTGTAACATTATACCTAAGCTCGCTATCAGGAAAATTCATTTAAATGCTGCCAATGTATTCCGATATGCCCAATCCCCAGGATAATAACGGAGAGGATAAGCCAGATCACTTTTCCGTATATGCCGAGAAGCAAAAATGCAGCTACAGGTAAAGTTGCACCTGCCACAGGGACTCCCAAGAAAGCACTGTAAAAATCCCGCAAGGTCTTTGGGCTTTTAAAATACCTGATCCACCATAATTCATACGCCAGCATAAGTGCAAAGGATGCAATGAGCCACAGACTCCAGGGACTATAAGATTTGATATTATAGTCCGAGAAAGCCAGGGCCGTGCAAGTAACCGACACTTGTCCGATTCGCTCTAATCCTGATAAAATTTTATTTTCATGCGTATTATCATAATCCTTAGGCTGAAACTTTGTCCAAATCAAATTGGGTACCGTCAACATTAACAGCCAGATCAAACCTATATATGAAAATCCAATGTGTCCCATCGCATATTCCTCTGAATTATCATTTATCCACATTATCCACAATGCTACGTGGATAATTTACAAAAATAACCAAATAGTTAAAAAAGTATATAAAAGCGGATAGATTGTTATGAAAGCAAACATTATTCTGCTAAAAATATTATAAATTCTCAGGTATCTTAATTTCACTGTTTATGATAATATATTCCTGCTTCGGAAGAGTTCCGTGTATCAGAAATTCTGCCGCGATCATTATGGACTGATATCCCTGCAAATAGGGCTGCTGGTATATGGTGGCCTTAATGATTCCTTTTCCTATCAATTCTTTGATGGCCGGAGTGCTGTCGCATGCTACAATTGTCATTTGTTCCTGTTTTCCTGATTCCGAAACGGCCCTGCAAACTCCTGCCGCTCCGGCGGCTACGATGTATATGGCGTTAATTTCCGGGTATCTTTTTAGCATTTTCCGGGTTTCTTCATAACCCTGCCGGTCATCGTCATTTGTTTCAATAATGTCGGATAGAATAAACCCCTTATATTTCTTCTCAACGATGCTGTTAAATCCCAGTATCCGCTGATTATGTCCCAATATTTTAACGGAACCCGTGGCAATGCCTACATTTGCTTTTCCGCGGGTTAATAATCCGAGACATCCGCAAGCCGTTTGTCCGCTTCTAAAATAATCGCTGCCTACATAGCATAACCGGTCGCTGTTTTCGATATCGTTATTAATTGTAATGACTCGAATGCCCTGGCCGGTTAATTTCCCGATCTCTGTTACTATGCGGTCATCATTGATGGGTTGGAGGATCAGAATATGAATAAATGGTTCCAGTTCCCGCATCAGGGATATCTGAACATCCGCATCGTAGCCTTTCATGGTTTTCATGATTACCTGGATACCATAAGCGGCAGCTTCTTTTTCCGCCTGTTTCATTCCGGAAATGACATCAGAAAAGAACTCGTTTCCTTCCGAGGACAGAATAATGCCGATTATATAGTTTTTCTTAATGGCGGCCAGAGCCTTACCGGCCGCATTGGGCCGGTAACCAAGCTCTTTGGCCACCTTACGAACCAGCTGTTCCGTTTCCGGGTTTACCCGTCCGCGATTGTTCAGTACTCTGTCTACAGTACCGCGGGATACTCCGCTGAGTTCTGCGATTTGCCTGATTGTCACTGCCATAAATACTCCGTACTTTCGATTTTATTTGTTAATATCTTACTTATTATTATTCCTTTGCTTTTAATAATTCTCCGGTATTATCAGGCATATGGATTTTCTTTCGGATAAAGCATGCCCTTTGGCTGGTTAAAGCCGATATCCTCTACGCCCAGATATTTAAATACTTCAAAGATTATTTTCCCATAATGTCCGAAGGCGACTGCACCATGATGCGGATAATTCTTTTCCACCAGGACATGACGGTAGAATCTGCCCATTTCCTCTATGGCGAAGATACCGATGCCGCCAAAGGATCTCGTTTTGACAGGCAGCACTTCTCCTTCGGCCACATAGGCGCGTAATTTTGCATCTGCCGTGCTTTGCAGGCGGAAGAAGGTAATATCTCCGGGAATGATATCTCCCTCCAGGGTACCCTGGGTTACTTCCTCCGGTAAATTTCTTGCCATAATCATTTGGTATTTCATTTCACAGAAAGCCAGCTTCCCGGCTGTGGTATTGCCGCAGTGGAATCCCATAAAGGTATCGGTAAAGCTATATTTGAACGTACCCTTTATTTCTTCCTCATACATATCCTTCGGTACGGTATTGTTGATATCCAGCAAGGTTACCGCATCCAGGCTCACGCAGGTACCGATAAATTCGCTTAATGCTCCGTAAATATCCACTTCGCAGGACACGGGAATTCCCATTGCCGTCAATCTGCTGTTTACATAACACGGAACAAATCCAAACTGTGTCTGGAAGGCAGGCCAGCATTTACCTGCTATGGCAACAAACTCCCTGGAACCTTTATGGGCTTCTACCCAATCTAATAATGTAATTTCATATTGTGCCAGCTTGGGAAGTATTTCAGGTTTCCTGTTCCCTTTGCCTAATTCTGCTTCCATGCTTTTTACCACTTCGGAAATCCTTGGGTCTCCTGCATGACTGTTGTATGCTTCGAATAGATCAAGCTCAGAATTCTCTTCGATTTCAACCCCAAGGTTGTAAAGCTGCTTGATCGGCGCGTTACAGGCAAGGAAATCCTGCGGTCTCGGACCAAAGCCTATAATCTTTAAATTATGAAGTCCGAGAATGGTTCTTGCGATAGGAACGAAATCATTTATCATTGCGGCACAATCGCCGGCATCGCCGACGGGATATTCCGGTATGTAAGCTTTGATCTCTCTCAGCTTTAAATTATAGCTGGCATTTAACATTCCGCAATAGGCATCTCCGCGTCCGCCGATTAAGTTATCGCCTGTTTCTTCCGCCGCCGCGATAAACATGACGGGACAGACAAATTCTTTTGCCAACAGTGTTTCGGCCGTTTCCGGCCCGAAATTGCCGAGATATACTACGAGGGCATTACAACCGGCTTCTTTCAGCTGAGCAAGGGCTTTTCTCATGTCTGTTTCACTTTCGATACAGGTTGGACATTCGTAAATCTCTCCGTACTTTTTCTGATATTCCTTTACCACGGCTTTTCTTCTTGATTCCGATAATGTCATGGGGAAGCAGTCTCTGGATACGGCTGCTATGCCTAATTTTACTTCGGGTATATTGATCATTTTAAATCCTCCTTTTTGAAATCTACAATGTAATGTTTTCTCCGATTAATCCTATAAAGTTTCCTTCCGGCAAGCCGCCTTCCTCATGTCCGATCAGCCATTTATTTTTTGCCGTCAGTAATTTATCTTCTCCGCGGCCATGTACTGAATCTAATGGCAGGTTGGTATCCTTCGGCAATATAACGACTGCCTTAAAGCCCTCTTTGCCGGCATTACAGGGTGCATAATGCAGTGTTGTGGCATACATCTCCACAACCGTTCCTTTTGGTACGAAGAAGGCTTCCATGTTCTTTGTTTCATAAGTGAAATCCTTGCCGATATCCTGCTGCCTGCCGAGTATCAGCACCATGTCCGTAACGGCCACATTGATTTCTGAGCTTCTGTGATACTCCACCGCATTCAGCTTGTGGTTATTACCGATGCAATACCCTATTTGTATGGGCAGTTCACCGTATGCGGCACTTTGGAATACCTTGCATACGGGAAGGCTTTCCAGAAGTGACACGGAGGGTTCATAGATAACCCCTTCCGGCAGGGGTATCCGCTCCATTTCATTCAGCAGTTCCCTGCAATCAATCCCTTCGAGGATTCTTCCGTATTGATGAAATGTTTGATCTGTTACTTGATTGATAACCATGTTATTCCTCCCGGTTTAATCATTTACGGTGATTTATGAGAAAGGACACCGTAAAAACCTTGTTATGCCACAGCTGAGCAGATCTTACAGCCGTA
>JAEWSD010000118.1 GCA_023398615.1 Bacillota bacterium
ATAGGATAAATGAATAAATGTTCCAGAACAAACATTCGATTCCATATTGATTAAAAAATATGCTTATGTTATAATAGTGTCAATTATAGACAGACTAAGGATGGAATATGATGGGAAATAAACATGACGGAATATCCTTGTCTGACAAGGCAGATAAACCAGTTATTGCATAGCTGGTGCAGACACATAAAGAAATAGAAAGGACAAAATAATGGGTGATTTTAAACTTGTTTCTGAATATGCGCCGACGGGCGATCAGCCTGCGGCCATTGCCGAGCTGGTCAAAGGATTCAGGGAAGGCAATCAGTTTGAGACATTACTGGGTGTTACCGGTTCCGGTAAGACCTTTACTATGGCAAATGTAATACAGGCATTGAACAGACCGACTCTGATAATCTCTCACAATAAAACCCTGGCGGCGCAGCTTTACGGGGAATTCAAGGAATTTTTCCCGGAGAATGCGGTAGAGTATTTTGTCAGCTACTATGATTACTACCAGCCGGAGGCATATGTCCCGTCGACGGATACGTATATTGAGAAGGATTCCTCTATCAATGATGAGATTGATAAGTTAAGACATTCGGCGACCGCCGCATTATCCGAACGAAAGGATGTTATTATCGTTGCCAGCGTATCCTGCATTTACGGATTGGGAGATCCGATAGACTACCAGAACATGGTGATATCGCTTCGCCCCGGGATGACCAGGGATCGGGATGAAGTACTTAGAAAGCTGATTGATCTGCAGTATGACCGGAATGATATGGATTTTAAACGCGGATGTTTCCGTGTCCGCGGCGATGTCGTAGAGATCTTTCCGGTCACCTCCGATGAGCTTGCAATACGGGTGGAATTCTTTGGGGATGAGATCGACAGGATCGCCGAGATAGATGTATTGACCGGGGAGATTAAGGCCACCCTGGAACATGCGGCAATATTCCCGGCATCCCATTATGTGGTGTCAAAGGATAAGCTGGAAGCGGCGATTTTGACGATAGAGGAAGAGCTGGAAGAGCGGGTCAGATATTTTAAAAGCGAGGATAAGCTATTAGAGGCACAGAGGATTTCAGAGAGAACCAACTTTGATATAGAGATGTTAAGAGAAACAGGATTTTGTTCCGGAGTAGAGAATTATTCGAGACATCTGGCCGGATTGAAGCCGGGAAGCACACCGCATACTTTAATGGATTACTTTCCGGATGACTTTCTGATCATCGTAGATGAGTCGCATATTACACTTCCCCAGGTACGCGGTATGTATGCAGGAGATCAGGCAAGGAAGACGACATTGGTAGACTATGGCTTCCGCCTGCCCTCTGCAAAGGATAACAGGCCCTTGAATTTTGAGGAGTTTGAGAGTAAGATTAATCAGATGCTGTTTGTATCGGCTACTCCGTCGGTATATGAACGGGAGCATGAACTTTTCCGGACCGAACAGATTATACGTCCTACCGGGCTGCTTGATCCGGAAGTGATTGTGAAGCCGGTAACGGGCCAGATAGACGATTTAATCAGTGAGGTAAATAAGGAGGTAGCCAGGAAGAATAAGGTGCTTGTCACAACACTTACCAAGAAAATGGCGGAGGACCTTACGGCTTACATGCGGGAAGTGGGCATTCGGGTAAAATATCTGCATTCGGATATCGATACGCTGGAACGTTCCGTAATTATCCGTGATATGCGTATGGATGTATTTGATGTGCTCGTAGGAATCAACCTGCTGAGAGAAGGACTTGATATACCTGAGATTACACTGGTGGCAATCCTTGACGCAGATAAGGAGGGCTTCCTGCGTTCCGAGACATCACTGATACAGACAATAGGCAGGGCTGCCCGGAATGCGGAAGGACATGTTATTATGTATGCGGATACCATAACGGATTCGATGAGTAACGCAATTTCCATAACCAACCGGAGAAGGCAGCTTCAGCAGCAGTATAATGAAGAGCACGGCATAACACCGACCACAATCCAGAAGAAGGTCAGAGAACTTATCCGCATATCGAAGAAGGCGGATAAGGATTACTACAAGATGGACAAGGACCCGGAATCTATGAACAAGCAGGAGCTGGAAGCCGTAATTAAGAAGGTTACAAAGGATATGCATACGGCAGCGGCGGAATTAAACTTTGAGTTGGCGGCGGAATTAAGAGACCACCTCATCGAATTAAAGAAGCAGCTGAATGATATAGAATAGTTATCAATGCAAAGAGAGGATAAAATGGCAGAGAAGAAACATTATATAAAGATCAGAGGTGCAAAGGAGCACAATTTAAAGAATATAAATGTAAATATTCCAAGAGACGAATTTGTGGTACTTACCGGGCTCAGCGGTTCCGGTAAGTCCTCCCTGGCGTTCGATACAATTTATGCCGAGGGGCAGAGAAGATACATGGAATCCTTGTCTTCCTATGCAAGACAGTTCCTGGGACAGATGGAGAAACCGAATGTAGAAAGTATCGAAGGATTATCGCCGGCGATCTCAATCGACCAGAAATCCACGAACCGCAACCCCCGTTCTACCGTTGGAACGGTGACGGAGGTATACGATTATTTCCGTCTGCTTTATGCCAGGATCGGCATTCCTCATTGCCCGAAATGCGGTAAGGAGATAAAAAAGCAGACAGTGGACCAGATGGTGGATGAGATTATGCGGCTGGAACCCGGTACCAGGATTCAGCTTTTGGCTCCGGTTGTACGAGGCAGGAAAGGGGAACATGCAAAGCTTTTCGAACAGGCGAAGAAGAGCGGTTATGTGCGTGTAATGGTAGACGGCCAGCTTTATGAGCTGACCGAGGAGATCAAGCTGGAGAAGAATAACAAGCATAACATTGAAATAATAGTCGACCGTCTTGTGGTGAAGGAAGGAATCGAAAAGAGGCTGACGGATTCCATAGAAAGCGTATTAAAGCTTGCGGAAGGACTGCTTCTTGTAGATATCCAGGGCGGGCCGCAGATCAAGTTCAGTCAGAGCTTCTCCTGTCCGGACTGCGGGATCAGTATCGATGAGATAGAGCCCAGAATTTTTTCCTTTAATAACCCGTTCGGGGCATGCCCGGAATGTCATGGTATCGGGATAAAGATGGAGTTTGACGAGAATCTGCTGATTCCGGACCAGTCCTTAAGCCTGGCGGAAGGTGCGATTGCGGTGTTAGGCTGGCAGTCGGCCGTGGATACCGGCAGCTATACCAGATGTACGCTGGAAGCCCTGGCTAAGGAATACAAGTTTGACTTGTATACACCGTACAAGGATTTACCCGATAAAATTAAACATGTGATAATGCATGGCACCGGCGGAAAGAGTGTCAAGGTTCATTACAGGGGACAGCGCGGGGTCGGTGTATATGATGTTGCGTTTGAAGGTCTGATAAAGAATGTTGAGAGGCGTTATCGGGAGACGGCTTCCGAGTCAACGAGGCAGGAATACGAGACCTTTATGAGTACTACGCCGTGCAAGGAATGCGGAGGCAGGCGTTTGAAGAAGGAATCACTGGCAGTAACGGTCGGTGATAAGAACATATCAGAGGTTACCGATTATTCCATACGCGATTTAAAGACCTTTATGGATGAACTGACGCTGACGCCGATGCAGGCAAAGATCGGTGAACTGGTTATCCGGGAGATCAGGGCCAGGGTAGGTTTTTTGGTGGATGTCGGGCTGGATTACCTGACACTGGCAAGGTCAACCGGTTCTTTGTCCGGCGGCGAAGCACAGAGAATTCGTCTGGCTACTCAGATTGGTTCCGGCTTGGTCGGCGTAGTATATATCCTGGATGAACCAAGCATCGGACTGCATCAACGGGATAATGACAAACTGCTGAAAACACTTAAGAACCTGAGGGATCTCGGCAATACCCTGATTGTGGTAGAGCATGATGAGGATACGATGTTTGAATCGGACTACATCATCGATATTGGCCCGGGCGCCGGTGAACACGGCGGCGAGGTGATTGCCGCAGGGACTGCCGAGGAGATCATGCAGGTTAAGGAATCGGTTACGGGAGCTTATCTTAGCAGGAGGATTCAGATTCCAATACCAAAGGAGAGAAAGAAGCCTGTCGGTTATTTGACGATAAAGGGTGCCAGGGAGAATAATCTTAAGAATGTAACGGTAGATATTCCGCTTGGCGTAATGACCTGTGTTACCGGTGTATCGGGTTCCGGCAAAAGCTCCCTCGTATCGGAAATCCTGTATAAACGACTGGCAAGGGATTTAAACCGCGCCCGCTGCATTCCGGGCAAGCATGCGGAGATGATCGGGATTGAGAAGCTGGATAAGGTGATCAATATAGACCAGTCTCCGATTGGGCGGACGCCCAGATCCAACCCGGCTACGTATACGGGAGTATTTGACCAGATCAGGGATTTGTTCTCTTCCACTCCCGATGCGAAGATGAAGGGCTACAGTAAGGGACGTTTCAGCTTTAATGTGAAAGGCGGGCGCTGTGAAGCCTGCGGCGGTGACGGTATCATAAAGATCGAGATGAATTTCCTGCCGGATGTATATGTTCCCTGTGAGGTATGCGGCGGCAAACGTTATAACCGTGAGACTCTGGAAGTCAGGTATAAGGGAAAGAATATCTACGATGTTCTGGATATGACGGTGGAGGAAGCATTGAAGTTTTTCGAAAATGTACCTTCCATCCGAAGAAAAATAGAAACTTTAAATGACGTAGGGTTATCCTATGTCAGGTTGGGACAGCCCTCCACGACGTTATCCGGCGGCGAGGCACAGCGTATTAAGCTGGCCGCGGAGCTGAGCAAGCGCAGCACGGGCAAAACGATCTATATTCTGGACGAGCCTACAACGGGGTTGCATTTTGCGGATGTTCATAAATTGATCGAGATTCTGAGAAGGTTATCCGAGGGTGGGAATACGGTAGTTGTGATTGAGCATAATCTTGATGTGATTAAAACGGCGGATTATATCATCGATATGGGTCCGGAAGGCGGAGATAAGGGCGGAACGGTAATTGCAAAGGGTACACCGGAGCAGATTGCCGGGAATAAGAAATCCTATACCGGCCTCTATATAAAGAGACAATTGGAGGATGCAAAGAAATACAGTTAGTACGTTTTATTATTTGCATGCAGGTGAACAGACAGGAGCCAGATATGAGAAACAGTTTTTTTGCTATGATGTCCAGAATGAAATATATTGACCGCTGGGCTTTAATGAGGAATTCCCAATCCGAGAATATTGCGGAGCATTCCCTTGAAGTGAGTATGTTAGCCCATGCTCTGGCCATAATAAATAACAGACGCCTGGGCGGAAGCATAAATGCGGAGAAGGCGGCGCTGATAGGGTTGTACCATGATTCTACCGAAATCATCACGGGTGACATGCCTACCCCGATTAAATATTATAACAGGGAGATTCAGGATGCGTTCAGAGGGGTTGAAAAGGCTGCGGCAAGCCGCCTTATGCATATGCTTCCGGAAGATTTGAGGGAAGACTATGAATCTGTTTTCTCCCCGAAAGATGGCGAGGAGCATATCTGGAAGCTGGTTAAGGCGGCCGATAAGCTGTCCGCCCTGATAAAATGCATTCAGGAGGAAAAGGCCGGCAATACCGAATTTGCCAGTGCCAAGAATAGTCTTGCGAATACATTAAAAGATATGGAGCTTGAGGAAGTCAATATCTTTATGAAAGAGTTCCTGCCTTCCTACTATAAAACGCTGGATGAATTAAATATGACAGATGAAATATAGTTGTTAGTTACATTGCATGAAAAGCAGGAATTCCATATATTATTTTTGTAGGAATACACGAATATTTTGTACTGGTGCTAGTAAAAAAAATGTTGTAAAATAGTTCTATATATAGAATTTATAAAACATCTATAGCCGTTATTAACACAGCAACTTTTAGGAGGAAAGACGAGTGGATAAGGAAATTGTAATCGTCCTGGATTTCGGAGCTCAGTATAATCAGCTGATAGCCCGAAGAGTGAGGGAATGCAATGTATATTGTGAGGTACTGCCTTGCAGCACAAGCATCGAGCGGATAAAAGAGATTCAGCCCAAAGGCATTATCTTAACCGGAGGGCCTGACAGCGTATATGGTAAGGATTCCGTATCCTGCGATAAGGAAATCTTCAATTTGGAAATACCTGTTTTGGGAATCTGTTACGGTGCCCAGCTTATGACCTATTTACTGAACGGAAAGGTTACGCCGGCTCCGGTCAGGGAATATGGTAAGGCAGAAGTTGCGGTAAACCAAAGCTCCAAATTATTCAGTGGTATATCCGAAAAAACCATTTGCTGGATGAGCCATACGGATTATATCGAAGCATTGCCCGAAGGATTTGCAATATCGGCACATTCATCTTCCTGCCCGGTTGCGGCATTTGAAAAGCCGGTGCGGAATTTATACGGTGTACAGTTCCATCCTGAAGTAGTTCACACGCAGGAAGGTTCGAAAATGCTTTCCAATTTCTTATTTAATATATGCGGCTGTGCCGGAGACTGGAAGATGGATTCCTTCACGGAAGAATCCATAAAGGCCTTGAGGGAAAAGATCGGAGACAAAAAGGTACTATGCGCTTTATCCGGCGGCGTGGATTCCTCAGTTGCCGCGGTAATGATCAGCAAGGCAGTCGGAAAACGGCTGACCTGCATCTTCGTAGATCATGGTTTGCTGCGTAAAAATGAAGGCGATGAGGTTGAAAAGGTCTTTACGGAGCAATTCGATGTCAACTTCGTCCGTGTAAATGCACAGCAAAGATTTTATGATAAGCTGGCAGGAGTCTCGGAACCGGAAGCAAAGAGAAAAATTATCGGTGAAGAATTCATCCGTGTGTTCGAGGAGGAAGCAAAGAAGATCGGAACCGTTGACTTCTTAGTCCAGGGAACTATCTATCCGGATGTAATCGAAAGCGGCCTCGG
>JAEWSD010000182.1 GCA_023398615.1 Bacillota bacterium
GTCATTGAATGCTATTCCAATTTGGAAAATAGCAGGGACGGCCTGGCATTTGTTGAAAAAATGCTGGAAAAGGACAGTACGAACTATGATTTGCTGAAGGCAAAAGGCGAATTCTTATCTTCAAACGGAAGCTATGAGGAAGCGGAAGCATTTTACAAGGGCCTGACGGAGGACTATTCCGATAATACGGAGATAAGATTATTGTTGGGTGAATTTTACTATAATCATTCAAAATATAAGGAAGCTCTGGATTACTTTATGGGGCTTTCCGAGGAATCGCCCGGCGATGAGACGGTGAACAGCCGGATAATATACTGCTTTGATGCAATGGATGAATATGAAGGTGCGCTGGAGTTTTATCAGGCAATAACGGATAACGGGTATGAATCCTATGAGATCTGTAATGCTATGGGAAATCTGCACCTTAACGGAACTATGTATATGGAGGCTATCCCGTATTTTGAGGAGGCGATCCGTTTGGACAGTGAAAATTCGGAGCCGTATACGGATATACTGTATGCCTTGTATTATGGAAAGCGCTATTCAAGATGTATTGAATTCGGCCTGACAGCTATGGAATATTTCCCCGCAGAAGCGGATATTCCCTGGTATATTGGAGATTGTTACCATGCATTAAGTGATTATGATAAGGCACTGGAATATTACCGGCTTGCGCTTGACGGAAAGCCGGACAATGAGGACATATTAGCGCAAACGGCAGATACCTGTTTAATGCTGGAAGATTATATGGGTGCGGAAGAGTATGCGGATCGATGCCTGTCTGTTAATACCGAGAATAGTACCGCAAGCTACGTAAAGGAGACGGTTACGGAAAAACAGAAACCAATCGGAAGGCAGCTGGAGGATTTTGTGAAAGACAGTTATCTGTATCCGGATGGATTGACGGATACAGAGGAAATCGGCAATATATCAGGGGGAGATATATCTAATTCTGAAATTACCGGAGCGATAGATAACATGAAGCGTCCGGATGATATATTTACATTTGTGATTTGTGATGATGAATATGATGCTCTTTCCGGTATGATGGAAGATGAAATAGAATGCAGTGAAAACGGAAACAGGGTATATCTTGGAATAAAAGGCTTCTATACAAATACGGATAATACGGTAACGGAAGTTCTTGATAATGTTAAGGAACCGCAGAAGAAAGACCTTATCATTGATTTAAGGAACAATACCGGCGGGCTGACCGACTGTGCGAATAATATCCTGGATATCCTGTTGGGTGATTGTGTGACAAGTACGTTAATCAGCCGGGACGGATATACCTATAATTATTACTCGGATGCTTCACAGCTGAAGTTCAAAAAGATATACATCTTTGTAAATGAGTACACAGCCAGTGCTTCCGAACTTCTGACACTGGGCTTGAAAACGTATCTGGATAATGTAACCATAGTAGGAAGCAATACATACGGCAAGGGCGTGGGGCAGATTGTGTTTGAGGACAGAGACAGAAAGCTGATGGTTTACCTCGTAAACCATTACTGGAATGTGAGGGAGCAGAATATCATGAGTACGGGTATTGCGCCTGATATCAGACTGAAATCGGACAGCTTGGAGGATTATATGGAAGCCGTAAGATAGGAATAGAATAATCAAGAGCATCTGCCAAATTATGGTTGAAAATGGATATATTTTATAAAAATTTTATTTTTTTAATAATTTAGTATTGACAAATTTAAAATTATTTAGTACAGTTTTGCACATAGATTTATATAATAAATGATAAACGAAGACGTTAAATCGCTACAAGCGATTATAACGTCTTTTTTTATAAAAAAATATAAGAAAGTAGGTATATGGAATGGAAACTAAAATTATACTTGACACCATATGGGTGGTTTTAGCGGCAATGCTTGTATTCTTTATGAATCTTGGCTTTGCGACACTGGAAAGCGGAATGGCACGGTCAAAAAACACGGTAAACATCATGTCAAAAAACTTTATTGTATTTGCGGTTTCCTCCTTGGGCTTCTTCGTTTTGGGCTGGGGGCTGATGTTCGGTGACGGCAATGGGTTCATTGGTCTGAATGGTTTGTTTTTTGCAGGCGGTGCAGACAATTCTCCTATGACGGGAGATGCATACGAAGGGGTTTATTCGGCAATATCATGGGCCGGTGTACCTTTTTGGGTAAAGTTCTTTTTTCAATTAGTATTTTGCGGCACGGCTGCAACCATCGTATCAGGATCGGTAGCAGAAAGAATTAAGTATATCTCATTTATTGTTTTTTCATTGCTTTTAACATTGGTCATCTATCCTATTACCGGTCATTGGATCTGGGGCGGCGGCTGGCTGTCAGGTTTAGGTTTCCTGGATTTTGCAGGCGGTACGGCAGTTCATTCCGTCGGCGGCTGGGCGGCACTTTCCGGCATTATGATTCTAGGGCCAAGAATCGGTAAGTATACCAAGAACGGCAAGATCAATCCGATACCCGGACATAGCGTATCCCTGGCAACGATTGGTGCATTAATCCTTTGGTTTGGCTGGTTTGGATTCAATCCCGGTTCTACGATGTCGGCTGATCCGGAAGCTATCGGCCATATCCTGGTTTCAACGAACATGGCAGGAGCATTGGGAATGCTGGTTGCTACGGGGGTAGCATGGATTAAGCTTGGGAAACCGGATATGAGTATGTCGATAAACGGTTTACTGGCAGGCTTGGTTGCAATAACTCCGGCATGTGCATACGTAAGTATAACAAGTTCCATAATCATTGGTATTCTTGCAGGAATTTTAGTGGTATATGCATCACTGTTCTTTGATAAGATGAAATTGGATGATCCGGTAGGTGCAACGGCGGTTCATCTGGCAAACGGTGTGTTCGGTACCTTATCCGTTGGCCTTTTTGCCGAGGCAGGGGTAAATGGCAACGAGGTAAACGGACTGTTCTTCGGAGGCGGTTTCCATCAGCTTGGAGTTCAGGCATTGGGTGTGGTAACTGTCGGCGCATTTGTATTTCTCGCCAGCGTAGTTGTATGGGTTGCTATTAAACATACAATTGGGTTGCGTGTATCCGTTAAAGAAGAACTTCAGGGTCTGGATATCGGAGAGCATGGCAACCAGGCATATCCGGATTTCTTAACCCACAGGATATCCTACAGCCAGTTATCTGAGGATATTGATATGGTATCCGTAGCAAAGGATAACCCTAAAAAAGTAAATAAAAACTATGCCATCATAGGGAAGGAGAACTAATCATATGAAATTAATCAGAGCGATTATCCGACCTGAAAAGTTATCAGATGTAAGGACGGCACTTGAGAAAGCGGAATGCTATAAAGGAATCACTATTACCGACGTAGTCGGCCAGGGCATACAAAAGGGAATTATCCAGGCATGGCGCGGCGAAAAATATGAAATAGATCTGGTTCCCAAGGTAAGCATAGATCTGGTAGTTCCGGATAAAGACGTTGAGAAAATTAAAAAAATAATTGTAAAAACAGCTCAAACCGGTGAAATTGGAGACGGCAAGATTTTCGTATCTTCTGTTGACGAGGTGGTAAGGATCCGAACCGGCGAGGAAGGCGAGGGCGCTGTATAGGGCTTTCTGATATAGCGAAAGGAAGAGGGACCGATATTTATCTTTTATACAAAGACAAATATCGGTCCCGTTCATTTTATGTAACAGGGCTTATGTAAAAAACTCTTGATACATAATGTTACGTAATGTATAGTATAGGAAGAAAGCAGGATTTAAAAGTACTGAACAAAGAGATGGGAAAATATATCAGTCTATTTAGTGAGGAAATGAGGCAGATTATGTATATATCGGTTTTTTATGATCATGTGCTGGAAGCATCAAGGCAGACAGGCTTGCCGGTTAATACTATTCTAAATAAGATTCGCACGTATGGTATCGAAGCGGTAGAGCTTGATATGGATCAGCTGGAGAAACCGGAAGAAATGTATGAAAGCTTGACGAATGCGGGATTCCGGGTTTCCAATATCTGCTGTATGTTTGACTTCGGACAGAAGCCGGATGACAGGAAAAGCCGGGAACTAGTAGATACGGCAAAACTGCTGCACTGTGACAAGGTAATGCCGATTCCGGGTTTCCTGGAGGGAGAGTCAGAGGAGGAAAATGAAATCGTGAGGAATAATATGCTGAAAGGGATGAAGAATTTATGTGAGTATGCCAATGCGCACGACATCCGGGTCAGTATAGAAGATTTTGACGACAGCGCCAGTCCTATCGCGGATTCCGCCGGTATGTTATGGTTTCTGGACAGGATACCTGAACTTAAGGTGACATTTGATACCGGTAATTTTATGTACAGCAATGAAGAGGAATTACATGCTTTCCGTAAACTGAGCTCCCGTATTATACATGTCCATTGCAAGGACCGTTCCCTGAAGGGTTTACCGGGGGAAGAACCCAGGATAAGCATTGGCGGTGCTAAGCTGTATTCCTCGCCTGTGGGAAGCGGATGTATCCGGATGAAGGAAATCCTGGAGCTGTTAAAAGAAATGGATTACAAGGGAGCGTTAACAATCGAACATTTCGGCTCCATGAATCAGTTTTCATATATGAAGGAATCGGCAGGATGGCTTTCCCAGGCGGGAAAACAGTAAAAGAACCCAGGATAATTAATGTGACAAAGGCAGGAATGAGATGCAAAAAATATTAGTAGTTTCACATTGTATATTAAATCCGGCTTCCAAGGTTACAGGTTATAACGAAGCGGAGGCGGCGGACGAAGAAGCCGGGAGGAGGAAGTTGCTTGGTTATGTCATGGAGAATGATATCCGTTTGATCCAGCTGCCGTGTCCTGAAATGACTCTTTACGGTGCGGCAAGATGGGGGCATGTAAAAGAACAATTCATGCATCCCTACTATCGCAGGCAGTGCCGGAGCATGCTGGAGTCTGTTATACTGCAGCTCAAGGAATACCTGTCATATCCGGAGCGCTTTCAGGTATTGGCGGTGGTAGCGATAGACGGAAGCCCAAGCTGCGGTTATAAATTAACCTGCAGAGGCAATTGGGGCGGAGAGTTAACTGCAAACCGGGAGTTGAATAAAAAAATCAGGGATTTGTATATGGCACCGGAAGCAGGAGTGTTCATGGAAGAATTAGAGAAGCTTTTTGCGGAAGAAGATATAAATATCCCGATAAAAGATCTCCGTGCAATGATAGAAGAACTATATTAATAGAAATAATCTATAAGTAATAATTTTATATAAGGATAACCGATTTGTCTTATGACAGCAATTATAATACAATTAACTTATTCCGATAAATGAGACCGGTATGAAAATTAAGCGGCATTCATGTGCTTTGCTTCATTTGAATGAGCGGAAAGAGGTTGATATGAGAAACAGTAAGGTTTATGTATTAACATTTTGCGGGATAGCAATTGCTGTCAATATCGTATTGGGTATCGTAACTTCAGCATTAAAGCTGCCCCTGTATATGGACACATTAGGTACAATTCTGACTGCCGTATTGATAGGGCCGCTGCCGGGTGCTGCGGTGGGAGCGTTAACCAATATTATTACGGGCTTTATTTATAACCTCCAGGATATACCTTTTCTACTGGTAAATGTTGCGGTAGCGCTGGTAACAGGCCTTATAGCCAAAAAGTTTAAGTTCGGCATAGTAACCGCTGTGATATGCGGCTTACTGCTAAGTATTATTTGTCCTTTAATAGGGACGCCGATAGGCATACTGGTATACGGCGGATTAACAGGAACCGTGTCCGATGTGCTCGTAATGGCTTTAAAGAGCTCCGGCAGCAGTATATTTGCCGCCTCCTTTATTGCGAAGATCGGGAACAATCTGATAGATAAAGTAGGAATCTGTATCATCGCTTACGGAGTGATTCGATATCTTCCGGTTGCTATTAAAAATATGTTGAAAAGCTATAGCAAAGTATAACAGAAAGCTATTCGGTAAGGCTGTTGCAAACTCATAATCATAGTGGACTTTTTGAATTGTCCGCACTAATATGAGTTTTGGCAACAGCCTTTTTCTTATGCAAAATTCTTCATACCGGATTTTGGATGTAACGGGACATTTTTACAGGATATGCATGAATATCGATAAATTACAGATAATAGTTAAGTATTATTCATATAGGTAATGATTTCACAGGATTTTGCGGTATAATTATTGGCTAAAAAATAATTTTTATATTGACAAATTTTTTGTAATCAAGTATATTAGAATAGTAAGTGATATATCAATTTGCACAATAAAAAGGCTGCTGGGTTATCATTTATTTAGAATATGCACTTAGTTTTTATAAAAGTGTCAGTTATTTGTTGTACAGATTTATAAAAACTGCAAAAGCTGAAAAGGAAGGTATATTTATGCAAAACAAGAATGCAGAAAAGTCAAGCACATCTTTATTTGAGCTGAATGGGAAACCCGGTTGGGGTGCGGCCATACCTCAATCCATGCAACATGTATTGGCGATGCTGGTCGGTAATATTACACCGCCTATCCTGGTCGCTCAACTTTTAGGCCTGCCGGACAGTGACAAAATCATTTTAATGCAGGCTGCAATGCTTATTGGCGGTATCACTACATTAGTTCAGTTATTCCCGGTGCTTGGTTTTGGTATGGGGCTGCCTAATGTTATGGGTGTAGCCTTTGCCTACATGCCTATATTGACTGCCATCGGTTTATCCTATGGTATTAAAGCAATATTCGGAGCACAATTGGTTGGTGCCTTTGCTTCTATATTTATAGGTATGGCTATGGGTAAGATACGGAAGTTCTTTCCGCCGATTGTCAGCGGTACGGTGGTTCTCAGTATCGGATTGTCCCTTTACAGTACGGCCGTTAACTATATGGCCGGCGGAAGCGCCACGGCGGAAGATTTCGGTTCTCCGAAATACTGGGTGATTGCCCTGGTTGTATTGGCGGTTACTCTCGGATGTAATTTCTTTGGAAAAGGATACATTAAGGTATCCGGCATGCTGATCGGAATTGGTGCCGGCTATATTATAGCATTGATATGGGGCGGCATGATCAACTTTGAAGGTTTTAACAACGCATCCTGGATTGCATTTCCAAGCGTCCTGAAATGGGGGCTTGAGTTCCACCCTTCGGCAATTATCGCGATGATTTTAATGTATATAGTACAGGCAGTTCAAACGATAGGAGATGTTTCCTCAACCGCGATCGGTGCTTTTAACCGTGAAGCCACGGATAAAGAAATCGGCGGTGCCATTAAGGGCCAGGGTATATGCGGTATGCTGGGTGCATGTATCGGCGGTTTGCCTACGGATCCTTACAGCCAGAATGTCGGTCTGATTGTAACGACAAAGGTTGTGGCAAAGAGGGTATTTACCATTGTCGGAGCAATTATGATAATTGCCGGCTTTTGCCCTAAGTTCGGAGCCATCATGACTACCATCCCGTATCCTGTTTTAGGCGGTGCAACTGTGACTGTTTTTGCGGCAATTACAATGTCCGGTATCCAGCTGATATCTCAGCAGCCGTTAAATTACCGCAATAAGATGATCGTCGGTATCGCATTGGCGCTTGGAGTCGGTGTAAGCACGGTATCTGCTTCCTTGCAGTTTTTCCCGGCAGATATACAGAATGTTATCGGAAAATCCCCGATCGTTCTCTCGTTTGTCGTGGCTTTCCTTTTAAATATTATTGTTCCAAAGGATGACACCGCAGAGGAAGATTAATTAAATACAAGTAAAAATTTCAGGATGATGTGACCCGGATAAGCGGATTGCATCATCCTTTTTATTGTATAGGGTGCAAGCGAAACTCTTTCTTGTCGTATAGGAAAATTCGTTCTATACGATAAAAAGCGCTCCGCTATGGGTGCGCACTCACGCGCGTATGGAATTTTACCGGCAAAGCCGGCCGCGTTCGGCGCGAGAGTTTCGCAAGCGAAACTTTTTTAGAATAGGAAGTTAATCGGGTTAATATAATAGCAATAAGACAAACATCAGGGGATACTTGGGGAACATTATGATAATACATGTGATTCAACCGGGTGATACGATTAGCAGCATAGCATCTCAGTATGGAATTTCGGAAGAAAGACTGATGCTGGAAAATGAGGTGACCGATAATTCTGAACTGGTAATAGGGGAAGCGTTGGTTATATTATTTCCGGCACTGGTTTATACGGTCCGGGAAGGCGACTCACTAAGCAAAATTGCGGCTTCTTACAATACGACGGTAATTGAGCTGTTAAGAAACAATCCCTATCTTTCCGACAGGGAGTATATTTATCCGGGGGAAGAAATCGTGATAAGCTTTATGGATACGAAAACCTATACAATGTCGACAAATGGTTTCGCGTATCCCTTTATCGATATCTCCGTACTGAAAAAAACACTCCCCTTTCTTACGGAGCTTACTATTTTTCATTATAGAATAACTACGGACTGTAAGTTGATTGATATTAATGATGAAGACGTGATAAGAACGGCAAAATCATACGGCGTGGCTACCTACATGTTGGTTACGCCATTATCGGATTCCGGTTCGGAATCAATGGAAGTGGTGCAAAGGATGCTGACGGATGAAGCATGTCAGGATCAGTTGATACAAAATATACTTGTGATTCTTAAGGAGAAGGAGTATTATGGATTTAACATTTATACTCCAGGCTTATTACCTGGTGAACAGCAGCCTTACATAGATTTTGTAGCAAAGCTCACGCCTGTTCTGAATGCGGAAGGGTATCCGGTTCTGGTTACGTTCAGCCCCAGCGGGATTGAATTACAAACAGGCACGGTGGTGAGCGAACAGTTTTATACGAAAATCAGCAAAGTGGTAAACGGCGTCCGGCTTTTGGATTATAACTTTGGGTATACCACAAAAACCCCATTGGCAGACAGACCTTATGAAACCATCAGCAGCCTGCTGGGTGTTATCGTTACCCTTATCCCACCGGAAAAAATATCCCTGGGTATTTCATCCGTCGGTTATGTATGGGAACTGCCTTATGTGGAAGGAGAGTCCCGTGCCTATTCCATAAGCAGTTCATCGGTAATAAAGCTGGCGGCTACGGTCGGCGCGGTCATCCGGTTTGATGAGGTATCGAAACAGGCGTATTTCTATTATGGGGAGCATAATCAGTACCTGGTAAGGTTCGGCGATGCAAGGAGCATTGATGCATTGTTAAAGCTGGTTCCCCAATACGGCCTTAATGGTGCGGG
>JAEWSD010000185.1 GCA_023398615.1 Bacillota bacterium
TGTAAAAACGCCGCCGATAAGAGTAAAATATTATCAAAAGATATTGTATTTTACACGGAAATACTTTATTATAGGGTATATAAGCAATAGTTATCATGTCCTAATTATGCAATCCATTCAGTAAGGAGAAGTACCATGCAAAAAGATACCGTATTAGTTGTGGACGATAGTGCAATCATATGTAATATCATTAGAGACATTCTTGAATCATCCCTTTTACATATCGAAATTGCACATTCCGGCGAAGAAGGTATTGAAATTGCCAGGGATTTGCAGCCAACACTTATATTACTTGATATTATAATGACCGGTATCGATGGTTATGAAACCTGTCGCATACTAAAGGCTAACGAAAGGACTATGGATATACCTGTTATATTTATTACCGGAAATAACGACTCCGATTCCGTCTTAAAAGGATTTGAAGTAGGCGCCGCGGATTACGTATCAAAGCCTTTTATTCCCGAGGAGTTGAAAGCGCGTGTCAAGGTACATATGCAAAATGTGCAAAATCAGCGTGAGCTGCGTTTGCTCATGCAGGAGCTCAAAGAAATGGCGATTACCGATTACCTTACCAAACTGTATAATCGCCGTTATTTTATGGAAAGGCTTCAGCAATTTGTCGATCTTGACAATAACCCGCTCTCACTGATCCTGTTCGATGTGGATAATTTTAAGAAAATTAATGATACCTATGGGCATAATGCAGGAGATATGATATTAGTCTCCATATCAAATATTTTTAAACTTTTGCTCTCGGAAGAGGATATCATAAGCAGATGGGGTGGGGAAGAATTTATGATTTGTCTTCCCGGCATTCTGTCCGACCGTGCTTTTTCCATAGCGGAAAAGCTTCGCAATGAAGTATTCAAATATACCTACCAATGTGACGAGCAGATTATTAAGTGCTCCGTTACGGGAGGTGTGATTGAATATAACAGAAACATTTCCGTAGAAAAAAACATTACGAATGCCGATAAAGCATTATATGACGGCAAGTCATCCGGTAAAAACTGTTGTATACTGAAACATTCATTATAAGGAGAAAAGAAATGGCATATGAAATACTAGTTCTGGATATCGACGGCACACTGACCAATTCACAGAAAAAAATATCCTCCGGTACGCTTAATGCGGTACTAAAAACTCAAATGCGCGGACATAAAGTAGTTCTCGCATCGGGGCGTCCTACTCCCGGTATCCTTAATGTAGCCGAACAGATAAAACTTTCCGAATATGACGGTTATATTTTATCCTACAACGGTGCTAAGATCATCCGTTATAAGACAAATGAGATCATTTACCAAAAGGTTCTTCCCCGTGATATCATTCCCGAGCTTTATGCTGCCGCAATAGCAAATGAAGTCGGCATCCTTTCCTATGAAAATGACACCGTAATCACAGGGACCGATATTGACGAGTATATGGAAAAGGAAGCCCGCTTAAATGGGATCTCCATAAGAAAGGTGGAGGATTTCCCGAACTATATTACCTTTGACGTGAATAAATGCTTAATGACCGGCGCAGGCAGCCACCTTGAGAAGGTGGAACAGATCATGAAGGATAAATTCGGGGACAGGCTGAATATATATCGTTCGGAGCCCTATTTTCTGGAATTAATGCCGAAGAATATCGATAAGGCTTACTCTTTAGGTAAACTGTTAGAACATCTCGGCCTGTCAAAGGACCAGATGATCAGCTGCGGAGACGGATTTAATGACGTGAGCATGATACAGTATGCAGGTATGGGCGTTGCGATGGCAAACGCACAGGAAGTTGTTAAAAATGCGGCGGACTACATTACCTTGTCCAATGATGAAGACGGAGTAGCCCATGTCATTCATGAATTTATGCTTTAAATATGTTCCTTCTTGACAGGCTAAGTATTCTTTGTTAAAATAACCGTGTTATAAGAAATCAAAAGACTGGAGATGTGAAGATGATTATTATTTCTTGCAAATAGTTAAATAAATAGGAGCATGCTTGTGCGGTGGTAAATCACTGTCAATATTTTGTATGCTTATTGCAGGAATAAACTGTCTTCTTATCTCTTTGAAAATACACCTATTAAGTTTGCGCTACTCAATTGACCTTTCGGCCGGTTTGAGTGCGGCATATGTATGGTATGGAATCAGGATGCGGGATTGTTCTTGCCTCCTGTTTTTTTGTGCGAAAGCATCAGATTAAAAAAAGAGGTTACTATGTCGCAGATCAGCGTAAATAATTTAACGTTCTATTATGAAGAAAGCTATGATAATATATTTGAAAATGTTTCCTTTCAGATTGATTCGGATTGGAAATTGGGATTTATCGGGCGAAACGGCAGGGGAAAGACAACCTTCCTGAATCTGCTTATGGGCAGATATGAGTACAAGGGACAGATAACCTCCCGGGAAACATTCGACTATTTTCCGTTTCCCATAAATGCACAGGATCAAGCCCGGAATACCATAGAAGTCATTGAGCTTATCGACCCGGACTATGAGTTTTGGAAGGTTTGCAGGGAACTCTCCCTTCTTAGAGTTGATACAGAGATTTTATACCGTTACTACTCCACTTTAAGCAACGGTGAACAGACAAAGGTAATGTTAGCCGTTTTGTTTGCCAAAGAGAATCCTTTCCTGCTTATAGATGAACCTACCAATCATCTGGATATGTCCGGCCGGAAGCTTTTGCGCAGTTACCTGAAGGAGAAGAAGGGGTTTATTCTGGTTTCCCACGACAGATGGTTCCTGGATGCCTGCATCGATCATGTCCTTGTGATCAATAAAACAAATATACAGGTAGAACAGGGGAATTTCAGCACCTGGTATGAGAATAAGACAAAGCAGGATCAATTTGAAATTTCCGAAAACGAAAAATTAAAAAAGGATATCAAAAGATTGACTCAGGCAGCTGCCAGAACAGCCCAATGGGCTGATAAGGTGGAAAGCACCAAGATCGGGTTTAATCCGATAAAGGAAGACCGGAATATCGCAACCAGAGCATATATCGGAGAAAAATCAAGACGCATGCAGCAGCGGCATAAGAATCTCGAACGCAGACAGCAATCAGCTATTGAAGATAAGTCCGGACTTCTTAAGAACATCGAAACAGTGGAAAATCTTAAAATAATACCCTTGCGCCACCATAAGGAGGTTTTAGTCCGGGCAAAGGACCTGGCGGTCTTTTATGATAATAAAAGGATTACAGGGGATATAAGCTTTGCCGTAAGAAACGGTGACCGCATCTTCCTGCAAGGGAAAAACGGCTGCGGCAAATCCAGCATACTGAAAAGAATCCTGGGTGAAGATATTGCAACAACAGGGAGCCTGGAGATCGCAAGCGGCTTAAAAATCTCCTATGTATCACAGGATACTTCTTATCTGAAAGGGGCACTTGGGGAATTCGTCTGTCAAAATGGCCTGAATGAAACGTTATTTCTGGCCTTGCTCCGCAAGCTTGATTTTGAACGGACACAGTTTGATAAGTTCATGGAGGAATTCAGCGAAGGCCAGAAGAAAAAGGTATTGATAGCCAAAAGCCTGTGTGAACAGGCACATCTGTATATTTGGGACGAACCGCTGAACTATATCGATATCTTTTCAAGAATGCAGATTGAACAGCTGATCGAGGAATACCGTCCTGCCATGCTTTTAGTCGAGCATGACAAGTCTTTTGCGGACAAAATAGCAACCGGTATCGTGGAACTTTGAGCTAATAATGTTACAGTTCAGCCTTACGGCCGAACTGTAACTTAATAATTCGTACTAACGGTTTTTCCGCTCTCTTCCAGGATCGATTTTACCTTAAGAAATAATTCCCTGTCCGGTTCCTTTGTATCGGCAAGCTTATAGTCCAGCTTTAATTCTTTCCATTTATATTCACCCATCTTGTGAAAGCCTAAAAGTTCAATACGTGTAACATTTGGGTAATGTGACAAATGTCCGGATAAACCGTGTATGCTTTCAAGATTGTCGGTAAGCTGCGGCACTAATACGTAGCGTACCCAGGTATTAACGTTTTTTTCTCTCAGATAATCAAGAAATCTTAACGTCGGAGCCAGAGGGACTCCGGTTAACGCCTCATAACCCGCCGGGTCATAATTCTTTATGTCCAGCAGTGCGATATTCGTATAGTCCAGAACCTCTTTCACCTTTTCATTCCAGACATAGCCCGACGTATCAATTACCACCGGAATGTCATTCCTCCTGCAAAGCTTTGCCGCTTCCAGGAGGAATCCGGCCTGCAGCAGCGGTTCCCCGCCGGTAAAGGTTACCCCGCCGCCTGAAAACCTCATAAAGGATTTATATTTTAATATCTCATTCATTAACTGCTCCGGTGTATATTCGGTCCCTCCGGTTAATTCCCATGTATCGGGATTGTGGCAATACCGGCAGCGCAGCAGGCAGCCCTGCATGAAGATCACAACTCTAACTCCGGGTCCGTCAACGGTCCCGCAGGTTTCAATGGAATGTACCCTTCCTGTAATACTGTCGTTCCGGCACATAGTATTCACCGCCTTCCGTTTTATCAAGCATCGGTACCAATCCGGAGAACACCGGATCGTCCTATTTTTCATGGAACGTACGGCAGATAACATCCATCTGCTGCTCACGGTTCAGCTTTACAAAGTTTACGGCATAGCCGGACACCCGTATCGTAAGCTGCGGATATTTTTCCGGATGATCCATAGCATCCAGCAGAGTTTCCCTGTCAAATACATTGACATTAATATGATGTCCCTTCTCATAGAAATAACCATCCAGCAAGCCGACAAGATTATGGATTCTTTCCTCCGTATTCTTACCCAATGCTCTTGGAACAATAGAGAAGGTATAGGAAATGCCGTCCTTTGCATGTTTATACGGCAGCTTTGCAACAGAGGTCATGGAAGCCACCGCACCGTTTTTGTCCCTTCCATGCATCGGATTAGCGCCCGGGGCAAACGGCTCCCCGGCCTTTCTGCCATCCGGCGTACTTCCGGTTTTCTTTCCGTAAACGACATTGGACGTAATGGTCAGTATTGATAAAGTCTGAGTAGCCTGGCGATAAGTCTTAACCTTGCGCAGCTTGTTCATAAAGCGTTCAACCAGGTCTATGGCAATCTGATCCACACGGTCATCGTTGTTTCCGAAAGCAGGATATTCTCCTTCCGTCTCATAGTCAACGGCAAGTCCGGATTCATTACGAATTACCTTAACCTTTGCATACTTTATAGCCGACAAAGAATCCGCCACTACGGACAAACCGGCAATCCCGCAGGCTTCCGTACGCAAAACGGAGATGTCATGCAGCGCCATCTGAAGCTTCTCGTAATTATATTTATCATGCATGTAATGGATGATATTTAACGTATTGATATAAAGCTCAGCCAGCCAATCCAGGGTCTGGTCGAATTTCAGCATTACTTCGTCATAATCCAGATAATCTCCAATAACCGGTGCAAACATGGGGCCGACCTGCTCACCCGATTTTTCATCTCTGCCGCCGTTTATCGCATAAAGCAACGCTTTGGCAAGATTGGCACGGGCACCGAAGAACTGCATCTGTTTCCCGATCTTCATAGCGGAGACACAGCAGGCAATGCCGTAATCGTCGCCCCATACGTCCCTCATGATATCATCGCTCTCATATTGGATTGAACTGGTATCTATCGATACCTTTGCACAGAACTCCTTGAACGACTCCGGCAGCGCATTGGACCAGAGGACGGTAAGATTCGGTTCGGGAGCAGAGCCAAGATTATACAGGGTACGGAGCATCCGGAAACTGTTCTTTGTAACAAGTGTCCTTCCGTCAAGCCCCATTCCGCCTATGGATTCCGTAACCCAGGTAGGGTCTCCGGAGAAAAGATCGTTATAGGAAGGAGTTCTTAAGAAACGCACCATCCTTAACTTCATGACAAACTGATCAATGATTTCCTGCAATTCCTCCTCTGTAACCAAACCCTTCCTCAGATCACGTTCGTAGTAGATATCCAGGAAAGTTGATACACGGCCGAGGCTCATTGCGGCGCCATCCTGCTCTTTGATCGCCCCGAGATATGCAAAGTAGGTCCACTGGGTTGCCTCCAGGGAATTCTTTGCCGGCCGGCCGATATCGTAACCGTAGGATGCCGCCATTGTCTTTAACTGTTTTAAGGCCTTGATCTGTTCCGATATTTCTTCTCTTAGACGGATATCGGGAGATTCCAAAAAAGACCTTTCCAGCAATACCTTCTGATGCTGTCTCTCCCCGATCAGCCAGTCGACTCCGTATAAAGCAACACGCCGGTAATCCCCGATAATGCGACCGCGACCGTAAGCATCGGGAAGTCCTGTTATGATGCCGGTATGCCGCGCCTTGCGCATCGCATCCGTATATGCGTCGAAAACACCGTCATTATGGGTTTTTCTGTTATAGGTATAGATATCCTCCGTATTCTTATCAAGTGTATAGCCATAGGCTTCCAGGGCGCTTTTTACGACGCGTATCCCTCCATTCGGCATGATGCCGCGTTTTAAAGGCTTATCTGTCTGAAACCCTACAATGATCTCCTTCTCTTTATCCAGGTACCCCGGCCCGTAGGCGGTAATGGTAGAAGGTTTTAAAGTCTCCGCATCCAGGATTCCCTTCGCGGATTCTTCCCTCATCAATTCCAGAACTTCCTCCCACAGTGCGGCCGTTCTTTGTGTCGGACCTTCCAAAAAAGAAGCGTCACCTTCATATGGGGTATAATTATGCTGAATGAAGCTTCTTACATTAATATCCGTAGTCCAGCTTCCCGGGTTAAAATCTGTCCATTCCTGTCTCATAGGTACCTCCTTCTTAAATAACGGTCAACATGTCCCTGTATGATAAACGATTTAATCGAGTATTACCTTTGATTAATCTGCTGACAGATAGCTGCCGTATTTACCGGAGTACCCTTCACTCCATAAACAGTTCTGTCTATAAATAATACTAATGATTCTGTTGCGCAATGTCAATATACGACATATCTAATAATTTCATATGAAAAAGGTATTCTTAGGTCATTTTTAATTATATTAGCAAGGCAAATTACTATATTAGCGAAACTAATAGACATTATAGAAACAATATGTTAATTACCGGTTGACTCTACTGTTCCTGTAAGGTTTATAATCGGATCAGACAGGAGGCAAAAATTTATACAGGTATAAACAATTTTGCACTTGTGGACCAAAACTTGAAATACGCAGAAAGCTGCGTAAGAATGGAGGAAAGAATGAAATATAATTGTCCGTTACTCGTTGTCGAAAGCACATCTGAATCCAGAAAGTTCTATGAAGAACTGTTCCATTTGAAGGTGATTGCTGATTTTGGAGAAAATATCACTTTTGGCGATCCGGACACACACCTTCCCATGTTCGCATTACAATCAAAGACCTCATGGGTTGATTTCACCGGTAAAAAAGCTGAGGACATCCTCTTAAAAAGCAATGGCTTTGAACTGGTTTTTGAGGAAGAAGATTTTGATGATTTTATAGTAAGACTGAAAGAAATGCCGGATTATGAGCCTGTCCATGATATTATTGAATATCCGTGGGCACAACGCGTTATCCGCTTTTATGACCCCAGTAAACACATAATTGAAGTCGGTGAAAGCATGGTATGCATTGCAAAAAGGTTTTTGGCAAGCGGTCTTTCCGCTGAGGAAACCGCAAAAAGAATTATGCATCCGGTTGAATTTGTACAAGCTTGTATTAAATAATTTATCAAAAGGAGCCGCTGTAAAATTCATATAGTATGAGTTTTGCAACAGCTCCTTTAAAATTAAATTTTGATTCACATTCAAATATCATGATTGCCTATCTGTCCTTATAAAATTTTAGACAGAAATTCCTTCAGCCTCAGGTTCTGAGGATGATCAAAAAAGGTTTTTGGATCGTTCTGCTCCTTAATGACGCCTTCATCGATAAACATAACTCTCGTCCCTACCTCTTTCGCAAACCCCATCTCATGGGTAACGACCACCATAGTCATACCGCCCTCGGCCAGCTCCTTCATCAGCTCCAGCACCTCACCCACCATCTCCGGATCGAGTGCCGAGGTAGGTTCATCGAAAAGCATCACATCCGGGTTCATCGCCAGGGAGCGAATAATCGCAATACGCTGTTTCTGCCCGCCGGACAACTGTTTCGGATAGGCATCCGCCTTCTCGGTCAGGCCGATCCGTTCCAGCAGCTCGATCGCCTTCCTGTCGGCTTCTTCCTGCTTCATCAGGCCGAGCTTTACCGGAGCCAAAGTGATATTCTGACGTACCGTCAAATGCGGAAAAAGATTAAACTGCTGGAAAACCATACCCATTTTCTGCCGAAGCTTATTCACGTTCGTCTTTGGATCAGTTATATTATTCCCTTCAAACCATACTTCTCCTTCCGTAGGCGTTTCCAGCAGATTGAGACATCTTAAGAAGGTAGACTTGCCGGAACCGGAAGGCCCGATTACCACAACTTTTTCTCCTTTTTCAATGGTTTCGCTGATCCCTTTTAATACCGCGTGGTTTCCGAAGGACTTCCTTAAATTCTTAGTTGTGATCACCTTGCCCCAATCTCCTTTCCAGTTTGCTTATAAGCTTTGCAATCCCAAGAACAATCACCAGGTAAAAAGCAGCTGAGATAAATAATGGCGGCAGGATGACCCATGTCCTTGAACCGATATACTGTGCTACCTTCGTAAGGTCCGTTACCGCAATGACACTGGCAACAGAGGTTTCTTTTATTAGTGTAATGAATTCATTGCCCAGTGCAGGCAGGATATTCTTAATCGCCTGCGGCATGATGATATAAAACATTGTCTGATTCGCATTTAAGCCAAGGGAACGTCCGGCCTCATTCTGTCCCTTGTCAATCGATTCAATACCGGCGCGGACGATTTCGGCAACATAGGCGCCGGAATTGATACCGAAACAAATGGCCGCCACCATTACCTCATTGCTGTTCCTTGAGGTGAATACCAGGTTATAGATAATCAACAGCTGCAGGAAAACCGGTGTCCCCCTGATAATGTTGATATAGCAGTTGCATAAGACCCCTACCCAGTGCAGGCCCTTATAATTTGCCGACGATACCTTCAGCACGGCAACCAGGATACCGATAAAAACACCCAGCAGAATAGCCAGTACGGATATTTCCAATGTTATTTTAAGTCCTTCAAAATATGCCATATATCTTTTCTCGGCGAAGAATGCGTCATAATACTGCATGGCTATCGATGAAAACCAGTCTCCGATCCCTGAAAAAAAGCTCATATATAATCCCAACTTTACTTCTCCTTTACCCTATTGGAAACACACAACAAGCAGCAGGCAAATAACGGCCCCTGCTGCTTTGCTGTAAGTCGCGGCTACACCCTGATTATGTAATTGGTGTAACCGGTCATTTCTTATTTGTATGGTTTGCAGTAAATTCCTCTATCTTACCGTCATCGATTAATTGTGTGATAACCTCGTTGATCTTATCCTGCAGCTCTTTATTCCCTTTTTGAATCGCTATTGCATATTTATCCTGGAACAATACTCCGTCAAGAATGGTAAGCGTATCATTACTCTTTACCAATTCCTCCGCCGGATACTGGTCCATAACGATGCAGTCGATCTTACTGTTCTTCAGGTCTTCGGCTGCCTGGGCAAACTTGGTATAACGCTTTACTTCCTTGGCTTTGACATTCTCTTCGTCAGATACATAGAAGTCTGCGATATTCCCCTGCTGAACACCTATGATTTTATCGTTTAAATCATCCATATCCTTCACCATAGGATTCTCTTTGTTCACTACGATAACTTCCGATGAGTTTACATAATCCTTGGAAAAATCCATTACCTTTGCGCGTTTCTCATCAACAGAAACAGCGGCTGCGACAAAATCAATCTTGCCCTGCTGAACCGCAATTAAAGCACCGTCAAAATCCATAGACTTGATTTCAAGCTTTTTACCCATTGCGTCTGCTATCGCCTGTGCAATATCCATATCTATGCCGACTATCTTATCACCTTCCATATACTCGTAAGGCGCGAATCCGGGTTCCGTTCCAACAATTAGAGTATCACTGCTGCTTCCCTCCGTCGTATCCGCAGTGCTCTCATCCTTCTTCGCACCGCATGCGGCCAATGAAACGGCCATTACCGTAACAAGCATCATACATATCATTTTTTTCATATACTGTTCCTCCAACGTGATAAATATTACAACTCATATATTAATGCTAGTATTGTACCACGTTCATGGAAAAATTCAAGTAAAATAAACAGGTTCCGGAATTTAAGTAGATTAAGAGGCATAAATATTCCATTATATGAAAAATATCGGCATTTTTTGTAGCTACATAACAAAGAGTTGCCAAGGACAAACTCTTGCGCCGAACGCGGCCGGCGTTGCCGGTAAATTTCATACACGCGCGAGTGCGCACCCGTAGCGGAGCATTTTTTATCGTATGGAACGAACTTTCCAATACGATAAAAATGAGAATTAATTCCATATCAAATTAATTCTCATCCTTATAAAGTAAATATTGTATTTATCTGTTAATTATACCAATTATTCGTTAAAATTATAAAATTAATATATTAGCATTTGATCTTTTGAAGGAATCACCGAATATAAACCAACCCATGCAAATGTGTCACAGTTGAACCATTTCCTTAACGGATGCCTTCGGAGAAACCTGGATATTGCTGATATATTCGACACGGTCAATGATACAGTAATCCCCGATGGTGATGTTATCCCCGCTTACGGTTTTAGCCTGAACATAATCCAGGCGGATCGTATCTCCTTCTATACTGTCAATCTGCATCAATCCGGCAGGCTGAGCCGCCGCCTTTTTATATAAACTGATATCGGCCGATTTGGGTATCGCGTCAAAGATTTGATCCATCGTGAAAACATCCGTTATCGCAATATCGCTTCCCATCACCTGACGTACCTTAGATTCCGCCCTCGGATGGATATAGACCGTATCGGCATTAACACCTTCCATATCCAAAGTACCAAAGCTGAACAGCTCCTCACATTCCAGTACACCGTCTGCACGAAGGGGATCGATACTCAATATATTTTTAAACTTATAATCAAAGTTAAGATTAAAGTCGCACAGATTTTCAAAGGTTTCCGCTTTCATGCCCCCCTTGAATATACTGCCTCCGGTCGGGTTCAGATAGCGTTTGTCGCACTTCATATCATTCCCGGATTTATCCATATCCCAGTTAATATCCCATTCCCCTTTTCTGGAACCAACAGAGCTGTTGATGTTAAAATCCCAATGCGAGTTAAAACGGAAGGAAGTTTCTTTCCTGTTACTGTCATTATGGACCTGTATACTTTTCTCACTGAAATTACGAAGAATCTTGCATTCCAGCTGCTCCGCTTCCAATTTCCCTACCATAATCATGGTATCCGCCTTACACAACCCATTGCATTTAACATCTCCCGCCATACGGATTGTTCCGAAATTACTGCCGTCAATCGTAACAGTTCCTCCTATTTTCGTCTCGGCAACGGTACTGTTTGTAATGTTGATGTTACCTGCACCGTTTAGCTTTAAAGCATCCGCATCTATGATATTTACTTCTCCTGCCGCATAAATTTTACCTACATCGCCCCGAATCGGCGTATTTCCTACTGATACAACATTTCTTCTCATAAACGCACCTCCCAATTATTGATTTTTATAACGAAATCCTCGTCCTTACATCCATCATCCTGCTCTTTGTCGCCGTCAGATTCTCCGGTATTCTCTTCATGCCTCCGGTCCCGTTCAAAACGGTCGTTTTGCACATTAAATTTCCCTCTGTATTTAATCTTCATTTCATTCGAAACGTCGTTCATGCGAACCTGCTTCACTATCCGGATTCTGTCATCCAAAAACAGCGGTGTCTGTTCCTGGTAGATCAGGCCGTAAAAATCACTGTCCTTAGCAATAACGGCCAGAATATAACCGGTAGATCTCATATCCGCCAGATGTTTCTTCATATTCTTCAGCATATCCCCCGTCTGTGAACTGCTTAACGAAAGCTCCTCACTGACTCCGGATAAAATCACCATCATTATGACTTCTATATAGGTTACGGTTTCCTGTCCCAAAACATCCCTGAATATGGTAAGCATATCGCTGTTGATCTCTTCCATAAACGAAAGCTCACTGATTCGAAAACCGCTCTCGTCCAACTCCGGAGACAACATCCTCGCAAGCTCTTCCAAAGAGTATTTATCTTTTAAGTCCTGTATTGCCCGAATGCGGTTAAGCATCAGTTCCTTGGGGAAAAATGTTTCCTGGCCGGTGAAGGAAGACTGTTTGATAAACCATTCTTCCGGTATTAAATGTTCTCTTTTCCATCGATATAACTGCCCATAGGATATCCCTGTTTCGGCTAATAGTTCTTTTTTTGAGATTAACATATTGTCCCTCCTTCGTAACATTGTTCTATTGATACCATCAATGTAACATAACATTGTTCTATTGTCAAGAGGAAGAGATGTTGAAAAACACATTAAATAATTATGAGTTTTTAACAGCTCCTAAAAAAATTACCGGTTCCTTATGAAGTCTTTTATCCTCATAAGGAACCGGTATTCCTGCCGCTTATCACAGCTTCGTTTAACCGCTTTGATACAAACCGTTTCTTATATTCCGCTCCTATTCGCTCTTATCGTCTTTCTTTATTCCAGGCATGGGTTCCTGCTGCTGTGAAGCGTATTTCACTTTATATTTTTTGTAATATTTTCTGCTTACGATTACAACGACAATTATTATAACCGCCCAAATCGCAAGGTAGGGAAGATTTACTACAAACCATACAATAAAATTCTTTACCCCTTCCCCGATATCATATACCGTATCTCCAAAGCCTGAATGGATACGGCTCCAAACGGATTTCTCCTCATTTTCCGCGGCGCTCATCCGTTCCACTTCCTGGATATTTAAGGTGACCGTACTGTATTCCACCAGGTTATCGTATAAGCGCAGCTGACTTTCATAACTTTCAAGCTCATAACGGACACTGCTCAGCCGGGTTTCCAAAGTAATGATATCTTCCAGGCTTTCAACCTTTTCCAGCAGTGCAAGCAGCCTTTCCTGTTCTATCTCCAGCGTCTTCTTATGACTTTCGGTGGCGACATATTGTAAAGTCACATTTTCCGTAGACTCATGCTTATTGACAACATTGGCGATATCATAAACTTTATTAATAAACGAGTCCAGTTTATCCTTTGGAACCCTTGCAATGATATTCCCATAACGCATATTGTCACTGTAATAGTACCTGCCGCTTATGTCCGAGCTTTCCACGTAACCGCCAAGCTGCTTAATCTGGGCATCTACCGTCAGAATCAGGTTGTCAAAATCCCTGGTTTCCACCTCAAGCTCCGCTCTGCGGATAATCTTTTCCCTTGGGTCGTTTAAAGCCTCACCCGAGGTGATCACAGAAGTACTGGTTATGGACTCGCCTGAAGCCGT
>JAEWSD010000195.1 GCA_023398615.1 Bacillota bacterium
GGTTATACGCAATGGTCTGGACCATTCGCTGCATGTTAAAACACACCTGATTTCCTTCTTCAAAGTCGATCAGCAGCCTGTAATCATCTGTCGCCTGAACGTTTGTTATTTTCACCTCTTCGCCACCCTTCTCTATAAAATGGTAAGCATCATGCCTTATTTTATTCTAAAAAAAATTCAGGGACGCGAGTATCCCCCGAATGGGGGATTTTTTCGAGTTTATCCTACAATTATGTTACGGTCCAGCCTACGACTTCATAGCAGCACAATTATACTTATAAACGCAACAAATCCGTGCGGGATATACGCACGGATTCGCTCCAGGGGATTAGTCCTATCTATTTTATTTTACTTATCTGCTCTTTCATTTCACCGCGAAGGGCTCAAAGGCTTTTCTGATAATTTCCTTTTCCGTATCCGGAAGATATACAATCGGGCTGCGGCAATACCCCGCATCCCTGCCAAGTACCTGAAGTGCATACTTCATTCGGATCGGGAACTGGTTTCCTCCCAGGCAGACCCAGGGATAATACAGCTTTTTCTGAAGCTCCTTTACGGTCTGCGTATCGCCCTTTTGTGCACAATCCCACATTTTAACGCAAAGCTCGGGAAATACGGCCAAAATTGCGGAAATCGCTCCTGTTACTCCTAATTCAAAGCAGCTTCCAATCATCTCATCCGTCGCCGCAAAGGTCCATCCCTTCGGCTCAACGGCCATCTTCATCGCATAAAGAGCCTGGATTCCTCCCACACTTTGTTTAATACCCCTGACATATTCCGTCTCCTCCAGAAGGCGCTTAAATAATGCGGGTTTGATTTCATTCTGCGGTATTACATTGTAAATAATTACCGGAAGCCCGACCTCTCTGGAAATGGTGCTGTAGAAATCGAACATGCCTTCCTCGTTGGGCACCAGGACATTATAGGCGGTTGGCGTTACCATTATCGCATCCGCTCCGGCTTCCTTTGCCGCAAGCCCCGTCCTAACCGCATCCTGCGTGCACATTCTCATAATGCCGCAGATAACCGGCTGCTCCTTCCCTAAATGCTTTTTTGCAGTAGCAATCAGCTTAACCAGTTCATCATCCTTAAGCGTCGGCCCTTCTCCTGTACTTCCTCCGACACTCAATCCATGTACTCCTGCCTCAAGACAAATTTCTATCTCCCGTTCAACCAGCTCAAAGTTGATTTCACCCGCTTTGGTAAACGGTGTGACAATGGGAGGAATAATACCATATATTGCTTTTCCCATAACTGACTCCCTTCTTTTGTTTGCATGCCGTATTATTGTATGATGTCATTATATATTCTGTCGGCGCGGTTGTCAATCTTTTATTTGATTTCAATAAAAAAATATTGACTGATGTCGTACAATACTATATACTATAATAGTGAAATACTAATTAATAATGCAATCCCTTTATCTGCAAGACAGCCTGTCCGAAGAGGGATTGACCAAACGTAGAAATTATTGTAAAATATAAGAAAATAACCAAAGGGAGAGCAGGGATATACATATGAAGGAAATCCAAAGAGTATCTGTTACCGACAGTGTAATTCAAAGCATAAAGGCCATGATTGCAAGCGGGGAATATGCCCCCAACAGCAAGCTTCCCACTGAGAATGAAATGTGTCAGTCGATGAAAGTCAGCCGCACCTGCGTGCGCGAGGCAATCCGTGTACTGCAGGCACTGGGAATGGTGGATATCATACCCGGAAAGGGAGCATTTGTATCGGCAAATCCAAACCCGGATTCTGAGCCGTGGTATAACGTTCCCGATACACAATTCTATGACTTTATTGAGGTCAGAATAGCAATCGAGCCGATCTCCACACGACTGGCTATAGAGCGCGCCACCAAACGCCAGATCAATAAACTGGCCAAAATACACCAGTCCTTTATCACTGCCAACAAGGAACGTAATTTAGCGCAGACCATTATGTTCGATGAGCTATTTCATACGGAGATTGTCAATATGACTAACAATAAGCTGCTCATTAATATTAATAAGCAGTTGGTTGTCGCCAACAGGAAATACCGCTGCGAATCCTTTACCAGCAATGAAACCTATAACAATGCCATCATTCCTCATTCCAGAATTCTGGAAAGCTTTTATGAACATAATCCGGAACGGGGGGCCAACGAAATGCTTTATCACCTCCAGATTACCCGCAACGATATGGAGCATCTGATGAGCGTAAAGCCCGTGAGCCTTTAACCGCTTTGAACTCCTTGACATTCCTGTTGTTTTGCTTTATTATATTAATTGTATGATGTCATATATTAATACAACATAAGGGAGGTTCTATATGGAGCTCAATTTAAACAAAAAGGTCGTACTGATTACGGGCGCTTCCAAGGGCATCGGGCTGGAAGCCGCGCGTTATTTCGGGCAAGAGGGATGTAAAGTTGCAATCTGCGCACGCGGTGCAGAGGAGCTAAAAAATGCAGCTCTTCAATTGGCGGATGAGGGCATCGAGGTATACAGCCAACCGGTTGACGTCACCCGGACCGAGCAGATGAAAAGCTTTGCCAATAGTGTTCTTGCGCTCTGGGGTTCAATTGACATCTGGATCAACAATGCAGGGATTCCGGTTCACCAGCCAATGACAGAAATAAGCGACGAGCTGTGGGATCTGATCATAGCCACCAATTTAACCGCCGTATACCAGGGCTGTAAGCTGGCTGCCTCTGCCATGAAGGCGAACGGCGGTGTCATCTTGAACGCAGGCTCTTTCCAAACCCATTTCCCCGCTGCAGGCTCAGGTCCTTACGGTGCAACAAAAGCCGGGGTTGCCAGTCTGACCCGTGCATTTGCCGGAGAGCTTGCCAGCCGCCATATTCGCGTAATCACTTACATTCCCGGTGTCATTGAAACTCCAATGGCAAATGTTGATGATTGGATCAACCATACCGACCAGCTTCAAAACATTCCGATGAAGCGTACCGGAAAGCCGGAAGAAATTGCAAAGACATTGGTTTTCCTTGCCTCCGACGCCGCTTCCTATATCAACGGCGTGTCAGTTGAGATTACCGGCGGAAAGTTTTGCGTACAAAATCCGATGTATTCCTGGGAGCAGTAGCCTCCCGGGAATACCATCCTTTCTTATCTTTATTTATACGGGGGCATGATATCCGTAGTCATTGACCGGCGGCGAAAGCCAGCTTACATTCCCGTTCGCGTCAAAGCTCAGCCTTACCGGATCTTTTTCTACCGTAATATCCGGATGCATGTTAGCTTCTTCAAGCAGAGCCCCGGAGATCCAGAAGCGGTCCAGATGCAGGGTATTTTTCATCCATACCACTCTATACCCCTTCGTGATATCATTCTTCAAGCAGGTCTGAAGTGCCATCTTGACGGCGCATCTGTCATTTGGCATAACAGGAGGAATTCTCATGCTGGCCGGATCGTGGCTTGTCAAGCCGTTGGGATAGGAGACATAATAGTTCATTGCTTCATAAAATCTCTGGGTCGTAATATCCGCAAGGCCCACTCCACAGCCATTATGGTGGGATTTCCCGGACAGACTGAGAACTGCGATACGTTCTATATACGGCTTACTGATGCCAAGCATACCGCTTCTTCCCGTAACATTCGGGTCCATTCCGGAGCCGCTGATATCCTTACCGATCTCATCGAGCACCAGAACATCCACCTTTTCAAACGGAATACTGGGTATCAGGCTTTTTGCCAGCTTCAGCAGCTTTATTTCCTCCTCTTCTATCCGTTCTCCCGGTACCGCCTTTAGCTGATAGGTTCCGTGAAAGGCATCTTCAATGATACCGAGTCCGAATGGCACCTGTTTCTTTTGCAGAATTACTCTGGCCACCTGCGTAACATTCTCCGACATCCGGTCGAATCCCTGCGTGTGACAGATATTGGCGCCATGCTGCTTCCCGCAGCCGATACACAGCATCTTCATCAGACCGCTTTCAATCGCTCCCCTGAAATCTGTGTGGGGCTTAATCCTTCCGACCGGAATAATATAATCCGCCCGGTCGGCATTTGCTTCCATATGAACCTCCAGTCCGTTTTCCGTCCTCCCGATCACCCTGGTATCCATTGTTGCAACTACCTCAACCCCCATGCTTTCTTCCGTTACCTGGTAACCGGAAAGTATCTGCAGCTGCCCGGCGGCATTGGCGCCTCCGTGGCTGCCCATGGCTGCAAAGATAAAGGGCTTTAGCCCCCTCTCCTGTAACAGCTTGACCAGGGAACGCATGATCTCATCAATGTGGCTGATTTCACGGCTTCCGCACGTAATAGCTACGGTTTTCCCCGGCTCCATCCGCTCTACTGCTCCGCTTTGAGCTACCGTTTCTCTGATTACCCCCTCGATATCCTCTCTTTTGATTGACCCCCGTTTTATGCTGTACGTCACAGGTACCATATCCGGTATCTGCGTTTCCTCCAATAAGCTCTCGAATATATTCATCTTAACCTCCGTTCTTGCGCACGCTTTTTGCACATAACAAGTTTGTGGTGACAAGCACAAACTTGCGGTTGAAAAATTTTTTTCAACCTAACCTCCTATAGCGGCAAAATTTCCCGTTCCGGATAATACTATCCGGCCGGGATAATTTTTTCATTTCTAATACGAAAAGGGAATGACCCGGCTTGGGTCCTGGTAGTTAAAAAATAAGGTTCCTTCCCGGTGTCCCACCTTTTCGGCCAACGTTTTCTTTCCCCCGCAAACCTCATAAATTTCTTTCCAAAGCAAGGTCAGCAGTTCCTGCATGGTATGCTCACCGGATAACAGCCCGGCCGCAGACAGATCAATATCTTCCGAGAGCCTTTCATAGGTTTTCGGATTCCCGGTAATTTTGATCACCGGCGCAATCGGTGTCCCTCCGACATGCCCCCTTCCGGTAACAAACAGCAGCAGATGGCAATTTGACGCGATTTGATCCAGCAAGCCGCTCGCATCGCCTCCCTGATAAAATCCGGGCTCCACTCTGTAATCCGGAATAACATCCAGAATCCAGAATCCGGAATGAGGAGGTGCCTGCGCTATTTTTAAAATTCCTTCCACCGGACTGGTACCGCTTTTCACCACAGCTCCCATGCTCTTTTCCTCGATCGTGGTCAGACCTCCGACAAAATTACCGGGTGATATCGAATATTGTCCGAACCTTCTGCAAAATTCCACTGTTTTATCGTAGGTCATCCCAATTTCTCTGGCTGCCTTCTCTCCCGCTGCACGCGACACCAGATATTCTTTCAGCCCGATTGCCTCTCCCATTTCCTCAATCATTGCGGTTGCACCGGCCAAAACAAGCTGATCAAAGAATTTTCCGACCAGCGCATTTCCCGCAAGCCCCGAAGTGAAATCACTTCCGCCGCATTTTGCACCAATGATCAGTTCCTCCAGATAAAGCGGACATTTCGGCTCGGCCTTCAGCTGCTTTAGCATACCGGTTATTATCTCGATTCCGCGGGCAATTCCCCTGTGCGTTCCTCCTATTTCCTGCAAAATCAGGTAATCGCTCAATCTTCCATGCTCCGCAGCGTAAGAAGAAATACGCTCCGGCTTTATATATTCGCAGCCGTGTCCGATCACCAATACCGCTCCGACATTCTGATGCGTACAATAGCGCAGCAGCCTTCTGATGACCACCTGATTATCCAGACAGGCAAGCGACCCTACCAAATCCACATCCTCATTCATCCTTTGGAAGTGTTTCACAATCTCTTCACATACATGCTTGCTGCATTCGACCGTATAAACAACCAGTACTTTATTTCTAATTCCTTTTTTGCCGTCTTTTCTCTCCCACGCATCACATACAATTTGTTTTTGCATTCCAGCCTCCTGACTGCCGCCTTCTGTTATTTGTTAATACAGGCGGTATTCCATATCGGTAGAATCGGCCGTTTCCTGATCGAAGGTTGCAGCGCGCAGGTCAAAATTACTCCGGCAGTTATGCAGATGTACATGCTCGCCCGCCTTAATATTTTGGGTTGCTGTCGCAATCACTGCCGCATACTTTACGATCGGTTCCCCTTTTGCAATATCTTTGATTGCAAACTTATGTCCATAGGGAATGGACTGCAATACAGGGATGGAGGAAATCTCCTTGGCCCCCTCTCCCCGAAGTGCAACCATCCCCTGCTCAATCTCGCCCAATGCCGTTGCCACACAATCCCGCTGTGTTACCACATATCCGGTTTGCCTAAACTCTATCTCCCGCATCCTTAACCTCCGGACTGCCTCCCGGGCAGCTCTTTTCCGCAAATGATATCCACGCGGCAGATATTACCCGCCCAGATACGATTTGTTAATCTCTTCGTTGCCCAGCAGCTCGGCACTGTTACCGCTCATTTTCACGGAGCCGTTACGCAGTACGTAACAGCGGTCTGAAATGCTCAGCGCCATGAATGCATTCTGCTCCACAATAACCACCGGAATTTTTCTTTCTTTATTAATCCGGACAATTGCCTCAAACATCTCATCCACAATCACCGGAGCCAAACCAAGCGACGGTTCGTCAAACATAATCATCTCCGGACTGCTCATCAGCCCTCTGCTGATCGCAAGCATTTGCTGCTCTCCGCCGCTCATGGTTCCGGCTAACTGCTTCTGGCGTTCATGGAGTCTCGGAAACAGATCATAAGCTTCCTTAATTTTTTCCTCCAGCACAGCCTTTGAATACTTACGGGAAAAGGCCCCCATTTCAAGGTTTTCCCGAACCGTCATTTCCGGAAAGATTTCTCTTCCCTCCGGTACATAAACAATCCCCTTCGCCACGATTGCATGCACCCTTTGTTGATCCAGCCTTTCTCCCTTAAACTCAATGCTGCCGGTTTTGGGCCGGTTAATACCCATGATCGTCCTCATCAGGGTCGATTTTCCGGCTCCGTTTGCCCCTATAATTGATATAATTTCATTTTCATTCACTTCCAGGCTGACATCGAACAGTGCCTGTACCTTATCGTAATATACATCAATATGATTTACTTTCAGCATAGTCCGCCTCCTCACGCTTTCTTGTACCGGCTGCCCAAATATGCCGTTATTACCTGAGGATCATTCTGAATTTCAGCAGGAGTCCCCTCCGCAATCTTTGTTCCGAAATTAATAACGGTAATTCGGTTGCTGATATTCATGACAACATCCATGTTATGTTCAATCAGGAACAGATCCACACCGGAGTCAAATATTTTCATTAAGATCGATACAAACTGCGCACGCTCCGTCGGATTGAGACCGGCCGCAGGCTCATCCAGAAACAGCAGCTTCGGATCACACATCATTGCCCTTCCCAGCTCCGTAACCTTTTGCCTTCCGTAAGCAATATTGGCGATATTTTCATTGCGCAGATGATACATGCCGATGAAATTCAAAATTTCTTCCGCCTTTTCCTTCAGAAGCTTTTCTTCTTTTCTTGCGCCAGGGATATCTACTAAAAATTTCAGGATTCCCTGCGTCGTTTTCGCATGTCCGCCCACCATCAGATTCTCCAGAACCGTCATGGATTTAAACAGCTTCAGGTTCTGAAAGCTTCTGCTGATTCCCTTTCTTGAAATTTCATAAATGGGCCTGTCTTGAATTTCCTGCTCCCGGTAGATCACCTTTCCGCTGGTTGTTTTATGAAATCCCGTGATCATATTTACTGTCGTAGATTTACCGGAACCGTTGGGTCCAATCAGAGAATGGATCGTGCGTTCCTGCATACTGATCGACAGATCATTCACTGCCACCAGTCCTGAAAAATTCTTTGTCAAATGATCAATCTGCAATATTGTTCCCACGTTCGGACCCTCCTTTTCTTAATCTCTTTACAAGTGCGCCAACCTTCGAAGGGATTGAAATCAAGCCGTACGGCATAAAGATTGCAAACAGCAGCATGACAATACTAAAGATCAGCCAATAATAATTTTCCAGGAAGCGAAGCATTTCCGGCAATATGGTTACCAGCGCCGCACCCAGAATATTTCCGCCGACCGAACCGATTCCGCCAATCATCATCATAACCAGATAATTGATCGACAAGTCCTGATTAAAGGTGTTGGAACTGATATACCCCATCAGGCAGGAATAAAGAGCGCCTCCGATACAGCCGTAAATTGCGGCCAATGTAAAGGCCAGTATCTTAATCTGTGCTATATTTACACCGCATGCCTCCGCAGCATCGGGATTATCCTTAATTGATTGGAACACTCTCCCCCACTTGGAGGATACGATCCGTTTTGCCGTGACGGCAAGCAGGGCTGTTATCACAAGCAAAAGATAATAATATTCTACGTCTGTCTTAATCGGAATTCCAAAAAGTGAAAACCTCGGAATTCCCTGTACTCCTATCGCACCCCCTGTAAAATCAGTAAGATTGGTCAATAGCAGTCTGATTACCTCCGCAAATCCGATTGTTGTCAGTGCCAGATAAATTCCTGAAATTCTCAGACTCGGATAGCCAAGACCTCTTCCGATCAGAATACCAAGTATAACCGCAAGCATAAGGCCGAGCCACGGGGATGCTCCCGTCTTCGTTGTCAAAAGCGCCATTCCGTATGCTCCGATTGCATATATTCCACCGGTACCCATATTCATTTGTCCTGTCATTCCGGTGATATAGTTAAGTCCCATTACTACAATTGCATTAATCAATGTCTGGTTAATCAAAAGCTGAAGATAGGAATTGGAAATCAAATCGGGCAGAAAAAGCAGAATTACTGCAGCAATTATCATAAGAATTGTTTTTGAATACTTTTTTACGTTAACCATTTGCAACCTCCTCTACTTATTCTTATGTGATAACAGGCCGCTGGGTTTAACCAGTATGAAAACAATCATTAAGATATAGGATACACAGTCCTTATAAATAGGGGGAATGACTAATGTACTTAAATTCTCAACAACTCCGATCAACAGCCCGCCGCATATCGCTCCCGGCAGATGTCCAAAGCCTCCGATGATTCCTGCCGCATATCCCTTTAAGCCTATCATATTGGACATGCTGACATTGATACTATAGAGAGGAACGATTAAAATACCGATGGTCGTACAGATCACCGCGCTGATTGCAATCGTAATTGCAATGCTCCTTGATACATTAATCCCCATAAGGGCAGCCGCAGTCTTATTCTGATTGACACACCGCATCGCCTTTCCTGCCTTGGTTTTTTGCATATAGGTCTGAAGAATTAATACAACCAGCGCCGAAGTCAGGATAATGGCCAGATTTGCCTTCGAAACCACCACGTCTCCGGCATGATAGACCCCTGTAATAAATCCCGGAACCGTTCTTGCAACAGCACCGTAAACCAGACGGATCAATTCGCTGATGATTCTGCCAAGCGCAATCGTCCCCATAATCGCAAACAATCGGGAAGGCATGTTACGAAGCGGATTAAAGATTCCCATCGCCACAACAATCCCGAAGATAAACATACTGATAACTGCCGCAACTGCCGCCAGGAATGGATTTGCCCCAAGACCGAGCACGAAGGACCCTGCAAAAATATAGGCACCCAAAGTAATGAATTTATCATGGCTGAAATTCAACAGGCCTGTCGAATTATAGATAATGGTATATTCCATGCTGACCAGCGCATAGATAAATCCCATTGCTATTCCGTTAATGATCAGCTGCACAATTTGACTTATCATATAGCAAGCTTCCTCCTTTATCTTAATAGCATAACCGGGATTTCGAATTTGAGTCTAATCCGCCTTCGAAGTCCCGGCTAATCATTGTTTTGTCAAGTCAAATTAGTCGATGGTAATATTCGCAGCCAACGTCTCATTTTTATCCTTATCATACTGCATGATCGCGCAGACATTTAACATGTCCTGATTCTCCTGGCATGCATACTGTCCGATGATGCCCTGTACTCCATTCGTTTCACGAAGTGCGGCGGTAATTGCTTCATAATCGGTGGAGCCTGCTCTTTCGATTGCATCGGCAAGCAGACGGGTTGCTCCGTAAAACGCTGCGGCGTAAAGCTCCGGTGTCGCTCCGTCATACTCCTCCTTGAAGGCAGTCACAAAATTTTGAATAACCTCGCTCGGATCATTCATGCACTCGTCAAGCGCCACATACCAGCCGTCAATATAGCTGCCGTCAATCGCGCTGATTACCTGCGGAAGAGAACCGGAGGTCAGCACGGGCACATCCAGCCCCAGCTCATTTACCTGTCTTGCCAGGATTGCAACCTCGGCATCATGCCCCCAGTAAATAAGGGATTCAATTCCTGACGATTTCATTTTTGTAATCTGTCCCGAAAGATCCGTATCACCGGTATTTAAGCCCTCTACGGTCAGCGTTGCGTCCGACTTGTCTTTAAAATACTCCAGCATAACATCTCTTGCTCCGGTTCCGAAGTCATCTGTATTATATAAAATTCCGATTTTCTTTTTGCCAAGTGTTTCATACATAAACTTTGCTGCCGCTGCCGCCGTAATATTATCGGAAGGTCTGATTCTGAAAATATACGGATTATTAAGCGCCGCTATCTTGGGGCTTGTTCCGCCGACCAGACAGGGGATTCCCGCAGCTGCTGCGGTATCGGCCATTGAAATGATATTACTGCTCATATTCGGTCCGATTACACCTACTACCTCTTCACTGATGAGCTTATTCAGAGCGTTAACCGCACCGGTCTGATTAGCTGCATCATCCTGATATGTAACAACAAATTTCTTACCTAATACTCCGCCCGCTTCATTGATTTCCTTTACGGCCATGTCAACACCCTTCTTCGTGTTCTCTCCGGCCAGCGGGAAATTACCGGTAATTGAACAAATTACGCCAAACGTGATTTCACCGTCAAATGTTACCCCCTGCGTCTGCTGGTCATCCTCACCCTCTGCCGTACCCTGGGTGTTATCCGCATTCGCCGCTGTCTGATCCGCATCCGTGCCGTTTCCGCCCGACGGCGTGCCCGAAGTTTCAGAAGCACCACAGGCTGCAAGGCTCAGCACAAACAAAAATGTCAGCATCATTGCTATCCCTTTTTTTAATACCTTCCCAAACATTCCTTTTCCTCCTTAATTTTGAAAGCGAAATAATATTGTATGATGTCATTTCATATTATTTATATCATATCTTGTGCACTATGTCAAACATATTTTTATTTTCTCTTTTTCCTTTGTTAGTTATATACTATTCTATCCGGCTTTTTCTTCTAAATCCATTCGATTTATCCATAAAAGCTAAATAACCAGGACTAATACCAGGACTTTTCTCCATAGACCGGTTTTACTTTTCGACCAGATATTCGGCAACAGGAATCTCACAGCGCTCACACAGCTTTGTTATTTCATCGATCGTAGCCTGATTCATAGGCACACCTTCCGCCATAACACCTGCAACATGCTCCGTTTCCTTTTCTCCGTGTGTGTAGATGCGATTCTGACCAACCGCTTTTTCTGAATCTCTGATTTCCTGAAGCAGTTCTGAAAAATGCGTCTCTATCTCCTGCTTGTTCCCAAATACCTCATAGTCGATTGCCATAAACATATGACAGCATTTTTCAACCGCCTTATCCTTGCGTACCAGCGTACTGGTAAAGCCGCCTGACAAAATTCCCGTCATCAGCTCCACTACCATGGAAAGACCGTAGCCCTTATGTCCGCCAAACAGTTCTCCATAACCGCCGAGCGGCAATAACCCGCCGTTTGCCTTTGTTCTGCGGATTTCCAAAAATTCCTGCGCATCCAGATTATCCGATCCGTCACGGCCGGCTGACCATCCCGCAGGCAGCGGCTTGTGATTCTTTGCATAAACCTCCATCTTTCCCGCCGTAACAACGCTGGTTGACATATCCAGATGAAAGAAGGTCGGACTTGCCGGCATAGTGACCGCAATTGGATTGGTGCCCATGATCGGCCGCTTGCCGAAGGTAGGCACCACAAGCGCCTCCGTGTTCGTCATCGACATACCAAGCAGGCCTTCCTTTGCCGCCATCATGGAATAATAGCCCGCAATTCCATAATGATTCGAGTTCTTGACCAGGGCCATACCGATACCGCTTTTCTTCGCCTTTTCAATTGCCATTTTCATGGCCAGTGTTCCCGAAAGCTGCCCCATGGATTCATGCGCGTCAATCAGTGCGGATACCGGCGTCTCCTTAACAACTTCAATTTCTGCGTTAACCTTGATTCTTCCGATGTCAATTCCATACGGATAAAGTGTCAGTCTTTGAACCCCATGTGATTCGATTCCATACAAATCGCTGGCCAGCAGCACATCCGTAATTGTTTCCGCATCCTCAGGCGAAAACTGATACCATTCAAATACGCGTTTTGCCAGTGCTCTTACCTTTTCATACTCAAACTTTCTGTATTCCATTTGAACTCCTATCTGCGTGCTTTGGCACGCATACAAATCCAATTGCTTCATGATCCTGGTACCTTCTTTTTGGCTTCGTAAGCCAGGGGACATTTCCTTCCTGATCAAATTCTATCTCAAAAGGACTTCCCAGGACTTTAATTGACGGTATTTCATTTGCCTCATAAAGCAGATTTTCCGAGATATAATACCGATTAAGCATAAGCGTATTCTTCATCCATATCATCCGGTATCCAAGCTTATCATCCTGCTCCATACAGGTATGAAGTGCCATCTGAATCGCCGCCCTGTCGCAGCTTAATACCGGCGGTATTCTCATACTCGCCGGATCATGACTGGTCACGGCATTCGGATATGAGGTTTCAAAATCCATCTTTTCAAACAGACGTTGCGTCGTGATATCCGCACCTCCAATACCGCACGCATTATGGTGGGATTGCTCGGTCAAATCAAGCACTGCAATTCTCTCCGCAAACGGCTGCCACCGCCCCAGCATACTGGATCTTCCTGTTATATTGGAATCCATTCCGGCACCGCTGATATCCTTGCCGATCTCATCCAGCACCAGCACATCAATTTTGCGGAACGGAAGTCCCGGAACCAAGCCTTTTGCAAGATCAAGCAGCTGCGGTTCTCTGCTCTTAATTTCACTTCCATCCACACACTCAATCTGATAGGTTCCATGAAAGGCATCCTCAATAATCGCAATTCCCCATGGAATATTTTTTTTCTCCAGCAAAACGCCGGAAATATCCATAATGTTTTGGGACATATTCGGAAACCCGAGCGAATGACAGATATTAGCACCCTGCTGCTTACCGCAGCCGATGGTCAGCATTTTCTGCAGGCCGCTTTCGGCCGGACCCCGAAAATCCGTATGCGGCTTAATTCTTCCGATCGGTATAATATAATCTGCTTCGTTCGCATACCGGTCCAGATGAACCTCTATTTCAGAAGCAGTCCTTCCGACTACCACAGTATCCATGGTCGCCCGTATCGATACCTGCATTGACTCCTCCGTGATACCAAGTCCCTCGATTATCTCACGCTGCCCCTGTGCGGTGGCTCCCCCATGACTTCCCATAGCCGGGAAGATAAACGGTTCGACGCCGCATTCCTTCAGCAGCTCAATCACAGTCTTCAGGATCAGGTCCAGATGATTAATCTGTCTGCTTCCGCAGGTCAACGCAGCGCTTTTTCCTCTTTCCATCAACGGCAGCCTGTTTTTCAACTGCTGTTTTACGATGTCAGGTATCATCTCACGGGATATTTTACCTTCAGGGATGCTTTGCTCTACCTCTATCAGCTTGGGAATTGGCGTTTCCGAAAGAAGCCGCTCCAAATTATTCATGCTTTCCTCTCCTTATTTCCGCTTTGCTTTTTATACATACTAATTCTCAATATGCTCCATCACTGCCCGGCTTACCGCATCCGATACTCTCGGGTCAAAGGCCTGCGGCATGATGTTGTCCGGAGTCAGCTCCTCCGGCGGTACCAGCCCTGCGATCGCCCGAGCGGCCGCCAGCTGCATTTTTTGTGTTATCCTTCTTGCGCGCCCCTTCAATGCTCCCTTAAAAATGCCGGGAAAGGCCACCACATTATTAATCTGGTTGGGAAAATCAGATCTTCCGGTTCCGACAATCTTTGCTCCGCCTCTCTTTGCCGCATCCGGCATGATCTCCGGAACCGGGTTAGCCATCGCAAAAACCATCGCATCCTGATTCATATTCCTGATCATGTCTTCCGAAACAATATTCGGCGCCGACACACCGACAAAGATATCGGCCCCCCGAAGTGCCTCTGTCAAATCCCCCTTTTTATGCTCCGGATTTGTTCTGGCCGCAAAATCTGCCTGATAGGAATTGAGCTTCTCCGATTCCGGATCCAGAATACCGTGAATATCACAGATAACCATGTTCTCAAATCCATAGGCCATCAAAAGCTCCGTGATTGCAAGACCGGCACTTCCCGCCCCATTGATTACAACACGGCAGGTACCTTTCTCTTTTCCGGTAATTTTCAGGCCGTTTATTATTGCCGCAAGCACCACAATCGCAGTTCCATGCTGGTCGTCATGAAAAACCGGTATATCAAGCATCTCAATCAAACGACGCTCCACATCAAAGCAGCGGGGAGCAGAAATATCCTCCAGATTGATCCCCCCAAAGCCCGGTGCAATCGCCGCGCACACCCGGATGATCTCTTCCGTATCCTGGGTATCCAGACAAATCGGCACCGCATTGACACCGCCGAATTCCTTGAACAGGCATGCTTTTCCTTCCATAACAGGCATTGCCGCATACGGGCCGATATTCCCCAGGCCTAGTACGGCGCTCCCATCCGAAACCACCGCGATTGTGTTACTCTTAATCGTATATTTGTACGCTTCTTCCCTGTTCTTCGCTATCACCTTGCAGGGCTCGGCTAC
>JAEWSD010000056.1 GCA_023398615.1 Bacillota bacterium
AAACATTTGGATTTCGAAGGGCAGTCTTTACTGCCGCAGTTGCAGAATTTTCCTGCTTTCATATCCTTTACTTTCTTATAAATGACATATCCTGCGTAAATTGCAATCAATGCTCCTATTATATACGACATAATAATCTCCATTCTACACAAACAAGCTTCCGATTTGATATACCAGAGTTGCCGCAAGCCAGGCAACGGTTAATTGAAAAAATACGGTAAACAATGTCCATTTAACTGATTTCAGCTCTCTTGCAATCACTCCGATCGATGCCGCACAAGGTGTATACAGCAGACAAAATACCATCAGTGCATAGGCGTTTAATGCACCAAAGCCCAACGGCTTAAGTATCTGCACCATGCTGTCCATTCCTGCCGCCGAATTAATATTGGCAATTCCGAATAAGACACTGAAACTGGATACCACTACCTCCTTTGCAGCCAGGCCGGAGATTAACGCTACTCCCACCTGCCACACTCCTAAACCTGCCGGTTTAAATACAGGCACCAAACCATGTCCGAAGATTGCGCCAAAGCTTTCAGACATATCCTCCACCATACCATGAATGCCAAAATTAAGAATAAACCATACCGTTATGGAAGCCAGAAAGATGGTTGTTCCTGCTTTCGTAAGATAATCCTTTACCTTATCCCACACATATATTAGTATTGTTCTTCCGTTTGGAGCTTTATATTCCGGTAATTCAATCAAAAGCGCGTTAATTCTGCCGTCCGGCGAAATCTTGTTCTTTTGTTTATCCAGCCGGTGCATCACATAAGCGGAGGTTATCCCGATCAGTAAACCGATTACATACATGGAAAAGGCCGCAAGAGCTGCATATTTGCCGAAAAACATGCCTGCAAAAAGAACATAGATCGGAATCTTCGCACTGCAGGACATAAAAGGTGTTATCATGATCGTCCTTCTTCTGTCCTTTGGATCTTCTAAAGCCCGTGATGCCATAACCGCAGGTACCGTGCAGCCGAAGCCTAACAGCATCGGTATAAACGCCCTTCCGGACAAACCGATCCTGCCCATGAGTCCGTTCATAACATAGGCCACCCGTGCCATATATCCGCTGTCCTCCAGAAATGCGAGTGCCAGAAATAATATGAAAATGTTAGGCAGGAAGGTCAATATACCGCCCACCCCTGCTATAATGCCGTCTACTATCAGCGAGGTCAGTACTTCTCCGGCCTTCATCGCATGCAAAAGGTTCAGGACCATGCTTGAAAATCCTTCAAGTACACTTTCAAATATCCCTTTCAGGGCATCCCCAAAGGTAAAGGTCAGGAAAAACACCATAGCCATAATTAAAAGAAACACCGGCATCCCCAAATATCTGTGTGTCAGAATCCGGTCCACCTTATCGGTTGCCTCTTCCTTCCTGCTTTTATTTACCAGTACCTCTTCAATAATCTCTTCAATCAGGTCGTATTTTTGATTAATAATATCGGTCTCATAACTGCGGTCGATTACTCCCGATAAGTCAACAGGATACAATGCCATAATCTCCGCATCCTGCTCCAACAGCTTTATCGCATACCACCTTACATTTTTAATATCAGGATATTCCTTTAGTAATATATATGAAATCTCATCGATTTTATCTTCTATTTCATCACTGTATACCACAGTCAATTCATTATGATGCTTATGGACATGCGAGCTTTCCGTACTAATCCGGTTCGCATGATGATGCTCCAGGTTGTTATCCTTAAGCTTTGATTTATGATGCGCCACCGCATGCATCAGAATATCCAGCCCGGTTTTCTTCCTGGCCGAAACCGGGATAACAGGGATTCCAAGCATTTCCGGAAGACGGTGAAGGTCAATCTCCATCCCTCTTTCCTCTACGATGTCCATCATATTAAGTGCCAGCACGACAGGCTTGCCAAGCTCGATCAGCTGTAATGTCAGATACAAATTTCTTTCCAGACTTGAAGCATCCGCTACATCGATAATAACATCCACTGCTTCATCCAGTATATACTGTCTTGTCAGCTTTTCTTCCATAGTATAGGATGTCAGGCTGTAAATACCCGGCAAGTCTACTAATTTAAATCTATGATTATGATATTTAAATGCCCCTTCCTTTTTCTCAACCGTTACTCCCGGCCAGTTTGCAACCTTTAATTTCGCACCGGTATAGGCATTAAATAAAGTCGTTTTTCCGCAATTGGGATTTCCCACAAATCCAACCTGCAAGGTATCATTTTCATTTCTGGTCTGCTGTACATTAGCAACCGGTTTTGTCTGGTTCATTAAATCCGGAAGTGAAACCTTTGTTTTCAAAATTACACCTCCTTAATGTTTATACTTTCCGCTATTTTGTTTCCGACTGCCAGCCGGGTACCTCTGACTTTAAATACCACTGCCCCGTCATTATTCTGATTCAAAAGCTGTATCTGCGTCCCCTGAATTAAACCCAGCGCTTCCAATCTGCGCCTTGCCGCAGCTTCCAATTCCAATTCTTTTACAATATAAGACTGTCCAATCTGCCCATCCCTGAGAGTCATCCCGGTACCCCTTCCAATTCCACTAATTGAGAATAATTATCATTACCTTTTGTTATTATAAACCCGGAATTACAGTTTGTCAATCAAGTAATTGTCGAAACACCGCAGGATAATTACAGGATAATTACAGGGTGATTATTATATTGAATATATTGGGAAATTTATTAATGATTGTGAAATCTGGTATAATATCCTCCTTGACTTTCGAATAAGGATGTATCCGCATCTTCAACTCTACCTACTCCATTAATTTCACTCCCGATAACGCCAAGAACGGCATGCTTTGCTCTAAACTGGAAATCGGTGTTACTGTGTTCAACTCCCCCGGAAGGATGAAACCGTTATATTTTCAATATACGGACCTGTATGGGGAGGAACATAACATTAAGGTTGATAGCATTCTTTGTTCCAGGGAGGAACATTATGCCGGACTTCCTACCATACTTTACTCCTGTGATGCCATTATACAAAATAAAAGGGTACAATGCATTCTCCGCTACCACATAAACGAGCATCACTGGGAACTGCTGTACTGACAGAAAAAACGGTAGCTGACAACCCCCCTACCGGTAACAAGTAATGCTGCAATATGGATATATGTACCAAGATTATAGAATACTACAAATTTTCCCGACAAATAGCCTGCTATTTCCATATAATGTAAAATATAATAAAAATATCAAAAACATGTACTGCTTATTATATAATTCAACGAAAGCCGGCTTTGCAAAGGCATCCCGAAGGATGTCTTAAAATTAATTATAGTATTTATTGTCTATTTTTATAATTCTATTTTTCAACAATACTAATAATAGGCTTATTACAATCCCGCCTATAAGTATAAAATATTGGTACCCTGAATCGTGAAAAAACATAGCTACAACTATTGATAGTATAAATGATATTAGTGATACAGCTATGATAACATTTATATATATTTTTGACTTCTTAAAAAATTTCTGTACATTTTTCGCTTCATCTAATATAAACAATACCCATTCTTCATCACTTTTTTGTAAATTTTTTAAGTGTTGAGTAAATTGTTCATCAGTATATTCCCTTTCTCCTATTAGATCCTTAAGTCGTTTATATGCCTCTTCTTCTAATAATTCAAATTGCTTAATACTTACACTCATATTGCTCCCCCTTTTTTATTACAAATAATAACATAACAGT